>NZ_JBQEPG010000030.1:0-57724 GCF_052045635.1 Pseudomonas sp. 22189
AATATTTATGGTGCCTGCACCACCGCTTTCGCGAGCAGGCTCGCTCCCACAGGTAAATTGAGTGCATTCAGCCAGAACCTGGTCGGCTGTCAGGCCGCCATCGCTGGCAAGCCAGCTCCCACAAGGATTGACTGGATTCAGTTAGATCCAGGTCGGCTGTCAGGCCGCCTTCGCTGGCAAGCCAGCTCCCACAAGGACTGAGTGGATTCAGTTAGATCCAGGTCGGCTGCCAGGCCGCCTTCGCGAGCAAGCTCACTCCTACAGAAAAGCAAAGCAGTTCAGGCAGACCGCATGCTTTTCACCACTCAACAGGATGAGCGTTAGCTCGGCTGCAGCTCTTGATCTTGCCGTGACGGCCCCTTCGGCAGGCTGAGTGGAGGGGGTTATCCGGGGGTGGGAGCGCAGCGACCGTTCGACGCAGTCGAACACATCGAGAGGAGGTGCAGCGAAGCAAACCGGAGGCGATGCCCCCGGATGAACCCCGCAACGAAGGTACCCGAGCCTGAGCGAGGGCCGTACGCCGGGGCCCAGCGTTTTGGTTACTTTTGGGCGTCTGCAAAAGTGACTCGCCGTAAGGGCGAAACCGCCAGCCGCAACACCCGAAGCAACGGATAAACACCCAAAACCCCAGGAGCATGGTCGGCCCAGAGGCCGCCAAGACAAGCCAAACCCCACAAAGAAATGTTAGCGTGCTTGGTAATAAAGACAGCCGAGCCCAAGCCCAATGAAAAAAACAGTCCTGGCCTTCAGCCGCATCACCCCGCCCATGATCGAACGCCTCCAGCAAGAGTTCGACGTCATCGTCCCCAACCCGAAGAACGGTGACATCAACGCCCAATTCAACGAAGCCCTGCCCCACGCCCACGGACTGATCGGCGTCGGCCGCAAACTCGGCAAAGCCCAACTCGAAACCGCCACAAAACTCGAAGTGGTCTCCAGCGTCTCCGTCGGCTACGACAACTACGACCTCGATTACTTCAACCAACGCGGAATCATGCTCACCAACACCCCGGACGTGCTCACCGAAAGCACCGCCGACCTCGCCTTCGCCCTGATCATGAGCAGCGCCCGCCGCGTCGCCGAACTCGATGCCTGGACCAAGGCCGGGCAGTGGCAAGCCAGCGTCGGCGCGCCATTGTTCGGCTGCGACGTCCACGGCAAGACCCTGGGCATCGTCGGCATGGGCAACATCGGCGCCGCCGTCGCCCGCCGTGGCCACTTCGGCTTCAACATGCCGATTATCTACAGCGGCAACAGCCGCAAGCCCGAACTGGAACAACAACTCGGCGCACATTTTCGCAGCCTCGACCAGTTGCTCGCCGAAGCCGATTTCGTCTGCCTGGTGGTGCCGCTCAGCGACAAGACCCGCCACCTGATCAGCCATCGCGAACTGGGCCTGATGAAGCCGGGCGCGATCCTGGTCAACATCTCCCGTGGCCCGGTGGTCGACGAGCCGGCGCTGATCGAGGCGCTGCAGAACAATCGCATCCGTGGCGCCGGTCTGGACGTCTACGAAAAAGAACCGCTGGCCGAGTCCCCGCTGTTCCAGTTGAAAAATGCTGTGACATTACCGCACATCGGCTCGGCCACCGGAGAAACCCGCGAAGCCATGGCCAATCGCGCGCTGGCCAACCTGCGCAGCGCCTTGATGGGCGAGCGTCCACAGGATCTGGTGAACCCGCAGGTCTGGCGCGGTTAAACAAAATCGGGCAAGTGCCAAAAGACACTTGCCCGACACGTTATGCACGCACACATACTTTGCAATTCAACCCGACACCAAAACAATAGACCCCGCTATAAACTCTCCCGACATATCGAACCCTCGACAAATGTTATGGAGAACACACTTGAACGCTCTGACCATGGATAAAATTATCCGCTACAGCAAAGTCATACTGATGAGTTACTTCAGTTTTTTTGGCTTGCTGATGATGTTCAGCAATTTCACCGACTACGGTTCAAACTACGAATATGTCGCGCACGTCCTGAGCATGGACACGACCGAACACAACGCCAACCTGCGCTACCGCGCCATCACCTCGCCAATGCTGCACCACCGTATATATTGGCTGATCATTACCCTGGAAGTCACTTTCAGCGCATTTTGCATGTTGGGTGTCTATCAATTACTCAAGAACATCAACGGCTCCAGCGAGGAATTCCATGAAGCCAAGAAGTTTTCGATCATTGGTCTTTTAATCGCTGTTTTCATTTACTACGTATGCTTTCAAGTTGTCGGTGTCGAATGGTTCGACATGGACACTTCGAAAGTCTGGAACGCCAAGGATTGGGCCCGACATATTGTCGACTTTATCTTGCCGCTGATGATTTACATCGTGATAAAAGTCGAGCGCTGAACATCATCGCTCGTACAGTTACAGGCTCAAGCCAACTTGCCCTGACGGGGCAATGCCACGGCACGAGGTTTACGAAACACCAAGACGTTGCCAAGCATGACCAACACCAGGCCGAGCAGCGCCGGAGCAGTCCACTGGTAGCCTTCGGCAAACGCCGAAACGTTCAGCGCCACCACCGGGAACAGCACCGTGCAATAGGCCGCGCGCTCCGGGCCCATGCGCCCGACCAGCGTCAGGTAGGCAGTGAAGCCAATCACTGAACCCGGGATCACCAGATACAACAGCGCGCCGACGTAACGTGGCGACCAGTCCATGTCGAACGCAATACCTTTGACCAGGCACCACACCGACAACATCGCCGCCCCGTAGGCCATGCCCCAGGCATTGGTGGTCAACGGTTTCAGACCGGCCTTCTGCTGCAGACTCGACAGCATGTTGCCCGCCGAGAAACACAGCGTGCCGCACAGGGCCAACGCCAGACCGAGCAAGGTCTGCGGACTGGCTTGATGGCCGGACAGTTCCGGCCAGAACAACATTCCCAGACCGAACAAACCGAGCGCGCCCCCCATCAACACATTGCGCGCAATGCGCTGGCCGAAGAACACCCGCGCATTGAGCGCGTTCCACAAGGTGGCGGTGGAAAACACCACCGCCACCAGACCGCTGGGAATCCACTGGCTGGCGGTCAGAAAGCACATGAAGTTGACACAGAACAGGCACAACCCCTGCGCCACACAGATCAAATGACCACGGCGATTCATCGGTTGCAGGCGCCGACTGAGCAGCAACAGCACGAACAGCACCAGCGCGGCGAGGCCGAAGCGATAGACGATCGACACCGGAATCGCCACCACCCCCAATTGCCATTTCAGGGCAATCCAAGTGGTGCCCCAGATCAGCACGGTCAGCAGATACAGCGAAAGGTTCATGGCGAGACTCCTGAGGACACCGGACCTCTGTGGCGAGCGGACTTGCTCGCGCCGGGCTGCGCAGCAGCCCCGTTCATGAGTGCTGCGCACTCGGCGGGAGCGAGCTCTCTCGCCACAGGGTTGTGTTGTATGGAGATTCAGGGTGCGGCAGCCAGGATCGGGGCGCTTGCAGATTCTTGCGCTTTTGTCGCCCGGCAGGCTGGCAGCGCGACGTCTACGGAGTAGGATGCAAGGCGTTGGAGAGAACCGCACATGGCCGCTATTGATACCCTGCAAGTCTTTCAAGCCCTCAACCGCTCGCCGAACGCACGCCTTGTGCACAGCGCCGAGCTCGGTGACGGCTTGTCTGCGGCCCTGTGGACCAACCACCACGATGCCCAGGAATACGAAGCGCCGAGCCACCACACGCTGTCCTGCTACATCGCCGGTGGCACCGGCACCTTTCGGCGCGGGCAGCCGGGGCACAAGGGCGGGCCGGACAAACTGTGCATCCTGCCCGCCGATCACCAATCCGGCTGGGTGATCAACGGTGACATTCGCCTCGCTCACCTGTATTTCAGTGCTGAGCAATTTGCGTTGGGCTGCGTCACCTTGCTCGATCGCGAGCCGCGAGAAATGCAGTTGCGCGAGCAGACTTTTCTCGAAGATCCGCAACAGGCACAGCGCTTTCGGCAATTGCTCACGCTGAACTGGGACGAGCCGGCCGAACGTTTGCTGACCAGCAGCCTCGCTCACGAATTGATCAGCCACACCCTGCTCAGCCAGGTCGGCGCGCGCCAGGATTTGCGCCTCAAGGGCGGACTGGCGCCCCACCAGCGCCGGCAGCTGGTGGAGTTCATCGACAGCCAATTGGCCGAACCGATCAGCCTCGGGCAACTGGCCGGTCTGTGTGCGTTGTCGGAATACCACTTTGCGCGGATGTTTCGCGTGAGCTTCGGCTTGCCGCCGCATCAGTACGTGCTGGCGCGACGCATGAGCCGGGCGCGGGAGTTGTTGCGCTGCACGGCGTTGCCGCTGGGAGAGATTGCGCTGGCATGCGGGTTTGCCAGCGCCAGTCATTTCACCAACCGGTTTCGCCAGGTGTTGGGTGGGACGCCGGGGGAATATCGGCAGGCGTTTTTGCGTTAGAGCCAGATCAAAAGATCGCAGCCTTCGGCAGCTCCTACAGTAGGAATGCGTTTCCCCTGCAGGAGCTGCCGCAGGCTGCGATCTTTTGCTGTTTTCGGATCAGAACTCCAGCGTGCTGGAGAGCGAAATCTGCCGCGAATCGCCCATCGATACAAAGAACCGGCTCGCCGCCGAGGTGTAGTAGGTGCGGTCGAACAGGTTCTTCACGTTGAGCTGAAACTTGACCTTCTGCCCTTCGAGTCGGGTGTCGTAAGTGGCGAACGCATCGGCCACGGTGTAGCTCGGCAGGTCGAAATCATTCACCGCGTTGCCCGCGCGCTCACCGACATACCGCGCCCCGGCGCCGACCCGCAGCTGATCGCCACCGATCACGCTGCCGAAGTCATACACCGCTGACAATGAGCCGCTGTTTTTCGCCACGTTCTGCAGGCGATTGCCTTTGTAGTCCGGGTCTTCGGTGACCTCGGCATCGGTGTAGGCATAGGCGCCGATCAGGCTCCAACGGTCAGTCAGTTGACCGGTCAGGTCCAGTTCCAGACCTCGGGAACGTACTTCGCCAGCCGCGCTGTAGATCGTGGTCGGGCCTTCAGAATTGGAGACCAGCACGTTGCGTTTCTTGATATCGAACAGTGCGATGTTGCCGGTGATGCGTCCTGGTATATCCAGCCGCGCCCCCAGCTCCCACGACTTGGCTTCTTCCGGCGCGATACTGCCGTCGAGCACGGTGCTGCTGCCGCTGAGCGGGGCGATGGTCGAGTTGGGTTTGAACGATTCGGTGTAGCTGCCGTAGAACGACAACTCGTCGGTGTAGCGATACACCAGACCGGCGCGCGGCACGAACTTCTGCCCGTTGCTGTCGGTGTTGGCCTTGAACGGCACGCCTTTGCCGGCGTACTGGTCGTACTCCTGAAAGCGTCCACCGGCGACCAGAATCCATTGGTCATTGAGGTGAATGGAGTCCTGCAGAAACACCGAATCGCTGCGCAGCAGATCGGTCTGCGCGCTGTCCGCCGGGCTGACCGTGGTGCCTTCGACTTCACGGCCATACACCGGATTGACGTAGCTGAAGGTGCTCAGGCTTTTCTGGCGGATCAGGTCGGCGCGGTAAATCTTGCGGTACTCGTCGTCGACGCCGAACACCAGATCATGTTGCATGCCCAGCAGGTTGACCTTGCCCTCAAGGCTGGCGGTGGTGAAGCGGTCGGTGCTGATCGCGCCTCGCGTGCCATCCATGCTGCGGGTCAGCGTGCCTTTTTTGGTGTCGATGGCGGTCACGCGGACCTGGCTGGCGTCGTAGGTTTCGCGGTTCCAGCTGTAACCGAAGTGGGCTTTCCAGTCGTCGTTGAGTTCGTGGTCGGCCTCGAAATGGTAGAGGTCCGAGCGGCCTTCCATGTCGTTGAACGGCTCGTCCAGACGCTCGTTTCGCGAGATGTCCAGCGGGTGGTTGGTGCGCGGATCGATCACCGTACCCCGGTCGAACGGCGTGAGGAACTCGCGATGCTCGTAGCCGAACGACAGCTGGGTGCGCTCGCCAAACCAGGCCAGCGAAGGCGCGATCAGCGTCTCGCGATGGGTGCCGTAGTTGCGCCAGTAATCTTCGTCTTCATGGTCCAGCACCAGCCGGTAGGCCAGCCCGGATTCACCCAGTGCCCCGGTGCTGTCGAAGGTGCCGCCGCTGCCATTCTTGCCGTCGCCGTAGCTCGAACCGCGCAGGGTCAGCGCGTTGTATTGGGTCAATTCCGGCTTTTTGCTGACCAGGTTGACCACCCCGCCCGGGTCCTGAATGCCGTAGAGCAACGAGGCCGGGCCCTTGAGCACTTCGACCCGATCGACTGTCGCGTTCATGCCACGGCCCTGCACGATCGGCATGCCGTCGCGCATGATCGAGCCATTGCGGTTGTCGCCGAAGCCGCGGGTCATCACCGAGTCCTGAGTGCTGCCCAAGGTGTTGCCCTGGGTAATGCCGCTGACATTGGCCAGCGCATCGTCGAGATTGCGCGGGGCCTGATCGCGGATCACCTGGGCCGGGATCACGTTGACGGTCTGCGGGATTTCCTGCAGCGACGCCGAGGAGCGCATCACCGAACTGGTCTGCGGCGGCTGGTAGCTCATCGACTCGTCGCGGGACGAGGTGATGGTGGTGGCGCCGAGGTTGAGCGCACCGGCGGTGGGCTGCGGTTCCAGCGCCAGGGTGTGGCTGTCGGTACGGCGGAAGGTCATGCCCGAACCACTGAGCAGGCGTTGCAGCGCTTGTTCGGCGCTCATCTGGCCGCTGACGGCCGGGGCGTTAATGCCGTACGGCGCCTCATCGGTGTAAACCACGCTCTGCCCGGTGACGCGGCTGAAATCGCTCAGGGCCTGGGGCAGCGGTTTGGCGCTCAGGGAAAAATTGAACTGCTTCTGCGCGGGGCTGCTGACGGCTTCAGCGGCGAGTGCAACGCTCATCGGCAACAGCGCCAATGCTGAAAAACTCAATGCCGAAACGCCCAACCACTGTTTGACCGAACCCGATTTTGCCCTGGACTTCATTGCTCAATGACCTGTGTAGAACCGCTACGGATGCGAATGACTCGCAGTTTCAGTCACTACACGGATGGGGCTGTGGTTTACCTCACCACAAATCTGAAAATATTTCTGAAGATCAAAAGATCGCAGCCTGCGGCAGCTCCAACAGGTGATCGCGTGTACCTGTAGGAGCTGCCGCAGGCTGCGATCTTTTGACGTTGAATCAGCGCAAAATAATCAGATGCCCCAACACCTGACGCTGCTCAAACCCCATCACCCCTTGCAGCGAACTCAAAACAGCCTGCGGATCCTCGCTCGGAAAACTGCCGCTGACCTTGCGCGCAGCCAACTCATCGTTGAGCACAACAATCCGCCCTGGGTAATAGCGACGCAAATCCTGCACCACATCGGCCAGCGACGCCTTGTAGTACGTCAGCCAGCCCTGCCGCCAGGCCAGTTGTGCTTCGCTGTCCACGGCGTGCAGTTTTTCTGCGCGGCCTTGTCCGTAAGCCACTTGCTGGCCAGCCGTCAGAATCTGCTGTTGCGCATTGCGATCCGCCGTCACGCCAACGCGCCCGGACAACACCGTGACCTGCGCGCCCTGCGGTTGCAGACGGACTTCGAACTGCGTACCGAGGACCCGCGCCTGGCCTTTCTCGGCCTCGACCACAAAGGGATCACCGGTGTGCGTCACATTGAAAAAACCCGCGCCACGCCGCAACTGCACATGCCGCTCACCTCGACTGAAATCCACGGCAATAGCGCTGTCAGCGTCCAGCGTGACTTGCGAATTATCGGCCAGGGTCACCGTGCGGACTTCCCCCGGTGCCGAAACGTAATCGGCGCCCAGATCATCGATCCAGCGCTGCGGCTGCCAACCCGTGCCAAGGCTGAGCATCAGCATCAGACACGCGGCCATCGCCAGCGCGCCCGACCAGCGCAGCAGCGTTGAACGACGCGGACGCTCCATTGCATTGAGGTAGCCCTGCAACGCAAACGCGTCCTCATCGGCCAGGGTGCGCGCCGGACTTTCGCTCAACTCCCACACGACTTGCGCCTGGGCGTAGGCCTCGGCGTGGGCCGGGTCGGCGCGCAGCCACTGGCTGAAGGTCAGTTGATCGCCAGTGCTCGGGCGGTCGTGCAACAGGCTCAGCCAGGCGAGTGCGGCCTGTTCCTGAGCGGGTGTAGGGATGATGCGGTCGGTGGCTTTCACGGTGCTTTCCCTGGCAGGCGTGGCGCGGGTTCGCGCAGGCTGGCCTTGCAGGCCTCAAGGGCGCGCATCATATGTTTTTCCACGGCACTTTGAGACAGGCCCATCGCCTTGGCGATGTCTGCGTACTTGCGACCGTGAATGCGATTGAGCAAAAAAATCTGCCGGGTGCGCTCGGGCAAGGCGCGCAACGCTGCCTCGACATGGCGCAGATCATTGCCCGCTTCAAGCGCGGCCTGCGGTTCGCTGCCGTGGCTGTCCGGCGCATCCGGTTGCCAGCCCTCGTTGACCCGCACCCGCGTGCCTTCGCTGCGCAAATGATCGATGGCGATGTTGCCGGCGCATCGCAACAGGTAGGTGCTGAGCTCTTCGACCTGCACCAGCGGCCTGCGCCAGAACCGCAGGAACAGGTCCTGCACCAGATCCGCCGCCGTGGCCCGGCAACCAACGCGTCGGTTGACCAGCGCTTCCATTTGCGAGCGCTGCGACAGGAACACCTGGAGAAAATGCGCACGCGCGCCGTGCGGCTCGTCGTCGCGGGACTCCGGAGGATGACCGATCAGCATGTCAGCCCTGCGCCCAAGCAGCGACCGGACCGGCCAGCAGGCTCAACCCGGCCAGTGCGAGGGCCAGACGTGGGCGATAGGGCAGCAACAACACCAACGCCAAGGCGCTGAGCATGAGGACCGCAAACCAGTCGACCAGACCGAAACTCCAGCCGTTCGCCCCGACAGCTGCCCAAAGCGACAGCCCGAGCAACAGCCACCCGGCGAGTTTCAGAACCCGTGCACGTCGGGCCGAGGGTTTGTTGCCAAGCAGCTCATCGTGGTGCCGTGGCATCGACAGACACAACGCGCTGAACCCGGCATAGCACAGCAATAACGCCAGCAACATCAGCTCACCTCCTGTTCAAGCGTGATCGGCCGCGGCTTTTCGCGGGGAGTTTTTTTCACGCTGACGGCGCTGCCGGCACGCTGCATTTTCCAGGCGGCCCAACCGAGGAACAGGCCTGCGCCCAAACAAGTCAGATCGAAACCCGCCAGCGTCCAGTCGCCTTGCGCCAGCGTTACGCCGAGACTCCATGGCGTGGCCAGATTGATCAGTGGCACCGCGATAAACAGCACGCCAGCCAGCCCCAGCTGTTCGACCCAGGCCGTTCGCCCCTTGCGCAGCAGCGCATGCACCACGCTCAAGGCCCAGGCGATAAAAAACGCATTCACTTCTTGATCGGCGCGCCCGGCCAGATCCGCCGGCAACAGGCGATTGGCCAAAAAGAACACCGCCACCGCCGCTGTCAGCCCGGCCATGCTGGCAATGTTCAGCACCTCCACCACGCGCAATTCGAACGGCATCACGCCGCTTTTGGCATGTTTGAGCTGGCGCTTGCCGAGCCAGATCACCAGCCCGGTGCCGATCATAGCGGTACTCGCCAGACCGCAGATGAAGTACAGCCAACGCAGGATCGGACCGGCGAAATGACCGATGTGCAAACCGTAGAAACCACTGGCGATCGTCATCGGCAGCGGCTTGTCGGGCGTGGCGCCGAGCATCTGCCGGGTGACGCCGTTGAAGGTCAGGTTGCTGGCGTACTCATAGGCGATCCGGTCGGAACTCGCGCGCGACAGCTGCACCGTGACATTGGCGTCGCCGGGGTTGATGACGCTGACTCGCGCCGTATGCCCCCCCGCCCACTGCTCGCTCGCCCGTACCAAAAAGGGTGCCAGCGGTGGCAGCGAACTCGCTTGAGCGGCGCGTTGCGGGGTTGGCGTTTCGGGAAACATGTCTTGGTAAAACGCTTCGCGATCAGTGCCGTAGGACGCCAGAATGCTGGCCGGCATGACCATCGCCATGAAAATCACCAGGCTGCTGTAAGTGATCATCAGATGAAACGGCAGCACCAGCACGCCGACCGCGTTATGCCCGTCGAGCCATGAACGCTGGCCTTTGCGCGGGCGAAAGGTGAAGAAGTCCTTGAAGATTTTCATGTGGGTGATGATGCCGGTGATCAGCGCAATGAACATTACCATCGCGGCCGTCGTCGCCAGCCAGCGGCCCCACGGATAAGGCATTTGCAGCTGGAAATGGAAGCGGTAGAAGAACTCGCCGCCCCGGCTGTCCCGGGCCTGTATTTCCGCACCGGTCTGCGCATCGAGTGTTTTTTGCGTGAAGCTTCCACGCTTGCCGGCTTCGGCCGGTGTGTCTTGCCAACGCACAGTCAACGCAGGATCACGGGCATTCGGCAAATCAATCAACCAACGCGAAGCAGCCGGCGCGTGCTGCTGCAGATAGCCTTGCGCCAGGCTCAGGCTGTTCGCTGAATCGATGGCGTGCACGGGAATTTCCGGCTGCATCCAGTGGCTGATTTCAGCCTTGAAATAGGCCAGCGTTCCGGTCAGGAAAATCGCAAACAGCAGCCAGCCAAACACCAGTCCCGTCCAGGTATGCAGCCAGGCCATCGACTGACGAAAGCCCTCCTTCATGCGTAGCCCAAGCCCCGCGCGGCGCCGGACACTGTCGCCAGAATCACGCTGGGCACCAGCAGACCGACCCACGCCGACCACGCCGTGCGACAGGCGAAACACCAGAGCGCCGCGACCAGATAAACCAGAAAGGAAATGGTCATGCCGGTCACCACCGCTTCTGCACGACTTAACGGTAGCCACAGCGTCAGGGCGACACTGGCCAGCGCCGCAACCAGATAGCCGCCGAACACCGCCGCCAGCACCCGCGAGGTGATGGCCAGACGATAGGACATGGAAAGTGAGGCGAGTTTGCCTTTCATGTTTCGACCCTGAAACGAAAAAACGTCCAGCCGATAAAGCCGAACCAACAGGCGAACAATATTAATGATAAATATTCTCATACGCAAAAGCATCTGATTGCCGGGCAGCGCTACACACCCCTACAATGCGAACAGTTCTTGTTCTCTAACGCATCGATCATGCGCCCGGAGTAATACCCTTGTCGTCCGCCCATCCCGTCGAATCGCTTTACCACGACCACCACAGCTGGCTCACCGGCTGGTTGCGGCGCAGACTCGGCTGCCCGGACAGCGCCGCAGATCTGGCCCAGGACACCTTCATTCGCGTGCTCAGCGCCCGCGAACCTGCAGCGATCATCGAACCGCGCGCCTTTCTCACTACCCTCGCCAAACGCGTGCTGTTCAATCATTACCGTCGCCAGGACCTGGAACGCGCCTATCTCAAGTCCCTGGCGCAGATGCCGGAAATGGTTGCGCCATCGGAAGAAGACAAAGCGATCATCCTGCAAACCCTGATCGAGCTGGACCAGTTGCTCGATGGCTTGCCGCGCTTGGTCAAACGCGCCTTTTTGCTGGCGCAGGTCGATGGCCTGACTTATCCGCAAATCGCCGCCGAGCTGGGCATCTCCGTAGCCACGGTCAAGCGTCATTTGCAAAAAGCCGCCCTGCGCTGCTATTTCGCCCTATGAACCGCGTCCCGGATTTCTCTGCGCAAGTGGCCGAACAGGCCGTGCACTGGCTGATGGAAATGCAGCAGGGGACGCTCTCCCCGCGCCAGCAACAAGCCTGGCAGCAATGGCTGGACGCCCACAGCGAACACCGTCGCGCGTGGGAGCACATGCAGCGGGTCAACCAGCGCTTGCGCGGTGTATCTTCGCCATTGGCCCATGCCGCGTTGAACGGGCCGAAGTCCTCCAGCCGCCGTCAGGCGCTCAAATTGCTCCTGCTTCTCGGTGCCGGTTCCGCCGTCACCTGGGGCATGCGCGAGCACAATCCGCTGCCGACGCTGCTCGCCGATTACCGCAGCCCGTTGGGTCAGCGCCGCAAGGTGGCGCTGGGCACGGGCAGCCAGTTGCAGCTCAATACCGCCAGTGCAGCGGACGTGGACAGCACGCAACGACTGATCCGTCTGCTGGAAGGCGAGATCCTCCTGAGCACCACGCAAGCGTTCGAAGTGCGCACGGCGCAAGGCACTCTGCAAACCCGGGCGGCACGCCTCAACGTGAGGCAGTTCGCCGATCGCACGCAGGTGGCAGTGTTTGAGGGTCAAGTGGAGTTGAATGCCCAAGGGCGTGCGCCGATGTTATTGCCCATCGCCCGTCAGCTGAGCTTCAGCGCCACCTCGATCAGCGAAGCCAGGCCACTGGACGCCAACAGCGGCGCCTGGGCGGACGGCATGTTGATCGCCGCGCACATGCGCCTGGGCGACTTCCTTGAAGAGCTTGGGCGCTACCGTCGCGGCCAGTTGCATTGCGATGCGAAAGTGGCCGACTTGCTGATCTCCGGGACTTATCCACTGGACGACAGCGAGCGGATTCTGGATCTGCTGCAAATCAGTCTGCCGGTGAACGTACGGCGGTTTACCCGCTATTGGGTGAGCGTCGAGGCTCGGGTTTAGCAGCAAGATCAAAAGATCGCAGCCTGCGGCAGCTCCTACATTGGCTCGGTGTACATCCTGAAGGAGCTGCCGAAGGCTGCGATCTTTTGCTCTCGAAAATAAATGAGCCGTTTTTCAGATCTGGCGTGACAGAGAAGGAAAGCCCCCTTGATTCAACCTTCTCAGGATCAACCTTCATGCACCCCACCCGCCTCACGCCACTGGCCCGCCGCCTGCGCAACCTCGTACTGGGCGCCAGCCTGAGTTTCAGCGTCCTGCCCGCCGCGATGGCCGCCGAAACCAAGGTTTACCACATCGCCCCGGCGTCGCTGGAAAATGCCCTCAACCAGTTTGGTCGTGAAGCCGGCGTCCTGATTTCCTTCGGCTCGCAGATCACCAGCGGCGTGCAAAGTCGTGGCCTGGAAGGCAGCTACACCGCCGCCCAAGGTCTCGAGGCACTGCTCGAAGGCACCGGCCTGCAAGCCCGCGCCGAAGGTAACAACGCGTTCAGCCTGCAACCGGTCGGCGACACCGCGCTGGAGCTGGACGCCTCGAAAGTCGTCGGTGACTGGCTCGGTGACGCGGCGCAGGTCAACGTGTTCGAGCATCCGGGCGCCCGCGACGTGATCCGCCGTGAAGACTTCGAACGCCAAGGCGCGACCCAGGCGCGCGATGTGCTCAACCGCATCCCCGGGGTCAACGCGCCGGAAAACAACGGCACCGGGAGCCACGACATGGCGCTGAACTTTGGCATTCGCGGTCTTAACCCGCGCCTGGCTGCACGTTCGACGGTACTGATGGACGGCATTCCCGTGCCGTTCGCCCCTTACGGCCAGCCACAGTTGTCGTTTGCGCCGATCAGCATGGGCAACATGGACGCGGTGGATGTGGTGCGTGGCGGCGGCGCGGTACGTTACGGCCCGCAAAACGTCGGCGGTGTGGTCAACTTCGTCACCCGTGCCATCCCCGATGAGCCGACGGTCAAGGGTGGGTTCCAGACAGAAACCAGTCCGTCGTCGAGCCATGACGGCTTCAAGACCAGCGCCAATCTGCTGGCCGGCGGCACCCATGCCAACGGTCTGGGCGGCGCGTTGCTGTACTCTGGCACTCGCGGTGGCGACTGGCGTGAACACAGCGACAGCGAGATCGACGACCTGATTCTCAAGGGCAAATACCAGCTCGACGAGGCCAACAGCTTCAACGCCATGGCCCAGTATTACGAAGGCAAGGCCGACATGCCCGGTGGCCTGAGCGTCGCCGATTACGACGCCGACCCGTACCAGTCGACGCGCTTGAAAGACCAGTTCTGGGGTCGCCGGACGATGTTCAACTTTGGCTATCGCTATCAGGAAGATCGCCGCGAATTCACCGCCAACACCTTCTTCACCAAAACCCTGCGTAGCGGTTATCTGGACCAGGGCAGCTTTCTCTCGCTGTCGCCGCGTGAGTATTGGGTACGCGGTTTCGAAACGCGCTTCGCCCAAGGTTTTGATCTCGGCCCGACCAGCCATGAAGTCGGCGTCGGCTACCGCTACATCAACGAGGCCGGCCACGAGTTGCGCTATCGCACGCCGATCAGCAGCAACCAATACCCGACCACCAACAGCCGCAACGACCGCGACACCCGAGGTGGCACTGAAGCCAATGCGTTGTTCGTCGACGATCGCATCGACATCGGCAAATGGACCATCACCCCGGGCGTGCGCTACGAGATGATCGAGTCGCAGCAGACCAACAATCTGACCAACGTCAAATACCAAGGCGACTACAACACCGCGCTGCCGGCACTGAACGTGCTGTATCACCTGACCGACAGCTGGAATCTGTACGCCAACACCGAAGGCTCGTTCGGCAGCGTGCAGTACAGCCAGATGCCTAACCGCGTGAGCAGCGGCGAAGTGAAACCGGAGAAGGCTCGCACCTGGGAACTCGGTACCCGTTACGACAACGGTGCATTGCGCGCGGAGATCGGCGCATTTCTGATCAACTTCGACAACCAATACGAAAGCAACCAGACCAATGATTCAGTGATCGCCCGTGGCGAGACCCGTCATCAGGGCATCGAGACCAGCGTCAATTACGCGCTGGATGACTTGAGCCCGGCACTGGCCGGTTTCGATGTGTACGCCACTTATGCCTATGTCGACGCGACCATCCGCGAAGACGGGCCGAACAAGGGCAACCGCGTGCCGTTCTCCTCGAAACACAAAGGCACAATTGGCGTCGGCTACACCGAAGGGCCGTGGAAGCTCAACTTTGACAGTAGCTTCCAGAGCGACCAGTTCGCCGACAACGCCAACACCTCCAAGGAAAGTGCTGACGGCAGCACCGGCAAGATCCCCGGCTACATGCTGTTCAGCAGCCGCGCCGGTTACGACTTCGGCCCGCAACTGTCGGATCTGAACGTGGCAGTGGGGGTGAAGAACATCTTCAACACGCAGTATTTCACCCGCTCGTTTGACGACAACAACAAGGGCAAGTACGTCGGTGAGCCGCGCACGGTGTATGTACAAACGTCTGTAGCTTTCTAAAAAAACTGTGGCGAGGGAGTTTGCTCCCGCTCGGCTGCGAAGCAGCCGTAAATCCTGCTAATGCGGTCTGGCTGTTGAACGCCTTTGCAGGTTTTGGGGCCGCTTCGCAGCCCAGCGGGAGCAAGCTCCCTCGCCACACTGCTCAGCAACACAAACAAAAACGGGCCTGCTTGCGCAGGCCCGTTCTCATGGGGTGGCTTGAAAAATCAGCGCATCAACTGTTGATCGCTGCCTGTTCGTTCTCCAGAAACTCTTCTTCCAGCAGTGCGTCGTTCGCCTTGCTGAATGGCACGATGGCAGCGCGCGGTTTACCCCGCAGTTTGCCAAACAGGTGCTCCAGCGCATGTTCCAGTTTTTCGGCTGCACCGTCGATCGCCTGTTCCAGCGAATCGGCTTTATGGGTGACGGAAATCGGTTGATGGCCTTTTGGCCGCGCTTCCAGTTGGCAGCGCAAGTCATGGGGACCTGGTTTGTCGCCGTTCTCGTCGCTCAGGTGGACTTCGACACGGGTCAGGTCTTCTTCATAACGGTCGAGCGTGCTCTCAATGGTTGTACGTACCCACTCCTCCAGTCGTTTACTGCTTTGAATATGGTTATCGCTGTTGACTTGGATTTGCATAGTTCATCCCTTATTTCAGCTAGCTCGCGAGAGGCCTTGAATTGAATTTCCTGACCCCTTGGTTACAACAATCGGCCCGACTGACGAACATTTCAACCCCTGAAAAAAGATAAATATTCATTCGCAAAAAAAGCCGGACAACCGAGCAAGTCACTGGTAAGGTCGGGAGTTGGGTTGCCTCGCAACCCTGCAAAATCTGCTCACAATTGCCCGTCGTTCAACGGATGCAAACTGCGGAAAATCCCCGCTTCCTCCACTAGCCAGTCATGCACCGCACGCACGCCCGGATGGCTCAACGCCCCCGGCGCATACAGCAGCACGTAGCGTTTGTGGTTGGGCACCGACAGGCCGAATGGAACAATCAACGTCCCACGCTCCAGCTCATCGTTGAGCAACGTGCGCCGGGCAATCGCCACGCCCATGCCGGCGATCGCCGCTTCGATGGTCAGGTGATTGCGATTGAACGTGTGCCCCCGCCGTACGTCGGCGCCTTCAAAGCCAATCGCATTCAGATAGAACTCCCACTCCGCGTATTCATAACTGCCGCGCCAGGCGGTGATGTCGTGCAACAACGGGAAATGCACCAGATCCGCCGGCCCATGCAGCGGCGGGCGCCCGCGCAACAGGCTCGGCGCACACACCGGAAAAATCTGCTCATCGAGCAAGGCTGTGGATAACAGCCCCGGATAGCTGCCGTCGTTCAGATCGATCGCCAAATCGAAGTCACCCTCGTGCAACGGCACGCTGCTGTCTTCGGCCACCAGCCGTAACTGGATGTCCGGATAGCGCTGTTGCAGGCGCGGCAGACGCGGGGTCAGCCATTTGCTCAGGAACGACGGAATCGAACGCACCCGCAAAATCCCGCTGATCATCCCGGCATCCAGACGACGCAATTCAGCATCGATGTTGCCATAGGCCTCATTGACGGTGATGGCCAGCCGCTGGCCTTCCGCACTCAACTCGACACCCCGCGCCCGGCGATGAAACAGGCGAAAGCCCAGACGCTCTTCCAGTTGGCGAATCTGCTGACTGACCGCCCCCGGGGTGATGTGCAGCTCTTCCGCGCAACGGGTGAACGACAGGTGCCGCGCGGCACAGGAAAACACCTGCAGCCAGACGTAGGTCTGGGCGTGCAATTGACGACTCATCGTTTAGTCCTGCTAAAGGCTTTCTTAGGAAGTTTCGTTGGTCACGTAGGACCGAGGTAGGCAGTATCGCCGACATTGCGCTTGTCCTACAAAAAATGGCAGCGATTCCTACTCCATTGCTTGTAAGGGTTTAGCATGGCTATCAGTGTTTTTGATCTATTCAAAGTCGGCATCGGTCCGTCCAGTTCCCACACCGTCGGCCCGATGCGCGCTGCTGCGACCTTCGCCCAGGCGCTGATCGAGCACCGCCTGCTCAACGATGTGCGCCGCGTGGAAATCCGTTTATACGGCTCGTTGTCGGCCACCGGCGTCGGCCACGCCACCGACCGCGCCACCGTCATGGGCCTGATGGGCGAATGGCCGGACAGCATTGATCCGGCGACCATCGACCCACGCATTCAGCAACTGCGCGAAAGCGGCCAGTTGCTTCTGGCGGGTCAGAGAGAAATTTCCTTCAACTGGCAGCACGATCTCCTGCTACTGGACGAAAGCCTGCCCTACCACCCCAACGCCATGTCGCTGACAGCCTTTGGCGAAAGCGCCGAGCTGTTCACGCAAACGTACTACTCGATTGGCGGCGGTTTCATCATCGAAGCGGCGCAAGCCGAGTCCGGTGTGGCGCCGGCCGGCGACGTGGTGTTGCCGTACGATTTTTCCAGCGCCGCCGAACTGCTGAGCCTGTGCAAGCAGCACAACTTGCGCGTGTCGGAGCTGATGATGGCCAACGAACGGGCCTGGCGCAGCGACGCTGAAATCCGTAACGGCCTGCTGCACATCTGGTCGGTGATGCGCGAGTGTGTCGAACAGGGCCTGCGCCACGAAGGCATCCTGCCCGGTGGGCTGAACGTGCCGCGCCGCGCGGCGAAATTGCACCGCAGCCTGCTGGAAATCGGCAAGCCGAACGTGATCAGTTCGACGCTGTCGGCGATGGAGTGGGTCAATCTTTTCGCCCTCGCCGTTAACGAAGAGAACGCTGCCGGCGGGCGCATGGTGACCGCGCCGACCAATGGCGCGGCCGGGATCATTCCGGCGGTGCTGCACTACTACATGAAATTCAACCCGGACGCTTCTGACGATGACGTGGTCGCGTTCTTCATGGGCGCCGCCGCTGTCGGCATTCTGTGTAAGAAAAATGCCTCGATCTCCGGCGCTGAAGTCGGCTGCCAGGGCGAAGTCGGTTCGGCCTGCGCGATGGCCGCGGCGGGCCTCGCTGAAGTGCTGGGTGCAACCCCGGAACAATTGGAGAACGCCGCTGAAATCGGCCTGGAACACAACCTCGGCCTGACCTGCGACCCGGTCGGCGGCCTGGTACAGGTGCCGTGCATCGAGCGCAATGCCATCGCCGCCGTGAAGGCGATCAATGCCACACAAATGGCCCTGCGCGGCGACGGCAAACACTTCATTTCCCTCGACCGGGTGATCCGCACCATGCGCGACACGGGCGCCGACATGCACGACAAATACAAAGAGACTTCACGGGGCGGCCTGGCCGTGAGCTGGGTGGAGTGCTGACGCGCATTCCCTGAGCGCCCCGGCAGGCCGCAGACAGCGGCCTGCCAAACGTGAGCCCGAGCAAAAATAATAACGAGGCAAAAACGATGACCGATGTACGTACACCTGCTGCCGAAAATCCCGCTGTAGATCGCACGCGCAACACCGAAACTGCTCACAAGGGCTGGAGCAAATCCGACACCACCTGGATGCTCGGTCTGTACGGCACCGCGATTGGTGCCGGCACATTGTTCCTGCCTATCAATGCCGGCGTCGGCGGTTTCTGGCCGTTGCTGATTCTGGCGCTGCTGGCCTTCCCGATGACCTTCTTCGCCCACCGAGGCCTGACCCGCTTCGTGCTGTCCGGGCGTTCCGGCGACATCACCGAAGTCGTCGAAGAACACTTCGGTATCGGCGCCGGCAAGCTGATTACCTTGCTGTATTTCTTCGCGATTTTTCCGATCCTGCTGGTGTACAGCGTGGCGCTGACCAACACCCTGAGCAGTTTTCTCGAACACCAGTTGCACATCGCCCCGCCACCACGGGCAATCCTGTCGCTGGTGCTGATCCTCGGCCTGATGGCGATCGTGCGCTGCGGCCAGAACGTGATCGTCAAAGCCATGAGCGTGCTGGTTTACCCGTTCGTCGCCGCGCTGCTGTTACTCGGCCTCAGTTTGATTCCGAACTGGAACGGCGCGTTCTTCGCCAGCGCTCAAGAGCCAATGCCGCTGTCGACGTTCCTCAAGACCCTGTGGCTGGCGATCCCGGTGATGGTGTTCTCGTTCAACCATTCGCCGATCATCTCCGCCTTCGCGGTCGATCAGAAACAGCGTTACGGCGCGGAAGCCGAACGCAAGAGCAGCGGCATCCTCGCCATGGCCCACGGCATGATGGTGGTGACGGTGATGTTCTTCTGCTTCAGTTGCGTACTGGCGCTGTCGCCGGCGGATCTTGCAGCAGCGAAGGCGCAGAACATATCGATCCTGTCGTACCTGGCCAACCACTTCCAGACCCCGGTCATCGCCTACGCCGCACCGCTGATTGCGCTGGTGGCGATCACCAAATCCTTCCTCGGCCACTACATCGGCGCCAGCGAAGGCTTTCAGGGCATGATCGTCAAGAGTTTGCGTGGCCGTGGCAAGGTGATGTCGGCGAGCTGGCTGAACCGTGCGACCGCGCTGTTCATGATCCTCAGTTGCTGGGCCGTGGCCACCTTCAACCCGAGCATCCTCGGCATGATCGAAACCCTTGGCGGGCCGGTGATCGCCTGCCTGTTGTTCCTGATGCCGATGTACGCCATCCGCCGCGTGCCAGCCTTGCGCCAGTACTCGGGACAGGCGTCCAACGTGTTCGTGGTGCTGATCGGCCTGATTGCACTGTCGGCGATCATCTACTCGGTTCTGCCCTGAAACGGGCCACAAATGACAAAGGCGAGCCATGAGCTCGCCTTTTTTATGCAGTATCCATTGTCCAACAATTTTCCCGGCACAGCCCTTGCAATTCCTATGTAGGAGCTGCCGCAGGCTGCGATCTTTTGATCTTTGTGACCGAAGTCAAAACAGCGCAGATCAAAAGATCGCAGCCTTCGGCAGCTCCTACAAAACGCAACAACACAGGCCACGGAATCGCCGATGATCAGGTATTGCGAACCAACCCGATCACGGCCGGTCAACAACTGCACGTTCAATCAGGCGGTGACGCATCATGGACAACCCTTTTCAGATCATTACCGATGCCTTCGCGCCGGACTATCAGATCAACCTGAGCATTCAGGGGCTGGACGGCAGCATCATGCTGACCCTGTCCAACAGCGGCCGGATCGTCGCCAAACGGATGATCAGCGCCGAACAGCGCAACGACCCGGTACGGCTTAAGCGGCTGGTGCAAAGCATTCAATTCGGCATTGCCATCGAACAGGGCCACAGTGCTATGGCGATCCTCGAAGCGATGACCAGCGGCGACGGGCTGCCCCCGCCACCGCAGCAGAACAACGGTCAGCCTCGGCCGTCGATGGGCCTTTAAAGCTCGCCCTTCTCGATCTCGGGGTGTTCACCGGAGCCGGCGCCGAGTTTGCGTTGCGGTTTTTCGATCTTCACCGACGGGAATTGCGACGAGGCGTAACGCACCACCAGAATCGAGAACGCCAGCAACAGAATGCCGCCGCACAGGTAGATGATGCCCATGTCCGGCGGGTTGTGGTGCGAGACGTTGGAGATCAGCAGGCGGGTCAGCGCAGTGATCGCCACGTAGATCAGGAAGCGCACTGGCATGTGGTTGACGAAATTGCCGGGAGTTTTCTGAAAATAAATTTAATATTTTTGCTCATATTAACTTTCCAAAACTGAGATGCAGATGATGTTCCTGGACCTCACCTTCAACACGCTCAAACCTCAATCGCCAAGCTTGTAGAGTTTTTCTCCCTTACGACATCTTGAGATGTCCTAGAGCAGATCCTTCGCGCCCTAGGCGTCATTCTTTGTTTTTACGAACTCGGCGCAATAACTCACATCGCACAGGAAAAGAGCTCGATGTGGACTGGAAAGCTTCCACGGAATCCGGTCACAGAGGTTATTGACACCAATAGTTTTTGATCTATGCTGGCATTTAGCCTGCCATCATGCCATTTGTCAAAATGACTTATGGAGCTAAAGCTCGCGCATGGACAGCAGATCAACTCAGGAATAAGGAAATAAAATGGCTGGAGGAGAAAGAGCTGGTATTGCCGCAATTGCCGGTAAAGTTGCGAACGAAATTATTCCTTGGTTGAAATGGAACATACATCCTCCATCAGACCAAAATTTCGAATGCGTATTACCCCAGAAACATAACCCACCTAAAGCCGAGCCCGACTCAGAGCAGAAAGCACATAATCATCCTACAGACGTAGTTTATTCTTATATAGATCCGTACACAGAAAAAACAATCGCTCTTAACACAGATCTTAAAAGCTACGCGACCGGAACAATTAAACAATTTGCTATTCGAAAAGCATTAAAGTCATTGGCACATTCAATAGATTGTGCTCGTTATAGCGATGAATGGAAAACCCGGTACTCATTAACCCAGGAAGATCTTGAAATTAGAGGCATGCTATTCGTATACAATCACGACGGCGGATGGGACAGCACTTTCTACGATATTTTCTATGGAAAAAAAAGCTCAAAAAAATCTAGTACTAGCGCGGAAAGCGAACAAGACATCAACATCCTGAACATAGACCTCCAGAAAGACCAGCAAATACACATACTAGAACCAAACAGCATAAAATATATAAAAACTGTTATAGATGACTTGGAAAAACTCGATTCTAGAGGAGAGTTCAATAGAGCAAACTATCAATTCTTCTACCCTGACCTAAACCTTCACAAAGCCAAAAACCTTCCAAGTTCCAGACCAGCGACCCTTGAGCTGATATCTGCTCCTTTCATGATCATTGAGTATCAAGAAGAACATTTATTTAACGCAAAGCAAGAGACAATCAAATCTATCGATGCTGGGTACAAAATTTACTACAAAGCGAGAATAGATGATTGGAAAGATATGTTCTTCTTGCTTGACTCCCTGTCTAACTACCAGATTTTAAATAGTAACAAAAAGATATCAATACGCGCGATTGCATCTGACCAAGGCGACATGGCAAAAAATTATTTTAGGACAGCCTCGCAAGAATATATAAAGAAATGGGGCAAATCGGAAACTATAGAAAAAATAGAATTTGAGCTCATTCCTACCGTGAGTGATTTCTTCAGTAAAGAGGAGTTGGACTGGTGAGTATAGAAAAACAAAGCATATATATGCCAAATGACAAAGCAATTTGTGATGCCGTAAACAGTTCAAAAGTCAGCAATCAAAGCCTCGCAGAAATATTCTTTAAGCGTGGCATTATTATCTCCCCCAAAACAGAAAGAAAAAACCTTTCATTCTATTACTCCCGAATGTTCACTGGTTATAGAGACTATGACGAATTAACGTCGAATCTTCAGTCAATCACTCAACGAGAGAAAACCACCTCAAGATTTATCACCAACACAAGTTCTGGAGAAGTGCTACAAGCTGCAAACGAATTAAAAAGCATAATAAACTCTAAAGACTATCCGAAAGACGCATCTGCCACCATTACCAAACATCAAAACGAAATCAGGCTAACAATAACCTACACAGATATAAACCCCAACAAAAGTCAACTTCAACAGACAGTCACAAAAGAATCCACCATCGTAATCACGGAAGAAAAAGGAGAGCTTACACTTCGCTCCCCTTATAATGAAGACTCTGAAAAATGGGTAAACCATCTTATCGAAATCCTCAGTAACGACAAAGAAACACCGCCAAAGATAGAAACGATTTCGCTAGAGTTCTTAGACAACCCAAAGATTAGGTCACAATTCCTAGAGGAACTGATCAAAGCAATCAAGGGATACTCATTAAAAGATGTTTCAAAAGTTTCAGTTTTCAACCCGGAAAAAGTCAATAAATCCTCGGGAAGCTCAGATGAACTAGAAGCTGAAAATGACGATATCGACTCTGGCACTCATGTATTTCGTGCGTCATTGAATGGGAAAGGAGTACTAAATTCAAAAGAAGTAGACTCATTACATGAAAAAGGATTTTACACGTCCCACGTAGTATGGACATGTAGTGAAGATTCAGCGACACCGGATATTTATGAAATCGAGATAAAATTTGAAGATGCTGAAAATTGCAGTAGATTCTCTCAAAAAGTAAAAGGTTTTTACAGATACATGTCACTGGAAAAGTATTCCACGAACAGGTTTCCACCTTCAGGAACCATAGAGCGAGACATTCACACAAAAATAGAAACCACCGCGAGAACTTTGATTTCAAAATTCATGCAATCAACTCTTCCAACGACAAAAGAAGCGGAGGCTGAAAGTGCGTAAACTTTTCAGCATAAAAATTGATCTTGATCAACCAACAATATTTGAAAGGATAAGCAATCATAAAAACAAACAATCTGACCATGGAATCTACGACATAATCACGACAGGAAAATTTTTAACTGGAGCATTTTGGATAAGAGAGAAAATAGTTGTTTTTAACGAATTAAATATATACGAATCTGGAGAACCAGTTACCTTCTTCAAAGTTAGTAGATGCATATTTAGCATTCAGAGCATCACGAGAAAATCTCTATTACTAACTATTGACTCGTCATCAAAATCTATAAAACCATTTTTAAAAAATCTAGAAGAGGTAATTAGCTCAAAAATCTTTATTTCGCAGATTAAGATATCCCTACTCGACCTGTCCAAACACATTCAAGATTCTGACAATTCACGAGTAAGAATCACACACTCCTACTCTTCCAATCAGATCATTACAAGACACGACAAAATATCATTTTCAATTTACAGCGATGAAAATGCGATTCTATCGGCTCAAAGATTAATACAAGGTGTCCCAGTGGAGTTTGAAAGAGTGAAGATAGAGTCTTACCAAGATGGGATCCCGGTAATTTTGGACATCAAGTCAAACTGTCTTTATAGTATTTCCATCCCAAACTCTGAGCTAGAAAAATCACTCGTAGATTTCGTGATTAAAACAGAGGTAGGTGATTAATCACCATGAAGTAGATGGATATTCAGTTAAGAACCCTTAGATGAAGAGCTTTCTATCGGAAGTAAATTTAGAATACTTAACAGTTTTGCTTTGAAAATTCACCCGCCATCCACGGGAATGCCCCATATCAAGAATCCATGAAGCATAAGAAGCACAAACGCAATATGTTAAAAATTCCATCACCCTCGGCAAGATACGCTGGGCTCTATTTCATGTGCATTAATTCCGTTTTTTGATGTGCGCTTTTTTTCTCTAAAGCAGCCATTCAATTATGATGGATCTCCTCGACAAATCACCTAGGAAAGTTTATTCAAAATCATAATCTGGTACATAGTATCTGTCCAAAGCGCCAAAAATTCTTACCCCATTAGCTAGAAAATATTCGGAGTCAAGAAGTGCTTTGCAAGCTGCTAACTTCCATTGATCAAACGTAAACTGCGCACATGAATAACTGACTGAGTTATCCTTAATCTTGTCAATCTCCAAAGTTACGATATCTCTTAACTCCTGCCCAGTTTTCTTAGCAAGAGCAACCAAGCCTTTTAACTTTTTCAAAGCAAGCGCTTCATATAAGGCGTCAAGATTATGAACTTTTATATGATTAGAAATACGAGAATAGGCGACAGTTCCCTTCGGATAATTTCTCTTATTTGGACTAAACACAACCTTTCCTTCTGAATCAGAATAAAAAGCGTCCAGCCAATCAGATTGAAAAAACTTGTCGAACCTGGAGTGAATTGTCTGTTCCGACTCAGCTTTAGGTACATATGTGGACTTCTTACCGTTGCACGACAGACAACTTGGAATTAAATTATAAGAAGAAATTGACAGAGACGGAAAAAACTCTTTAGGAAGATAGTGATCAAGACTATCCGCCCCTCCATACAAACATATCTGGCATTTATTATCTGGAGCCAACAACTTTAATTTATCATAATAAAACCTTCCTGCAACCTTCTTAGGTACAAGTTTTTTCTCATACAGAGAAATCAAAAAATCTTTATTCCAGCCATAAGATATGGACTCGTCTCTATACAAATAAAAAATATTATAAAATCCATGAATGCGAAAAACTTTATGAGCCCCTCGGAGAAACTTGTTTAACTTTATTTCCTCCCTAGAAAGTTCTCTATTCTTATATCTTTTTCCCTTAACACAAGCAGCAAAGACTTCATCGAATTTATATACGATTTTTTTCATCAGCCATCACCCCGAGGAATAGAAGCTATTACAACCGCCCTGCCCTCTGAACCGACCTGCCCCTTATATAAGCTCATAACCTCCTTGTAGCTTTTTAAAGTCTTAGCATCCGCTTCAATAAGAGAGTAAAAGCCAGAATTCCTCATATCCAGATTAAAAACATCAGATGTAATCTCGCCAACCCCTTCACCAAACGTTTCAATATTTGGCCTAGCAAATTCACCCCCTCCGTTAACGCGCCAAACGCAAGAACGTGGAATTTCTTGAAGAACTACAGGAGAGTGAGTGGCAACTATTGCAATACCGTTATTAGTAGACAAGACTTCAGAAAGAACTCTTATAAACGCGGCAAGCAGCGGTGGATGAAGATGGTTTTCAGGCTCATCAAACAAGCATATGGTCTTATCTTCAACTAACTCAACCACGCTTGTAACGTAATAAAGAACGGCTGCATGCCCCGAACTCAGAGATGAAAACGCTGAGGACGCCTCTTTTTTTAGCTCGCTTTCGGTCTCATAGAAAGCCAATGTACTCAAATTTAAATTTTTAAAATTAACATCCGCTTCTAGCACCCTCACCGCGTTTAACCAGCGATCTCTTTTTACCTCTGACCCGAGTAGGCAATTATAAATCGAAACAGAAAACTCTTCAGACATTTCTGTAGCTATGTCTTTCAATTTTTTCGTTTCTTGATTATATATTCCTATATATTTCTTTTTAGTTCTCTCAATTCTTATCTTAGAGTCATTAAAATCAACACATTCAAGAGGACTACCAAACACGCCGAGAGAAAAATAAAGCAACTGCCCAAAATCAAATGCAGTTACATTATCCCCATTTACTTTCAGGACTCTACCATCTCTTTTATCAATAGATGACGCAATCGTCTGAAGTATATAACTTTTGCCTACCCCATTCCTCCCAATCAAAGCATGCACATTCGTTGGCGGCTTAGAATCTGGTACAACTTGAAAATCAAGAGACCCTCCAGACTCGTGACAGTACAAGAAACCATATTTTTCCAACGAAACGCCTGTTGACAAAATCTCTCTAAATTGACCTTTAATTGTTGAAATACTGACAAATCGAGACAGCGACTCAATAAAAACTCTTTCTCTATATGACCTCTCAAATATATTGTCATTATAAACAACATCTTTTAGAGCAGAGAGGCAGTCACCTACGGTTTCATGCTCAAATAAACGTAATAAATTTGAATAATAGTCAGGGTTTTGGCCTAGAGAGAAGAATTTATCAGAGAGCAGGCCGAAATCTTTGTCAATAACGCTATAAGTAGCGTCCTGTGTACTTTGACCAAAAAAACCAATTTTAACTTCCCCTACATCCTTAATACCATCATCGCGAGAAACGTAGGCATGAAACCCCGTAACAAAGGAGTAGTCGTTCCATCTCGTATTTGGTGTCAGATAGACAATTGACTCACCAGAGTACTGAACAGGCTGTCCAACTATAAAACGCATAAGTTCCTCCCTAAAAATGCCCAACGCTTAGTGAATCGGAACAATCCTCACTTATCGCTAGGGCTAATCACCAAAATTTTTGTGCTTTCCGCGAGCCAAGACCATTTATGATAGTTAATCAAATCCCCGTTATTTCCGCCTTGATTAAAATATCGATCGTTTACTACCATTTTGAAACCTGATCATGCCTGATAACAAGGTTATTCTGCTTTTTCTTTTACTGATGGATATTTATAAGACGAATACCTAACCACCAAAATCGAAATCGCCAGCAGCAACACACCACCACACACGTAAAGAATCCCCGTATCCGGCGCATTGTGATGAGAAACATCACTTATCAACAATCGAATCAGTGCGGTTACGCCGATGTACAACAAAAATCTCAGGGGCATGTGATTAGTTTTAAAATAAATGCCCGCCATGGCTAGCAACTCTAGATAGATAAAGAGCAGCAAAATATCATCAATCGATATTTTCGGCTGTTGAAGCATACCTATAAATGTAGAGACTCCAGCCCAAACGGTGATTAATCCAATTGCGAAAAGGGCGAGGTAATGAAACGTTTCTACGAATAAATTGCCAATCGAATCAGCACCACCATGCAGCTTTTTACGCAGGCTTTCAGCCCATTTCACTTCTTGCGTCATCGTACACACCACTGTTTAGAAATTGAGCGAATCAAGCCAATCACACGCGTATCAGAAGCGGGTCCTGCCCCAGCATTATCAGGACTTGCAAGCATCTGGTAGCTACCGCGAGGAATGTTAGTAACGTACACCTTCGTCTTGAAGTAAATCCCGACCATTGCGCCCAGTTCCAGATAGATGAACAGCAACAGAATGTCATCGATCTTGATGTGGCCTTCTTCGAGCATGCCGAGAAATTCCATCACCGCCGCCCACGCGGTCACCGCACCGATGGCGAACAACGCCAGGTAGTGGAAGGTCTCGACAAACAGGTTGCCCAGGGACTCGGCCAGTTGATGCACGTTTTGCCGCAATTTCTCGGCCCAGTTGATTTTCACGATGATGTTCCTTAGCCCGATGCGAGCGGATGATGCCGGTTGGACGTGACGGTTTTCCGTATGCGCTGTGCGCCATGCAGAAACGAGGCCACGCATCATGGCGAGCCGGGATGAAACCTGCGCCGTGGCGTTTGGTCGCACCGTTGAACAGACACCGTCGACAGGAATGATTGTGACGATCCAACTAAAGTTTCTTGATAAGTTCGTTACGCTGAAAAAGCATTAGCTTATAAATGAAATATTATTAACCGGGTCATTCTGTGAACTCGCGCACACTCCCCGGTAATTCACCAGTTAGTTATCGAATAAATTATTCGTGTAATTATTTCCAGAGCAGGCCCATCAGCGAAGCTTTAACGGCAGCGGCGATTTTGTTTTGGCAACCGAGTTTCTTCAGGCAATGGTTTATATGGAAGTTTACGGTCCTTTTGCTGATGCCGAGGATCACCGAAACATCGTCCGATGACTTTCCGTCAGCGGTCCATTGCAGAATTTCCTTTTCCCTTTGCGACAGTTCTATGGGTACCGGGATTACCGAATCGGCGCCGCGCATCTGCAGGCGCGTCAGGCCCAGATGGGTGATCTGGGCCAGCCATGAAAGCGCTGCCTGCTTGGTTTCGAGTTCCAGTGCGGTGATCGCTTCGCTGCCCCGGGCAAACGTCACCAGCCCTTGAGTTTCGCTGTTCAGCAGCGTCTGCCCCCAACCTTCGCAGATGCCATGAGCATGCGCTTCCTGCCAGAATTCGGGCGCCTGAGCCTTGAGTTCAGCATCCCACAGCACCGGTTTCACGCTGCGCATTGCGCGCATCACGTAAGGGTCGATGTCCAGGTAACGATTGGCGGAATAGGCAGCTTGCCAGGCCGGCGAATAGTTATTGGCGAGAAACAGGCAAGGTTTGGTGATGGGGAAAAGCCTGCGTGAACCATAGGCCACATAATCAAACTCCAACTGCCTGGCAACGGTCTTGATATTGTCGAACAACAACTCGACATCCGTTGCAGACATGGCGTTTTCCAACAGTTCAGCCTGCCAATATGACATAGAGATTCCTTTCCCACAGTTATTGCTGTCGGCCTCTTGCCAACATGCCTAGCATATTTCCAAATGTTTCCGCTAGCTGTCAAGGGTGACAGGTAGTCTGCGAGCGCAGTGTGCACTTTAATCGCCACCCAACCAATCACTAAACGGAATCTGTGATGGATTATTTGTCAGGACGTTATGACCAGTTGACGACAGTAAAGCGTCAACGCTTGGCTCAATATCGCTATCAGGTCTTTGTCGAACGCCTCGGCTGGCAATTATCAACACCGGACGATTTCGAGTTTGATCAGTTCGACCACAGCGGCACCCATTACATTGTTGCGCAAGAAGAAGACGGCAACATCAAAGGTTGCGCACGCCTGTTGCCGACCACCCAGCCGTATTTGCTGAGTGAGGTGTTCACCGCGTTGCTCGGTGACCAGCCTGCACCGTGCGGCGATGACATCTGGGAGCTGTCACGCTTCACCTCACTGGACCTCGATGCCGAGGGCGGCAAAAACGAACAAGTGATGTCCGACGAAAATACCGTCGGCCTGTTCATGGCCACGCTCGAGTACGCCCGAACCTGCGGCGTTTCACATCTGGTGTCGGTGTCCCCGGTTGCCATCGGCCGCCTGCTCAAACGCGGCGGTATTGACTACAAATGGCTGGCGCCGCCTCAGGTCCTGGACAACCGAACCCTCGGCGCCTGCTACATCACGGTGCAGTAAAACTGCCCGACACGCGATAACAAAAAAACACATCAACTGAAGCTGCTGACACGCGTCGAGCAGCACCTTTCGGTGTGGGTCGATTTCACGCCATGGATAGCAACTGCCTTAAACCAACGTTCAACACAGAGGGATGATCATGATCGACATGCACAGGAAAGTTGCCAAAGACATCGTCCACAAGGGCCACGATGACGATGTGCTGATTTACGACGCTCACCACTTGCTGCCGGCCTGGCTGCCTGCGGCCATCGTGCAACGGGCGAACCTTGATCCGATGGATCTGGAGGTTATCAATCAGGCCTATCGGTTGGACAGCGAGCGACTGGTGCTGCGTTCACTGCCAACCATCATCGACCTGCAGGCGCTCGAAGAGGCGGGCCTGTCGGACTGTCTGCCGGAGCTGCTGACGAATTACGAAAAGACCACCGACCACCTGATCCTCAGCGGCGTCTGGGTGTTGGAAAGCACCGAAGCCAAACTGGCGCGACTGCCCGGTTGCGGCAATGGCCTGAGCCTCGATCAGCGCCGACAGGTGCATGACGTCCTGAAAACCCTGGACGGTTGCCCGCAACAGGGCCTGCTGTATTTCACCCTGTTCAACGACACCGCCAATTACTTTTTCTACCGCAAGCACCACGAGCACGTCCCGGGCCTGATGCTGATCGAAGCGGCACGCCAGGCCATGTACGCGCAGTTCTACGAGCACAGCGGTTACGCCCGCGGCGAGGTGTCGATTTCCATCGTTGATCTGCTGTCGAGTTTTCCCCGTTACACCGAGTCTTCGTTTCAGGTGGATGTGCTGGTCGGCGACTACGAGGGCATGGCCCAGCCACGGGCGCGCAAGGTCGACAAGCGTGCGCGCTTCTTTCAGCGCGGCGAACTGGTGGCCGACATTCGCCTGCATGGCGAAGTGATCAAGATGCCGGTGTTCAAGCGAATGCGGAATATCAACATCGACCCGGCCTGCTGGTTCCGCCCGCTCAAGGGCATACGCCATGAAGTGCTGGTGCGCCTGGATTCCGGTCGTCACCTCTCCGCCCGTCTGGAGCTGCTGTCGATGGCCGGGCTGCAAGTGCAATGCGACAGTCCGCTTGACGCCTCCGAGCGCGGACACGTCTACCTGTACCTGGAAAACGAAGGGATGCTCAGCCTGCCATTGCAATCGCTGCACGCCAGCGACGCGACAAAGGCCGGCACGCTCAAACTGCACCTGGCAGAGCTGGATTCGCCGTTGCGCTTCAAGTGGCGCGAGGTGCTCAAACAATTCGCTTACTTCTCCCACGAAGAAACCGCCCCGGCCCCGGCGCCCGCTCTCGGACAACCGGTGTGGATAACCTTCGATCAGACCACCGCAATGCCCGAACACAGGAAGGAAGCATGATGACGCGCTATCCCCACGTGCTGGAGCCGCTGCGGCTGGCCGGCGGGCTGGAGTTGCGCAATCGGCTGTTCTTCGCGTCGATGGGCGTGGACCTGGCCGATCACAGCGGGTGCGTGACGCCCGCCATGATCGAGTTTTATCAGGGCATCATGGAGGGCGGCTGCTCCATGGCGTTTCTGTGCAACGCCACGGTCTCGCCGCAGTCGCGTCTACAGAGCACCGGGCTCGGCCTGTTCGAGGCGCATCAGGGCGAATCGCTCAGGGCGATGTTCGCCATGGCCGAGCAGGTCAACACGCCGGTGGGTGTGCAACTGCAACATTACGGCGGCCAGGGCACCACCACGCACACCGGGGTTGCCGTGCTGACCCCAAGCGGCGTGCCCTGCCCGCGCGTGTCGAAACTTGATCCGGATTATCGCGTGCGGATCATGGACGAAACCGACATCGCCCTGGTGATCGAGCAGTTCGCCCACTCCGCCTGGCTGGCCTGGACCAACGGCGCACGCCTGGTGCAGTTGCAGGCGTCCAACGGCTACCTGCTGAGCAGCTTTCTTTCACCGCACACCAACAAGCGCACCGACCGCTATGGCGGCAGCGAAGAGAACCGCGCGCGGCTGTTGCTCGACGTGGTCAGGGCCATCCGCGAGCGCACCCAGGGCCAATTGATCGTCACCATTCGTCTGGGCATCGACGACCGCCTGGGCGCGGAAGGGCTGCAATATCCGGACCTCAAGGAAACCGTTCAAGCGCTCTGTCAGGCCGGCGTTGCCGCGCTGGAATGTTCGATGTGCATGGGCGCGACCTTCGGCCAGTTGATCGTGCACTTCGAGACCATGGACCACTACCTGCAAGCCGGCGTGCGGGCGATCAAGTCCGTGGCGACAGTGCCGGTGGGGTACGCCGGTTTCATCGACGGTCTGGACAAGGCCGAGCAGTTGCTGGCCGACGGCGTATGCGATTGGGTGGGCATGTCGCGGGCGCTGTTTGCCGACAACGACCTGATCAACAAAACCCTGCAGGGCCGCTCCGCCGATATCCACAAATGCCGGTGGGACAGCCAGTGCTTCAGCGACAAGAGCAATCCGCGACTGGATCGGGTGTATTGCTGCGTGAACCCGAAATATTTACGCCCCGCGTTGGCATAAGGAGATGCGACATATGTACGATTTTCTGGGAAAAGTATGCCTGGTCACCGGCGGCACCAGCGGCATTGGCGAGACCGTCAGCGAACGCCTGATCAAGGCCGGCGCCGATGTGATCGTGTTCGGCCGGGACGAGGAAAAAGGCGCGGCGCTGGCCGATCGGCTGGGTGAACACTGCCGCTTCATCGCCTGCGATGTCGGTGATCCGGCGCAGGTCGAGCAGGCGTTCGCGACCATTCGTTCGGTCTACGGCCGCCTCGATTGCGCGTTCAACAATGCCGGCGTGACCGCCAAGTACGGAGCGCTCGCGCAATCGTGCCCGGATGACTGGATGAAGGTGATGAACATCAACGTCAACGGCACCTACCACTGCATGCGTCATGAACTGCAACTGATGCTCGACCGCGGCACCGGGGCCATCGTCAACACCTCGTCCTGCGCCGGCGTGGTGCCGATTGGCGGCCAGGTGGCCTATGTCGCCAGCAAGCAGGCGATCAATGGCATGACCCAGGTGGCGTCGATCGAAAATGCGCGGCTGGAAGACGGTGGCTGCATTCGCGTCAATGCGGTCGCCCCGGGGCCGATCCTCGGCGGCATGAACAGCGAGGCACGCCTGAAAGCCGCACCGGAAAACACCCAGCGCAAAATCAACGTGACGTCGATGAAACGCTTCGGCACGGCGGACGAAGTGGCCAACGCGGTGCTCTGGCTGCTCAGCGATCAATCCGCATACGTCACGGGTGTGATCATGCCCATCGATGGGGGTTACGCCAGCGGCAAGTTCTGACATCAAATAAACCAACGACCCGCCGTGTGCGGGTCGTTTTGTTTGAGGGGCGTAAATCAGGAAAATCGCCGAATCCGGTCTACATTGAAAAGCCACTACCCAAAGCGCAGGGATTCGCTTATCCTTTCGCTGTATATAAATACAGTAGTCGCTAAGACAACTAAATGTGAAGGCATGTGAGGTGGTGAATGGCCGTCGAAGTGGTATACCGCAGCAGCCGAGATCTGGAGCGCTTGTTCATGGATAAAGCCGAAGCTGACCGTCATGACAAAATGCTCGAACTGGCCGAGATGCTGTCCGAAGTGTTGCAAAAAGCCGTGCCGTCGCTGAACGAGCAACAGGTTGAAGAAGTCGGGATCTACATGGCGAAGAACCGCGATGTGTTCGCCAAGGCGTTCAAGAGCCAGCCTGATGCGCTGTCGGAGCTGATCAATGCACCGGCAGAAGTAGTCGAAAAAAACGAAGCAGCTGAGCCGGAAGAAGCTCCAGTGAAGCCGGTTAAAGCGGCGAAAGCTGCCAAGTAACCACGTTTGAATCGAAAAGATCGCAGCCTGCGGCAGCTCCTACAGGGAATACGCATTCCATATGTAGGAGCTGGCGCAGGCTGCGATCTTTTGCTTTTCAGCGATACAGGACTTTCTCCGCCAACTCATCCGCCACCCGCGCCGGCGAGCGTTTCTCGGCCTGCGCATGGGCAAACACTTCGGTCAGTCGCGAGGAAATCTTCGACAGATGCGCAGTGATCGTCCCCAGCTCTTCACCGCGATGCTTGAGCGAAACATAAATCAACCCGCCCGCGTTGATCACGTAATCCGGCGCATACAGAATCCCCCGACGCTCCAGTTGATCGGCCACGTCCAGATGCGTCAGTTGATTGTTCGCCGAACCCGCCACCGCCGAGCAACGCAGTTGCGTCACTGTGTGACTGTTGAGTACCCCGCCGAGGCCACACGGCGCAAGGATGTCGCACGGTGTGCTGAGCAACGCATCGTTGGCGATCGGATGCGCGTTGAGTTGCTCCATCGCCAGTTGCACCTTGCCGTGATCGATGTCGCTGACCAGCAATTCGGCGCCCGCCGCATGCAGTTGTTCCGCCAGTGCATAACCCACATTCCCCAGCCCCTGAATCGCTATGCGCAATCCTTCGAGATTGTCGCTGCCCAGCCGCGCCATGGCGGTGGCGCGAATTCCGGTAAACACCCCCATCGCCGCGTGCGGTGCCGGGTCACCGGCCGAGGTGGTGCTGGTGACATGCCGGGTCTGCTGGGCGATGCAATCCATGTCCGCCACCGACGTGCCACTGTCGATGGCGGTGATGTAGCGACCGTCGAGCTGCTTGATGCAGCGCCCGAAAGCCTCGAACAGCGCACCGCGGTTTTCCACATGCGCCGGGCGTACGATCACTGCCACCCCGCCACCCTGGGCCAGTCCGGCCAGCGCCGCTTTGTAGCTCATGCCCTGCGCGAGGCGAATGGCGTCCTCGACTGCGGATTCGTCGTTGGGATAGGCAAGATAACGGCAACCGCCCAGGGCAGGCCCGAGGCGACTGTTATGAATGGCAATGACCGCCTTCAACCCGGTGACCGGGTCAACGCTGAGGTGCAGCGATTCCAGGCGAGTGCTTTGCATGAGAGCGAACATCGGCAGGCTCCCGAATCACTTCTGGTAGTCGCCAGTATAGGCTTGCGCCCAAAAATTGCTGAAGCGCACCGGAATAAGCGTCGGCGCCGACGGCGACTTTGCGGCATAACCCGGCCGGTACTGGACGAATGGCACGGACGGGGCTAAAACGAGGCATGCCCCGGAGATTTCGATGAGTCCGCGCCAACGTTTTTTCGAGTGTCTGCACCGTTCACCGCCCGCACTGTTCGAAGCGGCGTTGTGGATGGCTGCCGAGCACGAAAAAGGCCTGGATGTCGAAGCACTGCAACAGGACTTCAAGGAGCTGCAACAGCGCGTCAGCTACGGCTTGCCGATGCTGCCAGTCAGCGAACTGGCGCAACCGTTGCTGCGGCGGATGAATGATCTGGGCTTTTCTCAGGACGATTTTCTGCCGCTGCGCCCACAGGTCGCGTTGTTGCACAAGGTGTTGCAGACCCGTCGCGGCCAGCCACTGAGCCTGTCCCTGATAGCCCTGGAACTGGCACGCAGTCTGGAGATTCCGCTGGTCGGCGTGAACTTTCCCGGGCATTTCCTGCTGCGGGTGCCCGGCGCTGATCACTTGCTGGATCCCTGCGGCGGTCGGCGGCTTTACCCGAATGATTGTCGCGAGTTGTTGCAGCGTCAGTACGGCGCGCACATGAAACTCAATGCCGAGCATCTATTGGTCGCCACCCCGATCCAAATGCTGCAGCGCCTGTCACGCAACCTGCGCCAGTTGCATCTGGCGCACGAGGATTACATCGCTGCGTTGATCGATGCCGAACGCGTGCTGGAACTGGGCGGTGCCAGCGCTGCCGATTATCTGGCCCGCGCCAGCCTGTATCAGCGCCTCGACTGCCCCAACGCCGAACGCTTCGATCTGGAACATGCGCTGCTGCTCAGTGACGATCCGATCCAGCGCCTGCGCCTGACCGAACGGCTCGGGCACCTGCCTCCGAATTCCGTGGTCCACTAATCCCTGTGTGGGAGCGAGCCTGCTCGCGAAGCAGGCGCCTCGGTTTATCCTTTAGACCGCGTTATCGTTCTTCGCGAGCAGGCTCGCCCCTACATTGGATTGCGGGATTTCTGAGGGCGAACGCACCTGGATGATCAGCAGTGCCGCAATAACCGCCGGAATCGCGCAGAAGAAAAATATCTGCGCCACCGGAATGTGCATCGCCAGCAGCAGGCTGCCAAACAGCGGCCCGAGGATCGAACCGAAGCGCCCTACCCCCAACGCCCAGCCAGTGCCCGTGGCGCGCACCTGCGCCGGATAGAAGTTACTGGCGAAGGCGTTCAACGTCAGTTGCCCACCAATGATGCAAAACCCGGCAGCAAACACGCAGGCCACCAGATAGCGCGGATTGTCGTGATTCAGGCCCAGCAGAACCGTGCACACAGCCGCCCCGGCCAATACCGCGCAGAGCAGGCGCACCTTGCGCTTGAGCCGGTCGGCGAACCACGCCATGCACACCGCGCCCAAGGTGCCGGCGAACAGGAACATCGAGGTCACCAGATTAGCTTCATTGAGTTGCAGACCGCTTTCCAGCAACAGCGTCGGCAGCCAGCTGATCATGAAATACAGCAGAATCAGGCTGACAAAAAACGTCGCCCAGATCAGCAGGGTCGGTCGTGCATAACCGTTGCGGAACAGCTCGACCACGGTCAGTTTGCTGCCCTGCTCGCGCTCGTTCTGCTCGACCGAGGCAGCCGGTGGCTGCCAGTCCGGCAGCATTCGCGCGGTGACTTGGCGCAAGCGCGCATAAGGCGGTGCGTCACGCAGCAGACGCGGCAGCGATTCCGGAAGCATCCACCACAGGAACGGGAACAGCAGCAACGGCGTGACACCACCGGCGAGGAACACCGCTTGCCAGCCAAAGCGATCAATGAAGCCCGCCGCAACGAAACCACCCGCCGCACCGCCAAACGAAAACCCACAAGCGGCCAGCGTGACCATCAAGGTGCGCAGGCGCGGCGGCGAATACTCCGACATCAGGGCCATGGCACTGGGCATCGCCCCGCCCATGCCGATGCCGCAGATAAAGCGCGCGATCATCAGGGTATTCAGGGAATCGGCGAACACCATCAGCACCGTGAGGGTGGCGTAGATCAGCACGCACGCCAGCAGAATCCGCCGCACGCCGAAGCGGTCGGCCAGCGGCGTCACCGCGAGCGAACCAAGGGTCAGGCCCAACAGGTTGGCACTGAAAACCGGCCCGAAGGCGGCTTTCTCCAGGCCCCAGTCCTGCGCCAGGGCCGGCACCACGTAACCGAGCACCTGGGCGTCATAGCCGTCGGTGACCAGCAACAAGGCGAGCAGGATCAAGAGCAACCACTGATAGCGGGACACAGGACGGGCGTCGAGTGCCGCCCGGAAGCTGGCAATCTGGTTGTGCATCGCAAGGTACCTGTTTTGTTTTTATGATTTTTTAGGGGCAACACGGACCTCATGTGAGAGCGAGCCTGCTCGCGAAAGCGGTGTGCCAGCTAAAAGAATGTCCGCTGATACGACCTCTTCGCGAGCGGGCTCGCGCCCACAGGGTCTTACGGTGTATCGGGCTGGTTGGCCGGATGCGCCTTGATGAACGCCGGATGCTCAGCCGCCAACGCGGCTACGCGACAAATCCGTGGATAAGCCTCCAGCGAAACACCGAAGCGCTCCGCCGCGTACAACTGTGGAATCAGATAAACGTCAGCCACACACGGCCACTCGCCGAAACAGAAACCGCTGTCGCCGATCAACTGCTCGACGGTCGCCAGCCCCTGACTGATCCAGTGCGCAATCCACTCCACCACCTGCGGCTCTTCGTGGCCCAGCTGGCGCAGACGATTGAGCACGCTGACGTTGTGCAGCGGATGCACGTCGCAGCCAATCACCGCCGCGACGCCACGCACATGGGCGCGGGCGGCGAGGTCTTCCGGCAGCAGCGGCTGCTGTGGATAACGCTCTTCCAGGTACTCGATGATCGCCGGCGATTGAATCAGCAACTCGCCGTCATCAGTACGCAAAGCCGGCACCCGGCCCTGCGGATTGATCGCCAGATACGCCGCCTGCCGATGCTCGCCCCCGGACGGCGCAATCAGGTTGACCGGTAGCGCGTTGTAGTCGAGCCCCTTCAGCGCCAGAGCGATACGCACCCGGTACGACGAGGTGGAACGGTAATAGGTGTAGAGATCCATGAGCCGCTCCTGTCAGCGCGCCGCCAGCACTGTGCCGCGGCATTCGCCGAAGCCGATCGAGGCAAAACCCTCTCGGGCGCAACGCGCGCGCAGGATGATTTCGTCGCCGTCTTCGAGGAATTTGCGCACTTCGCCGGAGGCCAGTTCGATCGGCTTTTTACCGCCCTCGGTGATTTCCAGCAGGCTGCCGAACTGACCGTTTTCCGGACCTGACAAGGTGCCCGAACCGAACAGGTCGCCGGCCTGCAACTGGCAACCGTTGACGCTGTGGTGCGTGACCATTTGTGCGACGGTCCAGTACATGTAACGCGTGTTGCTCAGGGTCAGGCGATGGGCGGGCAGATTCTGCTCGCGCATGGCTTCGGTGAGCAGCAGCACTTCCAGTTCGATGTCAAAGGCACCGGCCTCCTGATCGCGCTTGTCGAACAGGTAAGGCAGCGGCTGCGGATCACCTTCCGGACGCGCCGGCTGTGCCGTGCGGAACGGCTCCAGCGCTTCGGCTGTCACCACCCACGGTGAGACGCTGGTGATAAAACTCTTGGACAGGAACGGGCCCAGTGGCTGGTATTCCCAGGCCTGGATATCGCGGGCCGACCAGTCGTTGAGCAGGCAGAAACCGGCGATGTGCTCGGCGGCGTCACCAATCGCAATCGGCTCGCCCATGTCGTTGCCCTGACCGATCCAGATGCCCAGCTCCAGCTCGTAGTCCAGTCGGGCGCAAGGGCCGAAGGTCGGCTCGCTGGCACCGGCCGGCAGGGTCTGGCCTTTCGGGCGGCGCACGTCGGTGCCGGAGGCGCGCACGGTGGAGGCGCGACCGTGATAACCGATCGGCACGTGCTTGTAGTTCGGCAACAACGGGTTGTCCGGGCGGAACAGTTTGCCGACGTTTTGCGCGTGTTCGATGCCGACGTAGAAGTCGGTGTAATCGCTGATGCGGGCCGGCAGGTGCATCTGGCAATCGGCAGCCAAGGGCAGCAGTTTTGCGCCTTGGGCTTCGATGGCGCCGCGATGGCTGCTGCCCTCGCTGAACAGTTCCAGCAAGCGCGTACGCAAGGCGACACGGGCTTCGCGACCGAGGTCGAAGAAGGCGTTCAACAGGCCGCCGTGCATGGCCTCGACCGCACTGCGTGCGGCGCCGTCAAACAGACCGGCTTCAAGCGCCACTTGCAGATCGAAAATGTGCTCACCAATCGCCACGCCCGCGCGCGGCGCCGAGCCGTTGATGCTGAATACGCCCAGCGGCAGGTTCTGCAACGGGAAATCCGCGTGGCCGTTGGCCGAAGCAACCCAGCTGCGGGTGATGGAAGTCTGAGTCATGGATTATCTCCGGGTCGGGTCGAACGTGGCGGGCAGCGTGGCCCAGCAGGCGTCGTAATTGGATTGCAGTTGCGGACAGTCGAGGGCAAAACGGCTTGGACGCAGCACCTGACTGGTCTCGAACATGAAAGCCATGGTGTTGTCGATCTTCGCCGGCTTGAGCTCGGCGTTGATTGCTTTGGTGCAGGTTTCGCCGTCCGGGCCGTGGGCGCTCATGCAACTGTGCAGCGAAGCTCCGCCGGGCACGAAACCCTCAGCCTTGGCGTCGTATTCGCCGTGGATCAGGCCCATGAATTCGTTCATCAGGTTGCGGTGGAACCACGGTGGACGGAAGGTGTTCTCGGCGACCATCCAGCGTGGCGGGAAGATCACGAAGTCGAGGTTGGCCATGCCATGCACGCTGGTCGGCGAGGTCAGCACAGTGAAAATCGACGGATCAGGATGATCGAAACTCACGGTGCCAATGGTGTTGAAACGGCGCAGATCGTATTTGTACGGCACGTTGTTGCCGTGCCAGGCGACCACGTTCAGCGGCGAATGATCGAGTTGGGTGCCCCACAACTGGCCGAGGAATTTCTGCACCAGCGTCGTCGGCTGCTGCAGGTTTTCGTAGGCAGCGACCGGCGCGAGGAAGTCCCGTGGATTAGCCAGACCGTTGCTGCCGATCGGCCCCAGATCCGGCAGGCGCAACGGCGCGCCGTGGTTCTCGGCAACGTAACCGCGCGCCTGCGGATCAAGCAGTTCGACGCGGAATTTCAGACCGCGTGGCAACACGGCGATTTCCAGCGGCGCGACTTCGAGCTCACCGAGTTCGGTGGCAATCCGCAGTCGCCCGAGTTGCGGCACCAGCAGCAGCTCGCCGTCGGCGTTGTAGAACACCCGCTCCATCGAGCGGTTGGCGCAATAGTTATAGATGCTGATGCCGGCAGGCTTCTCCGCCGCCGAGTTGGCGACCATGCCAACCAGGCCGTCGATGAAGTCGGTTGGCTCGGCGGGCATCTGCAGTGGATTCCAGCGCAGACGATTCGGGGTTACGTCACCCAGCGGGCCGCCGGCCAGTTGCCGCTCCAGTTTGACGAACGCCGGGTGATTGGCCGACGGTTGAATCCGGTACAGCCACGTACGCCGGGCTTCACTGCGGGTCATGGTGAACGCCGTGCCGGAGAGCAATTCGGTGTAGAGACCGTACGGGGCTTTTTGCGGGGAGTTCTGGCCGATGGGCAAGGCGCCGGGCAACGCTTCACTGCTGAATTCGTTGCCGAAACCGGACTGGTACGCCAGCGCCGACGCGTTTGAATCGAGGTTCATGGAGCCTCCTGAACAGGGAGTCGGCAGTGGCCCATCGCTCTGGCTCAGAGGTTTGCGCACGCCGGGGTTGTTATTATCGTAATTCGATTACGCATAACGTAATTTGCTCGCTATCCAGCGTCAAGCTATAAAGACGCCCATTCGTTTTCGGATCCCGGCCGCACCATGGAAAAAACCAGCGACAGCAATGGCAAACAGAAAGTCCGCTCCGCCGAGGTCGGCACCGACATCCTCAAGGCGTTGGCCGAGTTGTCGCCCTCCACGTCGTTGTCGCGGCTGGCTGAACATGTGCAGATGCCGGCGAGCAAGGTGCACCGTTATCTCCAGGCCCTGATCGCCAGTGGTTTCGCCGAGCAGAACGCCGCCACCAACCATTACGGACTCGGCCGTGAAGCGTTGCGCGTGGGCCTGGCAGCCCTGAACAGTATGGACGTGCTGAAAGTCGCCGCCCTGCCGCTGTCCGAGTTGCGCGACGAACTGAATGAAACCTGTTTTCTGGCGGTGTGGGGCAATCAGGGCGCGACCGTGGTGCACATCGAGCCGGCGGTGCGCGCGGTGACGGTGGTCACGCAATTGGGTTCGGTATTGCCGCTGCTCAGTTCATCCACTGGCCTGGTGTTCAGTGCCTATCTGCCGCATCGCGAAACCGATGAACTGCGCGTGCTGGAAACCGCCATCGCCGACCATCCGCTGGCCGATGAAAAAAACTACGTCAGCCTGTGTGAACAGATCCGCGAACGCGGTCTGCATCATGTGCACGGTTTGTTGATGCCGGGCGTGGATGCGTTGTCGGCGCCAGTGTTCAACGCCGTCGGGCAGATCGCAGCGGTACTGACGATTGTCGGCCCGACTTCATTGTTTCATGCGGATGAAAACGGTCCGGCCGCCCGGCGATTGCTGGCGGCGGCACGCGCAGTCAGTTGGCGCATGGGCTATCAGGCCGACGACCTGCGCCCTTGAAACAACAGCCACAATCCCTTCAGTGACCCAATAGCGTAGCCGGACACGACTGTTGCATGCCCCGTAACAGTGCATGTCCGGAATCGCTCTGTTTCCTTCGATCTCAAGTGCTTATTCTGAGCGGGCTTTCACGGCACACGCCGCAAAGCAACCAGCCTTGGCTGCCGAGCAACTCGCGCCTGCGCTGACCGATTTCAGATGAATCGATGCTTCGATTGATCGCCCCGGTGTTCACTGACGTTGATTTGTAGCTCCTTGATCCAACGTCTTACCTTGGCCGCTGCGTTTGCAGCGGCCTTTTTTATGGGCGAGATTCATGCCGGTGGGACAGGTCGCTTGACGGTCATGGCAGATGTCAAAGCGAATACTTCTGCAGATTCGCCATCATTTCCTTCAGCGCTTCAATGTTGTCCTTGGGATGCGCCGCCCCTTCGAAATCGCAGATCTGCTGCCAATGCGCCGCGACGTCTTGCGGGGAGAAACCGCTGCGTGGATCGAATCCGGCGCCGAGGCTGCGCTCCCAGCGCACTTTGCCCATCCAGCCACCACCGACTTCAAACAGACCGGACGTTTCCTGGCACTGCTCACTGGCCAGGTACACCACCAGCGGGCTGACCAGTTCCGGTTTCAGCTGTTCGAACACTTGCGGCGGGATCAGCCCCTCGGTCATGCGCGTACCGCCAGTGGGCGCGATGGCGTTGACCAGAATGTTGTTCTTGCGCCCTTCGATGGCCAGGGTACGGGTCAATCCGTAGAGGCCGAGTTTGGCCATGCCGTAGTTGGACTGACCGAAGTTGCCGTAGATGCCCGAAGTGGATGCGGTAAAGATCACCCGGCCGTAGTTTTGCTCGCGCAGGTGCGGCCAGGCGGCGCGGGTGACTTTGTAGGCGCCTTCGACGTGAACGCGATAGACCAGATCCCAGTCGGCGTCGTCCATTTTGTGAAAGGTCTTGTCGCGCAGGATCCCGGCGTTGTTCACCACCACGTCGACACGGCCAAAGGCGTCGAGGGCGTTCTGCACCAGTTTGTCGCCGTCGGTGACCGAGTCGTGGTTGGCCTCGGCAATGCCGCCGGCTTCGCGAATTTCCGCCACCACACGGTCGGCGGCGGAGGCATTGGCGCCCTCGCCCTGGGTCGAGCCGCCGAGGTCGTTGACCAGCACTCTGGCGCCGTGCCGGGCGAACAGCAAAGCATGCGCCCGGCCCAGGCCACCACCGGCTCCGGTGACGATCACGACTTTATCTTCGAAACGTACGGACTCATTCATCGCAGAAACTCCAGCAGGCCAGTATTGAGTCCGAGTGTCAGGCACAGGGCTTTGGGTCACAACAAATACGGCTGAGGCTGAATGGTGCGCGATAAGGGTGGGGGATGATGAGGGCGTCAAAAGATCAAAAGATCGCAGCCTGCGGCAGCTCCTGCATTAATNATTTGTGCAGGAGCTGCCGCAGGCTGCGATCTTTTGATCTCTCAGGAGCACGCGACCTTGCGCGGCGGCAACTCCAGGCGGTCACGAAACGCCAGATAATGTTTGAGCACCTGCACCGGCGCCTCGATCTGTGGATAGTGGCCGATGCCCGGCAACAACACCGTGTCGGCGTCGGCGATCAACTGGCGGTAACGCTCGACCATGTGCGCACCGGAGACCGGATCGACTTCGCCATCGATCACCCGCAACGGGATGTCATCACGCTGCATGGCCGCTACCCAGCGGTCGCGTTGCGCTCGGCGCTCGGGGATGTAGCCAATCAGTTTGTGCAGGATGCGCGGACCGCGGTGGGTCTCGATCAGGCTCCAGAAATCATCCAGTTCGCTTTCGCTGGGGCCGGTTTGCGGGCCGAAAATCTGCCGAAAGCTTTTCACCAATGCATCACGGCTGAAGGCTCGGCCAATCATCCAGCCCAAGGGGCTGAGCAACAACTTTTGCATCAGCACCGGGCGATGGGTTTCCGGGAACAGCCCGCCGTTGAGGAACACGCAACTGGCGACGGCGAGCCGGTTTTCGTAATGCCGCGCGAGCAGTTCCTGGGCGACGCTGTCGCCGTAATCGTGAGCCAGAATATGCAGAGGTTGCTCGACCTGCAGATGGGCCAGCAGCGCCTGTTGCAAATCAGCCTGTTCCAGCAAGCTGTAGCTGTGATGCAACGGTTTGGCCGAATCACCGAAACCGAGCATGTCACAGGCGATCACCCGATAACGCTGGGCCAGCGGCTGCCACAAGTAGTGCCAGTCCCAACTGGCCGTCGGAAAGCCATGGATCAGCAACAGCGGCTCACCCTGCCCCGCCGTCCAATAACGGATCGACTGGCCGCGAAAGACAAATGTCCGGCTGCGTTTGCGCCAGACACACAGAGGAATCTCGGCAAGAGGCATCAGAGTTTATATCCGGGGTCTTGTTTATCGAGTTTGCGCAGCAACGCTGGCCAGGCCAGCGCGCCGCCCATGCCTTGAGCGCTTTTGGTCACGCCGGCGATCATCGCCTTGGCGCCCGCCAGAATTTGCGGTTCGATGGCGATCAGTTCAGTACCGCCGGTCTGCGCCATGACCTGAATGTCGCAGGCACGCTGGAAGGTGAACATCATCAGAAAGGTGTCGGCGATGGTGCCGCCACAGGTCAGCAGACCGTGGTTGTGCAGCATCAGGAAATTGTTCTCGCCCAGGTCGGCCTGCAAGCGCGCTTTCTCTTCGTGATTCAGCGCCACGCCTTCGTAGGCGTGATAGGCCAGGCTCGACAGCACGAACAGCGACTGCTGGCTGATCGGCAACACGCCCTGCTTCTGCGCTGAAACGGCCACGCCGGACGCAGTGTGCGTGTGCAGTACACACACCACGTCGTGCCGCACTTCGTGCACGGCGCTGTGGATGGTGTAACCGGCGGGATTGATTTCGTAGGGACTGTCCATGAGCTTGTTGCCGGCCTGGTCGACTTTGACCAGGCTGGACGCGGTGATCTCATGGAACATCAACCCGAACGGGTTGATCAGGAAGTCTTCGGTGCCCGGGACCTTGGCGGAAATGTGGGTGAAGATCAGGTCGTCCCAGCCATGCAGGGCGACCAGTCGATAACAGGCGGCGAGATCGACCCGGGTCTGCCACTCCGCAGCACTGACCTGGTCTTTGACATTAACGGGCGACTGGACGGGGGCTACGCTCACTGTATGCACCTCTGCGTTCTTATTGTTTTGCACGTGTCAGCAGTCTAGTCAGCTCCCGGGGCTCACGTAGTTGCATTGCCAGCCAGCTTGATGACTGAGCGGGTCAGCCATGCAAACAGCTTGGATCCATGTCAAAGCAACGACGCCAACAAAGGCGCAGCGAACAGATTGAGCAGTCCTGTCAGCACCATCACCAGCCCGGCCACCGAGCCTTCTTCACCGCCCACTTCATGCGCCCGACTGACGCCGGCACCGTGCGCGCCAACCCCAAACAACGCACCGCGCGCCAAGGCACTGCGCAGCGGCAGCCACTTGAGCAGCACGCCGCCGAGCATCGCACCGAACACGCCGGTGAACATCACGAACACGGCCGTCAGTTCCGGTACGCCACCCAGATTCTGCGCCAGCGGCATGGCGAACGGCGTGGTGATCGAACGCGGCACCAGCGACATCGTGACTGAGGTATCCAGCGCCAGCGCCCTGGCCAGACCAAACGAGGTAGCGATCGATGCCGCGCTGCCGGCGAGCATGCCCAGCAACAGCGCTGACCAGTGCCGCACCAGCAGACGTCGCTGCTGCCAGATCGGCACCGCGAAAGCGACGGTCACCGGCCCGAGCACCAGCATCAGCCAATGGGTGTTGCTTGAATATTCGGCATAGGCCGTGTGCAACGGTATGGCGAGCGCCAGCAGCAGCGCCGGCACCAGAATCAGCGGCGACAGCAGATAGCGCCCGGTACGCCGGTAAATCCAGCGACTGAACAGGTACGCCAACAGGGTGAAAGCGAGCCAGAACATCGGCATCCATTCAAGCTTCATGGGACCGCCTCAGACGCACAGCCAACTCCACGGTAAAGGCCGTCACCAGCATCACCATCAGGGTGCTGGCGCCAATCACCAGCAAAATCCGCCAACCGTCATCACGCAGCAGTGCGCCGTAGTCGAGCAGACTCATCAGTGCCGGAATAAAGAACAGCAGCATCTCGGCCATCAGCAATCCGGCACCCAATTGCAGCGCCGCCGGTTTGACCCAGCCAAACGCGAACGCCAGCAGCAACAGGGCCATGCCGATGACGCCACCGGGAATTGGCCAGGCCAGCCACGCGGCGATCTGACAGCCGAGCAGATAGAGACCGAGCAACACGGCCAGTTCTGCTATCAGACGGGAAACATACGTGAGGGATGCAGCGTTCATGATGGGCTCCTTACAGGGGGCTATTTTACGAAGCGGCCTGCCATACCAGAAGCGAATTGTTAGACTCATGGCTATTCCAAAACGGAATCGGAACATGGAATTCAAACAGCTGCGCAGTTTTCTCGAAGTCATGCGTCAAGGCGGCTTTACCCAGGCGGCGAAAACCCTGCACGTCAGTCAGTCGGCGGTGAGCAAACAAGTCGCGCAACTGGAGCAGAGTCTCGGCACGCCATTGCTCGAACGGCTCGGCTCCCAGTTGCACCTGACCGCTGCGGGCAGCGTGGTGCTGTCACACGCCGAGGGCATGCTGCGCTTGCGTCAGGAGTTGCTCAGCGAACTGGATGATCTGAGCCAACTGGCGCGCGGCGAATTGCGCCTCGGTCTGCCGTTGCTGGGCAGCGATGCGCTGTTCGCCGGGTTGTTCGCCGAGTATCGACGGCGCTATCCGAACATCAGCATTCAATTGCTTGAGGGCGGCAGCCGTAACGTCGAGCAGGCGGTGCTCAGCGGTGAACTGGAGTTGGGTGGCAGCTTGCTGCCCAAGGATCCGCAGTTCGATTTTCAGCCGTTCTGCGATGAGAAGCTCGACGCGTTGCTGCCGGTGGATCATCCGCTGGCGGCGCGCGGTGAAATTGCTCTGGAGGAGTTGGCCGAGACACCGTTCCTGCTGTATCAGCGCAGCTTCGTGCTCAATGACCGGTTATTGCAGGCGTGCCAGCAACTGGGCTTTACCCCGAAAGAAGGCGGGCGCAGTGGCCAGGCGGATTTTCTCGTGGCGCTGGTGGCGGCCGGGCAAGGCGTGGTGCTGTTGCCGAGCGTGGTCGCCCGGGCACTGGAGCGTCCGGGCGTGGTGCGCCTGACCTTGCGCGCGCCAGATTATCTGCGTTGGGATATCGCCTTCATCTGGCGTCGCGGCGCCTATCTGTCGAAAGCCGCGCAGGCCTGGCTGGCCCTGCTGCGCGAGCGCGCGATCAGCCCTTGAGCGTGGCGATCAATTGCGCCAGCCAAGGCTCGGCATCGGTTTCCGGGGTCACGCTTTCGCTGGCGTCCAGACGCAGCATCTCTTGTACTTCGCGCAGGCCCAGCTCGGCGAACAACTCACGCATCAGCTCGCCGCCACCGCAGAAAGTATCGCCGTAACTGGCATCGCCCAAACCGATCACCGCGCCGGGCAAGCCGCGCCAGGCCATTGGCAATTGATCGCGAAGGCTGAAATACAGCGGCTGCAGGTTATCCGGCAACTCGCCCATGCCGGTGGTCGAGGTCACCGCGAGAATCGCTTCAGGGCCGAACGCCTGTATATCCTCCAGGCTGGCGCGCGAGTTGTAGAAGGTTTCAAAACCGGCGTCTTTCAGCAGGTTCTGCGCGTGACGGGCGACTTCTTCGGCCGCGCCGTAAACCGAGCCGGAGAGGATGGCGACTTTCATCAATCTGATCCTGAAGCTGAAAAAAAGAGCGGCGATAGTAGCAGTCCGACGTAAAAGCCGCGATCCAGGCCCGAATAGCCGTGATGGCCAGTAGACAGACTGGCTGGAACTTCTAGAATGCCAGCCAATATCGACACTGAAAGGATTCATTGATGATCAACGCCAATCTGCTGCAAATGGTGATCAACGCTTCCAACGACGGGATCGTGGTTGCAGAAAAGGAAGGCGAACAGGACAACATCCTGATTTACGTAAACCCGGCCTTCGAGCGCCTGACCGGTTACACCAGCGAAGAAATTCTCTACCAGGATTGCCGTTTTCTGCAGTCCGGCGACCGCGATCAGGCCAATCTGACGCGGATTCGTGACACCTTGCGCAATGGCGGGGCGTGCCGGGAAATCCTGCGTAACTACCGAAAGGACGGCACGCCATTCTGGAACGAATTGTCGCTGTCGACAGTGAAAAACGACAAGGACGGCCAGACTTATTTCGTCGGCGTGCAGAAGGACGTCACGGTTCAGGTCAAGGCGCAGCAACGCGTCGCGCAACTGGAAGCACAGGTTGCCGCCTTGCAAGCCGAACTCTCTGCCCTGAAAGCGACGAACGGCGCAAACAAAACTGCGAACTAAGTGTCAGTAACTACAATCACCAATGACTTTGTAACTAATTCTTTCGAGCCAGGCCATGCAACGCGACGCCCTCCTGACCCAGGATGAGCTGGATTTCATCCAGACCATGCAGCACAACCCGCAACTCAATGTGCGGGATGCGACGTCGAGCCTGTTGGTCAATGGTGGCTCGCAGATCCGTGACCTGCTCACGCGCCTGGCGGCTCATGAGCAAGTGACCATCCAGGCCAACTTTGAAAATCAGCAGATGACCTTCCCGTTGCACCTGGTGGAAGACGAATTCCACGCCTTGCACCTGCGTCTGGGCGTACCAAGCATTTACGAAGACGGGCCGATGGTTCGCCCATGGCGTCTGACCCTCGAAGAGCCGGTCGCGCTGGAAAATGCCAAGGGCCAACCGGGGATGATGTGGGTGCACGAGGTGTCGCACAAAGGCGTGCTGCTGGAAATGCGCAACAAGACCAAACCGCCCAAGCATTTCGCGCTGTGGTTCAGCCCTTCAGGGTATGAGCGGATTTCCCTGCGCGGCAATTTCGAGCGCGAAACCGAGCATGGCTTCTACGCCTACGAGCTGAGCCAGACCGATGCCGATGAAACCGAACGCCTGCGCCAGTTCATCCTGCAACAACACCGTCTGACCCACCCCGCCCTGCACACCTGATATTCAGGTATCCAGCGTCCCCGCGAGAAACTGCGTCATGCGTTGACGCATCGTCGCCCCTTCATTGCCCAGACAGCCGATCGACGATCCCGCCAGGCTGTCCTGTGCCAGATCGGCGGTATCGCCGGCCAGCATCACCTGACAGTCCAGACTTAACGCCAGACGGTTCAACCGTCGCGGCAAATCGGCTGTCGGGGCGTGATTGGAAAACAGCACCAGCGCCTGCGGCTTGATCCGCTCGCACACCAGCGCCAACTCATCGAATGGCTGACCGGTGGTGAGCACCCGCACTCCGGCGTCATTGCCACTCAGAAACAACGCGGCAACCAGCAATTCGAGTTCACGACACTGACCGGCGAGCGCACTGACAATCACTTTGCGCGGTTGCGCGCCGCGCAGCGCGACAATCCGCTGCAGGACTCGCGCCCGCAGGAACCCGTCGAAAAACAACCATTCGCTGGTCTGGCCGAAGGCATCCTGACGCTGCAGCATCTGCAGCCACAACGGCATGAGAATGTCCTGGAACACCACTGACAGCGAATATGAAGAGAAAATCTGGTTGTAGACCTGGTCCAGCGCGCGGTCATCGAATGCGCTGACTGCAACCTGCACCTGTTGTTGCCACTGCGCGTAATCAGCCTGCACCAGATCATCAGGAATGATATGCGCCAGCACTTTCAGCGGCTCGGTCTTGGCGAGGATCTTGCCGACCTTGCTCACCGCCACGCCGCGGTCGATCCAGTCGACGATGCTGCGCACGCGCTCGATTTCGGTCATCGAATACAGCCGATGCCCGCTTTCGGTGCGAGTCGGCTGAATCAAACCGTAGCGACGCTCCCATGCACGCAGCGTTACCGGGTTGACGCCGGTCAGGCGCGACACCTCACGAATAGGGAACAACTCTTCGCGCTCAAGTGCGACAGAGGCCTGCGAAGCAGGGTCAGCGTCCGTGATAACAGCCATTGTGCAGGTGCATCCACTCGGTAGATTTGGATCCCATTCTACCTCCGATGCCCTCTATCGGTTCAACCCATGAATAGAGACGAAAGTCTCTGAAACTGTCATTAAAATCAGGAATAATCCTTGCTTGTCAAAAAGCGCAGGCTCCTACCCCCGCCTGCGTATTGCGAAACTCCTACCCGGAGCGACGCACTCGGAATACGGAGATACATAATGTCTACTTCCCCCGTCACGCTGATGGTTGCGCGTCGCGTCGCCGACGGCCGCTATCAGGACCTGATTGCCTGGCTACGCGAAGGCGAACAACTGGCCACTGACTTTCCCGGTTATCTGGGCTCCGGCGTGCTCGCTCCGCCACCCGGTGACAACGAATTCCAGATCATTTTCCGCTTTGTCAACGAACAGACCCTGCATGCCTGGGAGCACTCGGTCTCGCGTACCGCGTGGCTCGCGCGAGGCAGCGATCTGTTCGCGCATCCCAAAGAACATCGGGTCAGTGGTATCGAAGGCTGGTTCGGCGCGGCCGGTCAGCGGCCACCGCGCTGGAAACAGGCCGTGGCCATCTGGCTGGCGTTCTTTCCGGTGTCGCTGCTGTTCAACTTTGTTCTCGGGCCGTTGCTCGGCGACATGAGCCTGCTGCCGCGGGTGTTGATCAGCACGGCGTGCCTGACGCCGTTGATGGTGTATTTCTTTATTCCGCTGTCGACGCGGTTGCTGTCCAACTGGTTGAACGCTGTGCCGGCGCGACCTTTGCCTGCAACACCCTCTACGCAGAATCGCTAAAGATCGCAGCCTCGTTGCACTCGTCAGCTCCTACAGATGAAGGCGCCCCTGTAGGAGCTGCCGAAGGCTGCGATCTTTTCGACAGCGTCGCTGTTATAGTTTTTGCTCCAGCCGCGACGCGAGCCGTTCATGACCATTTCCTCCGCCCCGATTCTCATCACCGGTGCCGGCCAGCGTGTCGGTCTGCACTGCGCGCAGCGTTTGCTTGAAGACGGCCATCAGGTCATTTTCACCTACCGCAGCGAACGTCCCGGCGTGCAAGCGCTGCGGGATCTGGGCGCGATCGGAGTGTTCGCCGACTTCTCCAGCGAAGCCGCCATTCTCGCCTTCATCGATGAACTGAAAGCCCATACCGACCGCCTGCGCGCCATCGTCCACAACGCCTCCGAATGGCTGGCGGAAACCCCGGGCAACGAAGCCGAAGCCTTCGAACGCATGCTCAACGTGCACCTGCTCGCGCCGTACCTGATCAACCTGCACTGCGCCGACCTGCTCAAGCGCTCGACACCGGCCGACATCATCCACATCAGTGACGACGTCACGCGCAAGGGCAGCAGCAAACACATCGGCTATTGCGCCAGCAAGGCCGGGCTCGACAGCCTGACCCTGTCCTTCGCCGCGCGCTATGCGCCGGCAATCAAGGTCAACGGCATCGCGCCAGCCCTGCTATTGTTCAATCCCGACGACGACGCGGCGTACCGCGCCAAGGCGCTGGCCAAATCCGCGCTGGGCATCGAACCCGGCAGCGAAGTGATCTACCAGAGCCTGCGCTATCTGCTCGACAACCCCTATGTCACCGGCACGACCCTGACCGTCAACGGCGGACGGCACGTCAAATAAGCTGCTGCGCGAGGATCTCCCATGAGCCGTACCCTGCCCGAGCATTACCGCGAGATCCTCATCGGCCTCGGCGAAGACCCCGACCGCGAAGGTCTGCTCGACACTCCGCAGCGCGCGGCCAAGGCCATGCAATACCTGTGTCACGGCTACGAACAGCGTGTGGAGGAGATCGTCAACGGCGCGCTGTTTGCTTCCGACAGCGACGAGATGATTATCGTCGCCGACATCGAGCTCTACTCGTTGTGCGAACATCACCTGCTGCCCTTCATCGGCAAGGCCCATGTGGCATATATTCCGACCGGCAAGGTGCTGGGACTGTCGAAGATTGCGCGGCTGGTGGACATGTTCGCCCGGCGCCTGCAGATTCAGGAAAACCTTACCCGGCAGATTGCCGAAGCGGTGCAACAGGTCACCGATGCCGCTGGCGTCGCGGTGGTCATCGAGGCCCGGCACATGTGCATGATGATGCGCGGTGTCGAGAAACAGAATTCGACCATGAACACCTCGGTCATGCTCGGCGCCTTTCGCGACTCGAGCAACACCCGCCAGGAGTTCCTGCAATTGATTGGACGGAGCAAGTAAATGTCACAACTTCAACCGGGAATGGCGCGCATCCGGGTCAAGGATCTGCGCTTGCGCACCTTTATCGGGATCAACGAGGACGAGATCCTCAACAAACAGGATGTGCTGATCAACCTGACCATCCAGTACGCCGCGCAGGAAGCGGTGCGCGACAACGACATCGATCACGCGCTCAACTACCGCACCATCACCAAGGCGATCATCGCCCACGTCGAGGGCAATCGCTTTGCGCTGCTCGAACGCCTGACCCAGGAGCTGCTGGATCTGGTGATGAGCAATACCGCCGTGCTTTACGCCGAAGTCGAAGTCGACAAGCCGCATGCCCTGCGATTTGCCGAGTCGGTGTCGATCACCCTCGCGGCAAGCCGCTGAGCGCGTCTGGCGCATTGCTCGCCAGACTTTTATCATCCGCGCCACGAATAGACTGCACAGAGCCCATCATGACCGAGCAACAACGCCTCGAACTCGAAGCCGCCGCCTTCCGCCGGCTGGTCGCCCATCTGGACAGCCGCAAGGACGTGCAGAACATCGACCTGATGAACCTTGCCGGGTTCTGCCGCAACTGCCTGTCCAAATGGTACAAGGCCGCCGCCGATGACCGTCAGATCGAGGTCAGCCTCGATGACGCCCGCGAAGTGGTTTACGGCATGCCGTACGCCGAGTGGAAAGCCCAATACCAGCAAGAGGCCAGCGCCGAACAACAGGCGGCGTTCGCCAAAGGAAAACCCAATGAGTGATCTGAACACCCTGCGCGCCAGCCTCAACAGCGGCGAACACGCTTTCGCCGATACCCTGGCGTTCATCGCTGCCGGTTATGACTACCAGCCGCAAGCGTTCAACAATGGTGGCGTGGAAAACGCTGCCGGGCAGAACGAAGGTTCGTGCAAGACCCTGGGTCTGGCACTGCTGGAAGGCTTGAGCGATGAAGAAGCGCTGCTGGCATTCGGCGAGCATTACCGCTCGGTGCTGGCGACGCCTGAAGGCAGTGACCACGGCAATATCCGTGCGCTGATCAAGCACGGGCTGGCCGGTGTGAAGTTCGAAGCACAGCCGCTGACACGTCGCTGATTCAAGATCAAAAGATCGCAGCCTGCGGCAGCNATCCCTGTAGGAGCTGCCGCAGGCTGCGATCTTTTGACTCTCATAAAAAAACCGGCCGAAGCCGGTTTTTTTGTGCCTGCGGTCTTAGAACGAAGCGTTCTGCAGACCGTCCAGGTAACGCTCGGTGTCCAGTGCCGCCATGCAGCCGGCGCCGGCCGAGGTGATGGCCTGACGGTAAACGTGGTCAGCGACGTCACCGGCAGCGAAGATACCTTCGACGCTGGTGGCAGTGGCGTTGCCGTCACGGCCGCCCTGCACCACCAGGTAACCGTCCTTGAGGGTCAACTGGCCTTCGAACAGCGAAGTGTTCGGAGTGTGGCCGATCGCGATAAACACGCCGTCGACCTTGATTTCGTCGAAGCTGCCGTCGTTGTTTTTCAGGCGCGCACCGGTCACACCCATGTTGTCGCCCAGCACTTCGTCGAGGTTGGCGTTCAACTTGAGGATGATCTTGCCTTCGGCCACACGGGCGTTGAGCTTGTCGATCAGGATCTTCTCGGCGCGGAAGGTTTCGCGACGGTGGATCAGGGTCACGGTGCTGGCGATGTTCGCCAGGTACAGTGCTTCTTCAACAGCGGTGTTGCCGCCGCCGACCACAGCCACTGGCTTGTTGCGGTAGAAGAAACCGTCGCAGGTCGCGCAGGCCGAGACGCCTTTGCCCATGAACGCCTCTTCCGACGGCAGGCCCAGGTAACGCGCGCTGGCACCGGTAGCGATGATCAGCGCGTCGCAGGTGTAGGTCGCGCTGTCACCGGTCAGGGTGTACGGCTTGGCGGCGAAGTCCACGGCGTTGATGTGATCGAAAACGATCTCGGTTTCAAACCGCTCGGCGTGCTCGCGCATGCGCTCCATCAGCGCCGGACCGGTCAAGCCGTGCACGTCGCCCGGCCAGTTGTCGACTTCAGTGGTGGTGGTCAGCTGACCGCCAGCCTGCATGCCGGTGATCAGCAGTGGCTTGAGGTTGGCACGGGCGGCGTAGACCGCAGCGCTGTAACCGGCAGGGCCGGAACCGAGAATAATCACTCGCGAATGACGGACTTCAGACATGACCTGCTCCTGTTGACCGGGCCGAAACACTGGCGCGGAACGCCGGACTGCCGGCGGGAATAAAAAAGGACTGTGGATAACCTTGGGGAAGGCATGAGCTCGACAGTCCTGTAAAAAGTTGGGTGCAGCGTATCGAGGGGGGCAAGATTAAGGAAATACGGATTAACAATCCAGCTCATAGGTGGTCTCTATGCGCAGACTCCGACCGGATCGACGTCTTTGTTACAGTGAATGTCGATCGCTCTGCCGCGCTTTCGCACCCGTTGCAAAGTCGGTAAGGTCGGCGCGTTTTCCCTTGCTCGGAGCCCCTTATGCCCGCCCCCGTTCTGTCCGGCCCGCAATACCTGCGCGAAGGCCTCAAACTGGTTCTCAGCCCGGGCCTGCGCCTGTTCGTGCTGCTGCCGCTGGCGATCAATCTGGTGCTGTTCGTCGGATTGATCTATCTGGCCGGCCATCAGTTCAGCCTGTGGGTCGACAGCCTGATGCCGTCGCTGCCCGACTGGCTGAGTTTTCTCAGCTACATCCTGTGGCCGCTGTTCGTGGTGCTGGTGGCGTTGATGGTGTTCTTCACCTTTACCATGCTGGCCAACGTGATCGCGGCGCCGTTCAACGGCTTCCTCGCGGAAAAAGTCGAAGTGGTGGTGCGCGGCACCGATGATTTCCCGGCCTTCAGCTGGGGCGAACTGATCGCGATGATCCCGCGCACCCTCGCCCGGGAAATGCGCAAACTCGGCTACTTCCTGCCGCGGGCAATTGGCCTGTTCATTCTCTCGTTCATTCCGGTGGTCAATATCGTCGCCGCACCGCTGTGGCTGCTGTTCGGCGTGTGGATGATGGCGATCCAGTACATCGACTACCCCGCGGACAACCACAAACTGGGCTGGAACGAAATGCTCGCCTGGCTGCGCCAGAAGCGCTGGCAGAGCATGAGCTTCGGCGGCATCGTCTATCTGGTGCTGCTGATTCCGGTGGTCAACATCCTGATGATGCCGGCCGCGGTTGCCGGCGCAACCTTGTTCTGGGTACGTGAGCGCGGCGCGGAGAACCTTGTCGCACAGCGCTGAGCCGTTCACGGACCGCCAGTCACAAATCCATCATCCGAACGTCACAGGCACGACATGGCCTCAGCCGACACTGAGGTCATGACGACAGCTCTGCATATCACTCTGATCAGCGAAACCTTCCCACCGGAAATCAACGGGGTGGCCAATACCCTTGGTCGCTTGTGCGATGGCTTGCGCGCGCGCGGGCATCGAGTGGAACTGGTGCGACCGCGACAAACGGGCGATCCGCAGCGTGTCGAGGACGATGCCTTGCTGTTGTGCCGGGGCTGGCCGTTGCCGGGTTATCCGGGGTTGCAATGGGGTCAGTCGTCGATGCACAAGCTGCTGCGGCGCTGGCAGCGTCATCGCCCGGACGTGCTGTACATCGCCACAGAAGGTCCGCTTGGCTTGTCGGCCTTGCGGGCGGCGCGGCGCCTGGGGATCTCGGTGGTCAGCGGCTTTCACACCAATTTCCAGCAGTACACCCATCAGTACGGGCTGGGTTTGCTGACGCGCGTGCTGACGCATTATCTGCGCTGGTTCCACAATCGCTCGGCGATGACCCTGGTGCCGAGCGTCAGTCAGCGTCTGGAACTGGAGCGCCGGCATTTCGACCGCCTCGCCCTGCTCTCCAGAGGCGTGGACAGCCAGTTGTTTCACCCGGCCAGGCGCCTGAACGGGTTGCGTGAGCAATGGGGCCTGAGCGAGCAGGACATCGCGGTGATTCACGTAGGACGTCTGGCCACGGAGAAGAACCTGGGCCTGCTCAAGCGCTGCTTCGATAAACTCCGCAGCACTTATCCACAGCGCAACCTGAAGCTGATTGTGGTCGGTGACGGCCCACAACGGCTTGCGCTGGAAAAAGAGCTGCCTGAGGCGATTTTCTGTGGTTCACAGCGCGGCGAAGCGCTGGCGGCGCACTATGCCTCGGGGGATATTTTTCTGTTCCCGAGCATGACCGAAACCTTCGGCAATGTGGTGCTCGAAGCACTGGCTTCAGGCCTGGGGGTGGTGGCGTACGATCAGGCAGCGGCAGCGCAGCATATTCGCCACGGCTACAACGGTGTGCTGGCGATGCCGGGTGATGAAGAGGCGTTTTGCGATGCGGCGGCTTGGCTGCTGGAAGAAGATGAGCGGTTGCGCTGCGTGCGCCTGAATGCGCGTCAGCATGCCAGTCGCCAGGGGTGGGCGGCGATCATCGAGCAATTTGAAAAGCATTTGCGTGGGGCGTGTCTGCGGGAGCAGGTGTTGCCGAATGCGCAGACATTGCCTTAGATCTTTGCTGATTTTGAAGCCGCCATCGCTGGCAAGCCAGCTCCCACAAGGGGCTGCGGTGAACACAATTTTTGTGAACACCCGCAATACCTGTGGGAGCTGGCTTGCCAGCGATAGCATCAGTTTGAGCGCCGCTTAAACCAGCGTCATCAACGCCTCACGGCTGAACGGCAGAATGTCCTGCTCACGCCCTTCACGGACTTTCAGTGCCCAGTCCGGATCCACCAGCAGCGCACGGCCCACCGCCACCAAGTCGAACTCGTCGTTGTTCAGACGCTCCAGCAGTTTTTCCAGACTGGCCGGTTGCGCGACCTTGTCGGTGTTGACCATGAACTGCAGGAACTCGCCGTCCAGGCCGACGCTGCCAACGGTAATGGTCGGCTTGCCGGTCAGCTTGCGTGTCCAGCCCGCCAGATTCAGTTCGGAGCCTTCGAATTCAGGTTCCCAGAAACGCCGCGTCGAGCAGTGGAAAATGTCCACGCCAGCGTCTGCCAACGGCTTGAGGAACTCGCCCAGCGCCTCGGGCGTTTGTACCAGACGCGCGGTGTAATCCTGCTGCTTCCACTGCGAAAATCGGAAGATGATCGGGAAGCCTTCGCCGACGGCGGCGCGCACCGCTTGAATCAATTCGATGGCGAAACGCGAGCGGTTGGCGAGGCTGCCGCCGTATTCGTCGCTGCGCTGATTGCTGCCTTCCCAGAAGAACTGGTCGATCAGGTAACCGTGGGCACCGTGGATTTCCACGCCGTCCATGCCGATGCTTTTGGCATCTTTGGCGGCCTGGGCGAATGCGGCGATTACGTCTTGAATGTCCTGTTTGGTCATGCCGTGCACCACGACCTGACCGTCCTTGAGTTTTTCCGTCGGGCCGTAACCCGGCACGCTGGCGTCCGGCTCGGTGCCGATACGGCGCACGCTGCCGACATGCCACAGTTGCGGAACAATCTTGCCGCCCTCGGCGTGCACCGCGTCGACCACTTTTTTCCAGCCGGCCAGTGGCGCTTCACCGAAGAACTGCGGCACGTTCGGGTAACCGTTGGAGGCCTTGTGACCGACCGTGGTGCCTTCGGTGATGATCAGACCGACACCGGCCGCAGCGCGGCGACGGTAGTACTCGATCACTTTGGAATTGGGTACGCCACCCGGGGAAAATGAGCGGGTCATTGGCGCCATGACCACGCGGGTCGGCAGTTCGAGGGCACCGAGATGGAACGGTTTGAACAGGGCTTGCACCGGCATTGGAAGGCTCCACAGGGAATGACTTTATGACGGCGATAATATGGAGAGTTGCAAGCCTTGAACAGCATTATTGATTTGAGTGATCAAGGATCAAAAGGGCCAAAGCAAAGATCGCAGCCTGCGGCAGCGCCTACAATTATTCGATAACTCGATGACGTGTAGATACCGTCTTGCCCCTCACCGGGCAAGTGCCAATTTCGGGTCAAATGGTTGGCCCGATTTGAGCACTCCGTAGACGAAGTGCAACAACTTGCGCATGGCTGCACAGATGATCTGTTTGGGGGCTTTGCCATTGGCCTTCAAGCGTTCCTTCATGGCGATGATCGCCTCGTTGTGCCTCAGCGCTACCAGGCCTGGCATGTACAGACCCGCCCGAACGCGAGCCGAGCCGACCCTCGAAATAATTGTTCTGCCTTTGAGTTTTCCTGACTCCTGCAGCTTAGGGTTCAACCCTGCAGCAGCGACCAGTTTGCGAGGGTCGTCGTATTTGCGCAGGTCGCCCAGCTCGGCCAGCAGCCGCTCAAGGGTTTTCTGCCCGATACCGTCGATGGTCACGATCAAGTCGCGCATCTGGCGCATGTCCGGATCATCATCGATGTGTTTCTTGATCGCTTTGTGCGTTTCAGCGATCTCTTTTTCGATGTGGCGCAGAACGGAGTTGATCGAGTCTTTGACCTTTTCGTCGGACACATCCAGACGATTGAGCTCCATCTGCTCCATTTCCTGAAGATCATCCAATCGACGCACCATCGC
>NZ_JBQEPG010000031.1:0-57382 GCF_052045635.1 Pseudomonas sp. 22189
GGGGCAAGATCAAAAGATCGCAGCCTGCGGCAGCTCCTACGTGGGCCTTGCCTTCAACGCGTATCCCCCCGAAGCTATACGCCTTCAGGAGAACCCGATGAACCTTGTTGAACTGACCGAACGCCTGCACGCCATCCGCGACCGTAATGACTGGCGACAATTTCACAGCCCGAAAAACCTCGCCATGGCCGCCTGCGTGGAAATGTCCGAGCTGGTGGAGATTTTCCAGTGGCTGACCGAAGACCAGTCACGCCAGTTGCCGGCGGACAAACTGGCGCATGCCGGGCAGGAAGTCGGCGACATCGTCCTGTATCTGTTGCTGCTGTGCAGCGAGTTGGGGCTGGATATGAATGAAGTGGTGCGCAGCAAGCTCGCCGACAGCGAACGGCGGTTCAGCTGATGAGCGACCGGCATTTCGATCAGTTGGCGACCCGTTTCGCCGAAAAAATCTACGGTGGTGCCAAAGGCGCGATTCGCCTGGCGGTGTTGCAGGCCGACCTGGCCGAAGCGTTGCCGGACCGGCCGTTGCGCGTGCTGGACGTCGGTGGCGGTCTGGGCCACATGTCGCTGTGGCTGGCCGAGCGCGGCCATGACGTAACCTTCACCGAGCCGGCCGAACCGATGCTCGAAGGTGCCCGCCAGCGCTTCGCCGAGGCAGGGCAGAGCGCGACGTTCATTCAGGCGCCGTGGCAGGAGCTGCTCGGTCAGCTCACCGAACCGTACGATCTGGTGATCTGCCACGCCGTACTCGAATGGCTGGCCGAACCCCATGCGATCCTGCCGGTGCTGCATCAGCTGACCAGCCCCGGCGGCTGGCTGTCGCTGGCGTTCTACAACCGGGATGCGCTGATTTATCGCAACCTGCTCAAAGGCCATTTCAAGAAAATGCGCAAAAACACCATGGCCGGTGAAAAGCAGAGCCTGACCCCGCAGCAGCCGCTTGATCCGCGGGAGCTGGCAACGCAACTCGAAGGGTTGTGGCAGGTCGAAACCCAGAGCGGGATCCGGGTTTTTCACGACTACATGCCCGTGGAATTCCAGGCCCGCGCCGAACTCGTGGATTTGCTGGAGATGGAGCTCGCTCACCGTCGCCACCCAAGCTTCGCCGGGCTTGGGCGTTACTTGCACTGGATCTGCCGGCCGATCTGATCGGAGCACCGCATGAAAGCTCAATCCGGTTTATTGCTGATCTGCCTGGGGCTGGCCGCTTGCCAGGGCAGCAACCCGTACGTCGCGCAGTCACGGCCGTTGCCGCCGGCACCGCCGCAAGCGGCCAACACCTTCGATCGCAGTGCTTATCCGGCACCGCCACGCGATTACGGGCGCTATCGCAGTTGGGCCTGGCTCAACGGCCAGTTGCCGCCGGGCACGGCGTGGGCCGACTCGGCGCAAGTGGCCGAAGCGGTGAGCAATGCGCTGGATCAGCGCGGATTGCGGCCGTTGCACGACAACCGGCCGGCCGACCTGCTGGTCAGCGCCAACCTGCGTCTGGAAACCCGCTTGCGTCAGGTGCAGGACGACTACGGCTATTACGGCGGATACGGTGGCTATGATCGCTACGGACACGGTTACGGCATGTACAACACTGTGCCGATTGTTCGCACCTATCAGGAGCAGGTCGTGGTAGTGCAGGTCGATCTGTTCGACGCCGGCACCGGGCAACCGGTGTGGAGCGCCAGCGCCGAGACGGCCAACCAGGGCAGCCAACTGGTGCGCACCGATGCCATTCGCGAGGCGCTGGAAAAAGCCCTGTCGGCCTATCCGCCGAGCTAGACTTCATATGAGAACGCTTCGCAGGTTCAGGCCTTCAACCGGAGAAAAATCATGTTCCGCCGTCTCGCTTTATTGGCCATGGCCGCGCTGCTCAGTGCCTGCGCCGCCAATCAGGTCAACCATGACTTCGATGCCAGCCGCGACTTCGCCGCCTATCGCAGTTGGAGCTGGAAAGAACCCGCGCTGCAATATCGCCCGGATGACCCACGGATCAAAAGCGACCTGACCGAGCAACGCATCCGCCAGGCCGTCAGTGATCAGCTCGACCAGCGCGGTTTGCGTCCCGCCGCAGCGGGGGCCAAGGGTGACCTGAGTGTGCAGACCTACCTGATTGTCGAAGACCGTCAGCAGCAAGTGACCACCAACTACGGCGGCGGTTGGGGTGGCCCGTGGAACGGGTATTGGGGCGCGCCGATGTACAACGAAACCCGCAACATCACCTACAAGGTGGCGACCATCCAGATCGATTTGCTCGATGGCAAGGACGGCAAACTGGTGTGGCGCGGCAGCGATGAACAGATGCTCAGCAGCACGCCCAATCCGCAGGATCGCAGCAACGCGGTGCGCGAAACCGTCAGCCGGATATTGGCCAACTATCCACCGCGCTAGTGCGCTGTAAAAAAAACGGGAGCCCAGGAGGCTCCCGTTTTTTTGCCCCGCCACAAATCCCCTGTGGGAGCGAGCTTGCTCGCGAAGACGGCGTGTCAGCCACATCCATGTTGAATGACACCGCGCATTCGCGAGCAGGCGAGGTCTGCAGGGTTTTGTGCGGCACCAAATGGCGCGTTGCCACTAGCGCCGTCTACACTCAAACCCACCATCGGAGGTAGCGCTCGGCAACGCGCCAGCAAAGGAGTGCGCCATGTCGCCTCGTACGCAGTTCAATGGCAAGGCCCGGCAACGCGGGGCGATCGGCTTGATGGCGGCTGCGACCCTCAGTCTGGCGCTGGTGTTGATGCTGTTGGTGGTCGACACCGGTCGGCTGTACATGGAGCAGCGCAAGTTGCAGCGGGTGGTCGACAGTGCCGCGCTGGAAGCCGTCAGTCGCGGCGGCAATTGCCAGTCCGGTCTCAGCGCTGCTACTTATGCCGGGCAAAGCGCGGTGCGTAATGGCTACACCGTCGATGGCAACAACACGCTGGTGACCACTTGCGGCAGCGTACAGACCGCCGCCACCGGACTGCGCGCGTTCACTGCCGATGCGACGCAGTCGACGGCGGTGAAAGTCGCTGCCAGTCGCACGGTGACCACCAGTTTTGCCGGTGGGGTACAAGCGCTGTTCACGGGCTCGGCGGTCAGTCTGAACACCACGCTGAATGCTTCGGCTGTCGCCGCCCAGCCGACGCCGACGGTCGCGCAACTGAACATCCGCAGCAACCTTGCGAGCATCAACACTGCACAATCGAACATCCTCAATCCGCTGTTCTCCGGGCTGCTCGGCGGCAACGTCAACCTCACGGCTCTGGGCTGGGATGGCCTGCTCAATACCGACATCAACCTGCTCAGCTACCTCAACCAACTGGCAATCAACCTCAACGTCGCGGCCGGTAACTACACGCAACTGCTCAATACCCAGGCCACGGTCACCCAACTGATTCAGGCGGCCGCGACGGTGGTGCAGCTCAATGGCGCGACCGCCACGGTGATCACTGCGCTGGGTCAGTTGCAGGTTGCGGCGATCAATGCGGCGCCGGTCAAGCTCGGCGACATCCTGCAGTTACAGACCGGTACCACGGCAGCCGGGCTGGATGCCAACCTGCAACTGCTGCAATTGATTCAGGGCGTGGTGCAACTGGCCAACAGCAAAAGCGCGGTGGCTGCGACCTTGCCGATCAGCGTGCTGGGGCTAGCGAATGTCACGGTGCGGGTCAAGGTCATCGAGCCGCCGCAGTTCTCGGCCATTGGTGATCCGGCGCGGGCCAAGGCCAATCCGTTGGGGCCGGACCGGATTTATGTGCGCACGGCGCAGATTCGCACGCTGCTCTCGGTGAATCTGCCGGTGCTGACCGGGGTGACCGGGTTGACCAATGCCGTATTGGGGCTGGTCGGAACATTGACCCCGACTCTCAATGCGCTGTTGAGTCTGAATCTGGTGGCGACCCTCAACTCGGTCGGTTGTCTGCTGGGTGCCGGTTGCGAACAGCTTGATCCGCTGCTGTTGCCATCGCCGCAAATCGACATCGCCCTGGATGCCGGTGGGGCGGTCAGCTACGTCACCGATTACAGCTGCCCGGCAGGCCAGGGCACTACGGGCACGAAAAGCCTGACCGCCCACACGATCACCTCGATCGCTGACCTCAAGGTCGGCAAGATCGACCCGACCAATGCTTTTTCCTCGCTCGCCGAACCGACGGTTACACCGTTGCCACTGGTCGATCTCGGCACCGTGACCTGCCACAAGATTCTCGGCATCGGCAGTTGCGACGAGAGCACCCACGTGCAGTACGGGGCGGGCGGGATCGCGATCATGGTCAACACCAGTGTCGCGCAAAACGCTCAGGATCTGCTGTATTCCAGCAGCACGCCGTTCGCCACGCCGGCCAACCTCAAACTGCCGCCAAGCGTGATTTCGGCGGCGCCGTCGAGCAATATCGTCAACAGCCTGGCGAACACGTTGGCGGGGATCAATCTGATCGTTTACAAACCACAGGGCAGCAATCCACTGGGCGCCATCGTCACTGGCGTGGCCAGCCTGATCAGTGATGTCACGGCGATTTTGCAGCCACTGATTACCAACCTCGTCAGCCCGTTGCTCGACCCCTTGCTCAACAACCTGCTGAAAAGCCTGGGCATCAACCTGATGGACGTCGACGTCGGCGCCAACATGACCTGCGGCCAGACCGGCAAGGCTTATCTGGTGATCTAGACGCCCGGCGCTATCGGCAACTCGATGCAGAAACGTGCGCCCTCCAGCGAGTTGCGCACGCTCAAATGGCCGCCCATGTTTTCAATGATGCCGTAGCTCACCGACAGCCCCAGACCGGTGCCGACGCCCACCGGTTTGGTGGTGAAGAACGGTTCGAATATGCGCTCCAGCAAACGCGGGTCGATGCCGCCACCGTTGTCCTCAACCCACAGCCGCACCTTGCTTTCATCGCGCTCGGCGTAAATCGAAATCCAGGGTTTGAATGACGCGTCCTTCTCGCGTTTGCCGAGCAGCGCATCGCGGGCATTGACCATCAGATTGATCAGCACCTGTTCCAGTTGATCGACATAACCGCGCACCTGCACGCTAAAACCGGTTTCGCTGATCCGCAGGTCGACACCTTTGCCGCGCATGCCTTCGGCGAGCAACGACAGCGTCCCTTCGATGGCCGAGGCCGGGTTGAACAGTTGCTGCTCGACCTCCGAGCGGCGGCCGAACACGCGCATGTGATCGACCACTTTCGCCGCGCGCTGCACCTGGGCGTCGATGCGATTGAGTTTGTCGGTCAGGTAGTCGATCTGCACATCGCCGTTGCCCAGACGCTTGAGCACGTTGACGATGGCCATGCGCATCACGTTCAGCGGCTGGTTGATTTCGTGGGCCAGGCCGGTGGCCATTTCGCCGAGGGTGGCCATTTTCGCGCTTTGTGTGAGTTGCTGTTGCGAGCGGCGCACCTCGGTGTTGTCGCGGCCCACGGCCTGCACTTCGAGCAGGCGCCCGTGTTCATCGAACACCCCGCGATCGGACCACACCCACCAGGCATGCTCGCGTCCGGGCAGTTGCAGGCTGATTTCGGCGGTGCTCACCGGCAGCTCAGGAGTCAGCAGCGCCAGGCGTTGCACGAAGGCGGCGCGTTGTTCGTCGGACATCCAGCTGCCCAGATCGACCCCCGGCAATTGCTCCGGCGAGCATTCCAGATAAGTCGCCAGCGGCCGGTTGCCGAAGGTCAGGGTCAGGTCCGGACGATAACGGCAAATCATCGCCGGCGAGTCTTCCACCAGAATCCGGTAGCGCTCTTCGCTCTGTTTGACCTGTTCGGCGGCGAGGGTCGCTTCGGTGACGTCCAGCCACAGGCCGACGGCTTCGACCGGCAGGCCCAGGTCATTGCGCAGCAGCTTGGCTTCATCGAGCAGCCAGTGGTATTCGCCGCGCGCGTCGCGTAAACGAAAGCGCCCGCGCACCGAGCCTTCGCGCAGCAGTTGGCGGGTACGGGCGAAATACAGATCGCGGTCTTCAGGATGAATCAATTGCACCCAGTCAGTGCCAATGCCCTCGTCCGGCGTCCAGCCCAGCAGCGGCTGCAAACTGGCGCTGAAGAAATCGGGACGTAGCGCGCCCTCGACGTAACGCTGCACATAAATCACCGCTGGCGAACTGGCGATCAGGTTGTCCAGTCGCGCGTGCGCAGCTTCGGCTCGCTGCTGCTGGTTCCGGATGTCGCTGATGTCGAGCATGAACCCCACCAGTCGCCGCTGTTCACCACTGCCGGCGACCTGACCTTGCACGCGATACCACTGCGGTGTTTGTCCTGATTCGCTGCGGTGCAGACGAACGCTCAGGCTCAGGGCTTCGCCGTGCAGTTGCAGGGCGTGCAGACGGCTGCGCAGTTCTTCGCGGTCGGCCGGATGAATCAGCGCCAGCCAGTCTTGCAGCGAGATTCGCGCGCTGTCCGCCGGCAGCGCAGCGAGCAGCGACGGCGCCAGCAACACGTCGTCCCCGAGCATTTCCCACCAGCCGGTACCCAGCAGGGTTTGCAGCGACTCGAGGCGCTCGGTGTAGTGATGATGTTGCTGATCCCGCAGACGGCTGAGCAGCGGGCCGGCGAGCGCGCCGGTCAGTGACATCCAGTCGCGGTCGCTCAGGTGTGGCGCGACAACGTCCACGGTGTAGAAACCACAGAGCAGCCATGCCGCCACCCCGCGATCATCGCTGTAGGGCACGGCGAAACCATCGGCGTTGCCGAAGATCGCTGCAACGCGCGAGTGTTCGAACAAACCGTGATGCGCGCCGAGACGCTGCGGTGCACTGCCGTTGAGGCTGTCGAGCGGCGTGCCCAGACGCTGGCCGTCCTGCCACAGCGTGGGGGCATCGTGGGCGCGATAGTGTTGAAAAATCTGCCAGCCCTGTGCCTGTTCGTCGAGCAGGGCGATGGCCAGGCACGGGATTCGCCAGCGCTGGGCGATGGCCTGCAACTGCTCGCTGAGCACCACCGGCAGGCGCATCAGGCTGCAGGTGCGCAGGTGGTCGCTGATCTGCCCGGCAAGGGCCTGACAGGATTCGCGGTGGCGCGATTGCTGGCGCTCCAGCAGCAGGTCGCCGATGTCCATCAGTTGCAATACCCAGCCCGCCGCCGAAGGCTGCACCCAGCCGCGCAAATGCAGGGTCTGGTCACTGAGCCCGGGGAAATCCAGGTCGAGCATTTGCCCTTGCCAGTCCTGCGGCCGGCCTTCGATCGCCAGCGTACTGTGTGCGAGTAAATACGCCGCCAACGGTAGCGGCGAATCGTGGGGCGGCTGTTGCGCCAACAGATGACGCAACGGCCCGGCCATCTGCAGTACGCCGCCGTCGTGATCCAGGTGCAGGTGCAAACCCTGCGGCGGTGAGCCGAGGTGGTCGGGCAGTTCACTGGCGGGCGCCGGCGCGCGTTTGAGCAGGCGTCCGAACAGATGGTCGCCGGAGGTCAAAATTTCAGGCTCGACGCGGCGGAGAGGGTGGCGGGCAGGCTCGGCACGGCACCCACGCCCGGCAGCACCAGAAACGGAATGACCTGATTGAGCTTGCTGGTGGGGTAATCGACTCTGACCGTCAGCGTACCTTGAGTGGCGTCATACACCGCTGAGGTGTCGACGCCGACCACCAGGTTCAGCGCGGGTGGCACCCACTGCAACTGCTGGGTCAACGCGGTGTTGGCAGTGCTCACCACCACGGAGGCATAACCAGGCGTGTTGGGGTCGACTCCGACGCTGCGGCGCACCGCTTCGGATGTCGCCTCGTTGAAGGTCTGCATCAATACAAACGGCAGGCTGTAACTGACCAGCGCGTAAAACACGGCGAAAAAAATCACGAATACCAGGGCGAATTCGATCGCCACTGCGCCTGCCTGTGATTTTGCGAAGCCGGTTTTCATGACTGCGTCTACCCTGACGTTCACTGCGTAGTATCAGCATAGAATCAATCAGCAAAATCGGACGGGATTTAACCGGATGCAGAGTTTCGTTCTCCTGATCTGGCTGGCGGTTTGCGCCGCCCAGGATGCCCGACACCGGCGTATCGCCAATGCACTGACATTCGGCGCGGGAGCTCTGGCGCTGATCTATCTGCTGGTGACTGGCACGACCTGGCTCGGTGCCGAAGCGCAGCAGGGACTGTGGGCGGGCGTGATCGCTCTGGTGTTGACCCTGCCGGGTTATTTCATGGGGCGCATGGGTGCCGGCGATGTGAAACTAATGACAGCCATGGGCCTTGCGACGAACGGTTTATTCATTCTTTGTGCGTTTATCGGCGCCGGCGTCGCCAGTCTGCTCTGGCTGCTTGTTGCGCCAAGAGTCTGGCTTCATATGAGTCAACGACTTAGAGAACATCTTCGATATATGGAGCCTGGAGTGTCAAAGAAGCTGCCATTTGCACCGTTCGTGCTGCTGGGCGTACTGGCTTCGATTCATTGGATCCATTAGTCGCCAGGTGCCACTAGTTCTATGTACATAGTCGGAAAGTGCGTCTACTTTCAAATGAAGTCGTTACATTGCCAAAGTGCAGAAAAAGTCAGCTTTGGCCCGAGCAATGGAGTGGTTCGTGAACAAGCTTACGTCGGCGGTAAAAGTGCTCGTGGTCGATGATCAGCCGTTGATCGTCGAAGAGTTGTGCGAGTTTCTCGAAAGCAGCGGGTACCGCTGTGTGCCGTGTGAATCCAGTGCGCAGGCGATCGAGCGTTTCAGCGAAGACGTGGAAATCGGCCTGGTGCTGAGCGATCTGCACATGCCGAACATGGACGGCATTCAGCTGGTGCAGGAACTGCAACGAATCTGCGGCAAACACCGGGTGTTCGAAGCGATCATGCTCACCGGCCGCGCCGATAAACAGGACGTGATCAAGGCCCTGCGCGCGGGGATCGCCGATTACTATCAGAAGCCGATCGAGCTGGATGAACTGCTTGAAGGCGTGAAGCGTCAGGAAGCGGCTCTGCAGGAGCGGCACAAGAATGTGCAGTTGGGCCACCTGAACCAGAAGCTGCAGTTTCTTTCCGAATCCATCGACGATCTTTACCAGGACCTGGACAAGGTCCGGCGTAACCCGGCGGCGGTGGTCAAAGACATGCTCGGTGGCGACAGCGCCGAAGCCGAGCAGGAGATTCCGGCGATCTTCAATCAGTTGTCGCCACGGCAACTGGATGTGGCGCGGCTGGTGGGTAAAGGGCAGACCAACTATCAGATTGCCTGCGAGTTGGGCATCACTGAAAACACCGTGAAACTGTACGTTTCCCAGGTGTTGCGCCTGACCCACATGCACAACCGCACGCAGTTGGCATTGGCCCTTTCACCCAGTGCTTCGGCCGCCCGTCAGCGTGTAACCGCACACTGATTCTGTTTGCCTGCCCCTTCCCGGGCAGGCAGTCAATTCTGCCAAAAAACCTTCGCCTGTATTACCCGGCCTGTGTCTTGGGTTTGGGGAACAGATTGTCCAGGGTTTCCAGCAGCCGCACGTGGTAGATCGGCTTGCGAAACAGGTCCAGAACCTGCAGGCGCAGCATGTCGCTGACGTCCTCCATATCGGCATGTCCGGAGGTCACGATCACCGGCAGATGCTGGCGCGACGTGTGCTCGCGCAGGCGCTTGATCAGCGACATGCCGGACTCCTCCGGCATACGCAGATCGGTGATCACCAGGGCGATATCCGGAAAACGGGTGAGGTGATGCAGGGCGAGTTTCACCGACGTGGCGGTGTGGCAGACAAAGCCCTCGCCCTCCAGTAGCTCGGCCAGCTCAAGCAACGCGTCCTCTTCGTCGTCAACCAGAAGCAACTGTTGGCGGGGGAGTGAGGAAGCAGTCATGGGCAGTCCCTGAAAAGCTGAAAGTGCAATCGAGTGTAGCGCGACATTCGCCAGACGCGACTCACATCAGGGGGTTTGCACCGGAGCGGTCTGCGCGGTGCCGCCGAGGGATACCAGGACGCTGTTGAAAATCGCAAAGATTTTCGCGCCCAGTGGTGTGATGAACACCACCACAACGACCGCTACCATTGCCACCACGATGGCGTACTCGATGGCGGATGCAGCCTCTGTACTTGCCAGAAACGACCTCAGGCGCAATATCAGATATTCGAGGATCATTGACATTCTCCTTCGTAACGGCGGGTGATCGGACTTGTGAAATCCGAAGATTTGCCAGTGTCTGAGCGATGCTGCTGGTCAGCATGGGCCTGGACACTGGACGACGGGAGGGATGTTGATCAAGGCGTCGTTCTGACCTGTGCCGTGCCACCGAGCTTGGTCAGCACCACGTTGAAAATGGCCAGCACCTTGTCGCCGATGGGCGACACAAACACCACGACCACCACCGCCACCATTGCCACCACGATCGCGTATTCGATGGCCGACGCACCTTCTTCACTTCTGCACAGCAGCCTGGCCCTGGCCAGTAGATAGTCGATGATCATCCGAAACATACGTCCACTCCTTCGCGCCTCTGGCGCCGATCCAACGCTACAGCGGCATGCTTTCACCGTGCTATCAGAGCATTGTCAACAAACCCCCGGTCAACAACTGTAAGAACGGATTAATCACAAAGGATTAACCGGATTGTTAATTGAGCCAATCCCTACAGTTAATTGGCCACGACTCATACTTTAGTGAGTTATTTTCCTGTCACTAATGGCGTTTTGGCTCGTATCAGCTAGCTTGGAAATAGCGAAATCGTTGCATGTTCATAGCTGCCTGATCGCGAAAAATTCTCTCGGCAGGAAGTACAGGCTGTCGGTGCAGCAGGAAAGGGAGAGCCGTCATGAACAGTCGCGTCACCATGGGCCTTGCAGCTGTGCTGCTGCTGGGGGCAATCATCGTCGGTTACTGGGGGCTGGTGCTCAGTCGGCAACCGGCCCCGGTTGCTCAGGTGCCTGCCGCTGCGCCCGTCGTGGTGGAAAAAACCGTCGCCGCCGAAGATCAGACCCGTCAGCCCGTGGTCGTGTTGTTGCACGATGTTCCGCCGTTCACTCCGCTGACCGCTGCCGATGTGACTGTGGAAAAATTGCGCAATGCGCCGGCCGGCAGCCTTGCCAGTGTTGATCAGGCAGTGGGTCGTACCCCGTGGCGGCATTTGAGCGCCGGCACCTGGCTCAACGATGAAAGCTTCGAGGCGGGTGGCTCACTGGCGCGGATGATCCACAGCGACGAGCGCGCTCTGACGGTGGCCGTGGATGAAGTGATCGGCGCTGCCGGGCAACTGCTCCCCGGCGACTATGTCGATGTGCTGCTCTACCTGCGCCAGGATGCGAGCAATCTGCAGCAGTCGGCGCAAATCGTCGTGCCGGCCATGCGTGTGCTTGGCGTGGGTGAACAATACGGCCTGACCAACGACGGCCAGCCCGCCAATCCGGCCCTCAGCGCCGACGACAAACTCAAACAGGATCAACGCCGGATCGCTGCGCGCACCGTGGTTCTGGCCGTACCTGAACAATTGCTCAGCCGGATGATGCTCGCCACCCAGGTCGGCACCTTGCGTCTGGCCGTGCGCAGCAGCGAAGAGCAGCGGCTGGCGAAATACTGGGCCGGTGAACAGCAGGCGCCGGCGCACCTGGATAACGCCAACAGCCAACTCTTCCAGTTCACGCAACTGGCCTTGGGCGCGGCGCCGAAAGCGCCGTCCTCAGGTGGTCATGAACGCAAGCCGATGGAAGTGATCCGCGGCAATCAGCTTTCCCAACAAGCCCCATGACTGAGCAAGGATCCACGTGCATGCAGAGTCGATTCAGGCCGTTATTAAAACCGGTAGTCCCGGCCTTGATACTGATGGGACTGACGATGAACGCGGCCATCGCGGCCACCGGCAATTGCTCGGCGCTCGGTCGCCTGCCAGCGGTGATCGAGATCGGCGAAGGGTTCCAGCAGGACATCCAGTCGCCCGTGGCAATCACCCGGGTGGCCATCGGTGATCCGAAGATCGCCGATGTGCATGACACCGGCAGCGCTTCTTTTTTGCTCACTGGCGTGGCCCCCGGCGCGACCAGCCTGATGGTCTGGACCTCGTGCTCCAGTGAGCCGCGTCAGAGCATGGTGTTCGTGCAAGGCAGCGCCACAGCGGCGTTGACCAGCACCAGCAGACTGCCTTCCGATGACCCGACGCTGCCTTCGCAAGTGCAGACCGACATTCGCTTCGTCGAAGTCAGCCGCACCAAACTCAAGGAAGCCACGGCCTCTTTGATCGGCGTGCGCGGCAATTTTCTGTTTGGCTCGCCCGGCACGCTGCCCGATGTCGGTGGTGTGCCGACACCGAAGTTGCCGGTGAATAACGGCCAGTTCAATTTTTCCTGGATCGGCGGCAAGACCATGGCGATCATCAACGCGCTGGAAGGCAGCGGCTTTGCCTACACCCTCGCGCGGCCGAGTCTGGTCGCGCTGAGCGGGCAGAGCGCAAGCTTTCTGGCCGGTGGCGAAATCCCGATTCCGGTGCCCAGTTCCGGCAGCGATACGGTGACCATCGAGTACAAGGAGTTTGGCATCCGCCTGACCCTGACGCCGACCGTGATCGACCGCAATCGCGTGGCGCTGAAGGTCGCGCCGGAAGTCAGCGAACTGGATTACGCCAACGCCATCAATATCGCCGGCACCCCGGTGCCCGCCCTGACCGTACGCCGTACCGATACCAGCGTATCGCTGGCCGACGGCGAAAGTTTCGTCATCAGTGGCTTGATCAGCACCAGCAACACCTCGCAAGTGAACAAGTTTCCGGGGCTGGGTGATATCCCGGTGCTCGGCGCGTTTTTCCGTGATTCGCAGATCAAGCGCGAGGAGCGCGAACTGCTGATGATCGTCACCCCGCACCTGGTGCAGCCATTGGCGGCCGATGCGCAGCTGCCGTCGCTGCCGGGCGAAAAATTGCGCAACTACGACCCGAATTTCTACCGCATGTTCTTCCTCGAAAACGGCAACTTCGACAAGCGCAGTGGGTTGTCCCAATGAACCAGAACCTGAGCCAGACCTTTCTTGCGATCACCCGTAACAGCACCGATCTGGAGTGGCTGCAAGGCGCTCTCGCGCCGCTGGGCCAGGTGGTCAGCGCCGGGGCCGGGAGCCTGGACGAGTTGCTGGCGCTGGTCGATGTCACCTTCGCCAGCCTGGTGTTCGTCGGCCTCGACCGTGACCACGTGGTGGCGCAGAGTGCGTTGATCGAAGGTGCGCTGGAAGCCAAACCCATGCTCGCCATCGTTGCTCTGGGTGATGGCATGGACAACCAACTGGTGCTCAATGCGATGCGTGCCGGCGCCCGGGATTTCGTCGCGTACGGTTCGCGGGCCAGTGAGGTCGCCGGGCTGGTGCGGCGCCTGAACAAACGTTTGCCACCGGTGACCACCAACACCCAACTGGGTGGCCTCACCGTGTTGTACGGCACCCAGAGCAATTCCGACGGTGCGCTGCTGGCCAATCACATGGCGCTGGTGGTGCAAAAGAGCGGTCAGCAAACCTTGCTGCTGGATCTGGGCCTGCCCCGGGGCGACAGTCTGGCGCTGCTCGGGCTCGAGAGTTCGTTTCACTTCGGCGATGCCCTGCGCCACTTGCGCAGGCTCGATGCGACGTTGATCGACAGTGCCTTCACCAGCACGGAAGCCGGCCTGCGGATTCTGGCGTACGCCAGCAGCGACGAGCCGCTGGACAGTACCAGTGCCGCCGAGCTGTACATGTTGCTCAGCGCCTTGCGTCAACACTTCCAGCACATCGTCGTGAACCTCACCGGGCAGTCCGACAGTGAAGCCTTGCGCACGTTTGTCAGCCATTGCGACAAGCTGATCTGGTACACCGATCAGAACGTGCTCAACTGCCGTCGCAACCTTGCCGTGCTCAACCAGTGGCGCGAGAAAGGCATGAAACTCGACCACGCACGCTTGCTGGTGGACGGTTACTTGAGCAGCGTCGCCCCGGACGCCGAAACCCTTGGCAAGACCTTCAACCTGGAAGTGATCGCGGTGTTGGCAGCCAACGCTGAAGTGCGTTTGAACGCCAAGAACCAGGGCGTCAGCCTGTTCGAACTGGCCCCGCGGGAAAAACTCACACAAAGCCTGCGCACCCTCGGCGAACGCCTGGCCAAGCGCTCCGAGGGCCTGGCCAAACCGAAGGTCACCTGGTTCGACCGCTTGCGAGGCACCTCATGAGCGCGGAAAAACTGTTCGGCGCGGTACAGCACGGCGCGACCGGCAACACCGATCACGAAGGCCTGAAGCTGGTCCTGCATCGCTACATCATTGACGCCATCGAAGAGTCGGGGAAAAACCTGCTGGAAGGTTCGCGCCAGTTGCTGGCGCAATTTGTCACCGACAAGGTCGCCGAATACATCGCCCGTCTGCACCTGGCGATTTCCCGCTACGAGATGGAGCGCCTGGCCGAAGAAATCGTCGACGAACTCACCGGTTTCGGCCCGCTGGAGGTGCTGCTGCGCGATCCGTCGGTGACCGAGATTCTGGTCAACGGCCCGCACCGGGTGTTCATCGAGCGCGACGGCGTGCTGCATCAAAGTGACCTGCGCTTTATCGATGCGCATCACGTCGAGCGGGTCATGCAACGGATTCTCGCGCCGCTCGGGCGACGCCTCGACGAGTCCTCGCCGATGGTCGATGCACGCCTGCCGGATGGCAGTCGGGTCAACGCGATCATCCCGCCGATCGCTCTCGATGGCCCGTGCCTGTCGATTCGCAAGTTTCGCAAGGACATGCTCAAAAGCAGTGACCTGATGGCGATGCAGACCATCGATCTGGCGATTTTCGAGTTTCTTCAAGAGGCGGTGGGCAAGCGCTGCAACGTGCTCATCAGCGGCGGTACCGGCACCGGCAAGACCACGCTGCTGAACATCCTCAGCCAATTGATCAACCCCCACGAACGGCTGGTGACCATCGAAGACGTCGCCGAATTGCAGCTTGGCCACCCGCACGTCGTGCGCCTGGAAACCCGCCCGCCAAATGCCGAGGGTCACGGCGAAGTCAAGGCCAGCGACCTGATCCGCAACGCCCTGCGCATGCGTCCCGACCGGATCATCCTCGGCGAGATTCGTGGGGTCGAAGTGGTCGATGTACTGACCGCGATGAACACCGGCCACGACGGCTCGATGAGCACCGTGCACGCCAACAATGCGCAGGATGCGCTGCTGCGCCTGGAGACGCTGGTGGGGCTGACCGGACGCTCGATCGCCGAGCGCACACTGCGTCAGATGATCTGCGCCGCCCTCGACGTGATCATCCAGCTGACCCGCATGCCGGACGGCCGCCGCTGTGTCAGCGAGGTGGTGGAAGTGGTCGGCATCCGCGAAGACGTCTACGTCACCAACACCTTGTTTCGCCTTGATCGGCGTACCGGTTTCGGCTTCCTGCGCGAAGCGGTCAATCCGGCGGGCGACAAGTTGCGCCACGAGATGAACCTGAGCTGAGAGCATTGGACGCACATCATGATCGGACCGGCCATTCTCATCCTGCTTTGTCTGATTCTGCTCGGGCTGTCGATCTGGCTGTTCGTGCACGGCATCCACAAGAGCGGCAACGAACGGGTGCTCAATCGCCTTGCGGCAGGGCAGCCACAACTCGTTGCCCAGAAACCGGCGTGGGTCGGGTTCGAACGCATGTTCCTGCGAGCGGGGCTGGGCCGTCCCAACGAACGATTCGGCCTGTGGCTGACCTTGTGGGGCGTGGCCATTGCCCTCGGGTATCTGCTGGCGAGCTGGATCGGTCTGCTGACGATGCTGTTGGCACCGCCGCTGATTCTGCGTCTGTACATGTCCTGGCGGTACCACCGGCGGATCAAACGCATGATCGAGCAGTTACCGCAGTTGCTCGACTACACCGTGCGCAGTCTCAAGTCCGGCCGCACCCTGAGTGACGCGGTCATGGGCGGCATCGAGTCGAGTGACGATCCGCTGAAAGAAGCCATGGGCCGGGTGCAGCGCAACGTGCAACTGGGCGTCAATCTGCCGGATGCGGTCAGTGACTTTGCCGAGCTTTATGAACAGGACGAATTGCGCATGTTCGCCCTCGGCCTGAAGGTCAATCATCGCTATGGCGGCAATGCCAGCGAGTTGCTGGAGAACCTGATCAAGTTGATCCGCGAGCGTGACCAGGGTGCCCGGCAACTGCGCGCGCTCACCGGCGAAACGCGTATGACGGCCTGGGTGCTGGGTTCGCTGCCGGTGATCCTGGTGGGCTACTTCATGCTGACCAATCCCGGTTACATGCTTGGCATGTGGCACGACGGCGGTGGGCGGACCATGTTGATCATCGCCGTGGTGTTGCAAGTGACCGGCTGCCTGGCGCTGTGGCGCATGTTGCGGAGTGTTTGACATGGTCTATCTCGCCGCTCTGATGCTGCTGCTCGGCGCGCTGTTGCTGGTGGTCAATCACCTGCTGACGGAGCGGCGTCGGGTGCGCCAGGTCAACCAGCGGTTGCAGGGGCATCTGGTGCGCGAGAACCGTTTCGGCAACTGGCTGCGAGCGCTGGGCAACAGCAAGTTCGGCCAGCGTTCGGTGAGCATCGACAGTGAAACCCAGACCCTGCTCAGCCGGCTCGGCTGGCGCCGCGCCAGTGAGCGTTCGCTGTACGCCGCGTGCCAGATCGGCACACCGCTGTTGGCGCTGGGGCTGGCGCTGTTTCTGCAGGAAGTGTTTTTTCCGCACGCGGCCAACGGCTGGCTGGTGCCCATGCTGGCCACCGGTGCCGGCTATTTGCTGCCCAAGCGAGTGCTGGCGTACGCCGCCGGGCGTCGACAGAAAGCCATCGCCGTGGAAATCTCCACGTTCATCCCGTTGCTGCGCATCCTGTTCGAGTCGGGCATGGCGGTCGAACAAGCCCTGCGCGTGCTCAGCAGCGAAGGACAGAAACTGCTGCCGGAACTGACCCGCGAACTGCGCCTGATTCTGGCCAGGGTCGATTCGGGACTGGAGTTGGGGCAGGAACTGAACAAGGCCTCGGTGATGCTCGCCGTCGATGAATTCACCGACACCTGCGTGATCTTGCAACAGCTGATTCAGCAGGGCGGCGGGGCGATGAAATCGTTGCTGGCGCTCAAACAATTGCTCGACGACCGGCGCCTGACCCGACTGCAGGAATACATCTCGAAAATGTCGGCGAAGATGTCGGTGGTGATGATGCTGTTTCTGTTTCCTGCCTTGCTGATCGTACTGGCCGGCCCGGGGTTCACCGCGATTACCCGGGCGTTTGCAAACTGACGTGGGCTCATGGAGAGCGTTTGATGAAAGCACTGATTGTCGTGGCAAGTCTGTTGATGCTCGGTGGCTGTGCCACTGACGGCCAGGCACCGTGGTCGGCAATGCTGGCGCCGAGCAGTTGCAGCAAGCTCGACTCCGAACAGGAACTGGCCCTGAACCTGGCGGATGATCTGGCCAACGACGGCAAGCTGCACGCCAGCCTGGCCAACCTGCAAAGCCTGCCCGACAACCTGGTCGAGGTGCGCTTGCGCAAGGCCAGGGTTTACCGCTTGCTCGGGCGCAACGAGGCCGAGCCGCTGTATCGCGGCCTGCTCGGCACGTGCCTGACGGCGGACGCCGAACATGGCCTGGGGCAAATCTATGCCGCCCGTGGCGATAACGGTCAGGCCCAGGCGCACCTGCAGCGCGCGGTGCGTCTGGCGCCAACCAATGACAAGATCCGCAACGACCTCGGCGTGGTCTACCTCAACCAGTTGCGTCTTGAGGACGCGCGCTTCGAATTCCTTACCGCTATTGAACTCAAGCAGAACGATCAACTGGCTCCGCTGAATCTGGTGACCTTGCTGCTCTACCAGAACAACTGGCAGCAAGCCGCCGAAGTCGTCAGCCGCGCGCACCTGACGCCGGAGCAATTCTCCGAAGCCCAGGCCCGTGCGGAAAAACTCAAGGTGCCGGCCAAGGCCCCGACCGCGGCCGGTAATCAAGTGGCGGTGGTGGCTGACCCACAACCGTCGACGCTCAAGTGACATTCCGGGAGATCACCATGAACACCGTGCACCGCCTAAGCTGCCTGATACTGCTGAGCCTGCCGCTAGCAGCCCAGGCCATCGACGCCGGCCCGGCCTCGGCGCAGCAACAGGAAACCGAAGGCTGGCTGGTGCTGCAAAGCCGTAACCAGGCGGCCTCGACGAAACCGCAAACCGCTACGGCGGCCGAGCGGGAACAGGCGATGCAGCGCTGGCTGAAGAAGTACAAGTACGAGATCCCGGACTTCTACGACCCGGACGCGGGCGGCAAGATCGAGACCAAGAACTAGGTTGCTGGCGAGGCTCAATCCATTGCGCCATCGCCGCTAAAGCGGCGTTGACGCAATGGCTGTGGTCTACAACTGATAGCTGAAACTGATGCTGTAGCGCGCCCGACGATTGAACGTATCCAGCGCCTCATCGGACATCGGCTTGGCGGCCTCCAATGCAATGTTGTAGTACTTGGCATCGCCAAAGCGCAGCCCCACTGCCGCCGATGACAGATCGTTGCTCTGTACCGCGAGCTTGTTGAACCAGGTTTTCGAACGGTCCAGCACCACATATGGCTGCAGGATGCGCACCCAGTTGCCGTCGCGGTTGAAGCTGTAGTTGACCTCGTAGGCCGCGCCCCAGCCTTTATCCCCCGACGCCTGATCGTCCGGGTAACCACGGCCGAAATTCTGCCCGCCGAACACGGCGCGTTCGCTGTCGGGCAAGGTGTCATCGCTCCAGTACAACGCGGCCGACAACACGCCTTGCCAGTTGTCGAAGAACTTGTCGCTCTGCACGCCGGAGAGGCGCAGGCGCAGGAAGTTCAGGTCCAGTGCCGGGTTGTTGGAATGTGCGCCCATGCTGTCCAGCCCCTGATACAAGCCGCCACTGACAATCCGCAGTTGCCGGGCGTCGCTCTTGCGCCAGTCGCTTTCGAACGCGAGGGCGCGTACGTCAGTGCGTTCCTCGATGCTCAACGGGTAGCCAACCACCTTGTAGCGGTTGGTGCTATCGACCGCATACAGCCGCGCGCCGGCATTGAGCAGTTCGTTGGCCGCAGCGATGAACGGGTGACTGACACCGATTGAGTAACGGTCGTCTTCCTTGTGCGGCTTGAGTTCGAAGCCATCGCTGGTGAGCACATTGGTGCCCGGATCGGCCCGGTAGCGGGAGGCAAACAGGCTCAGTTGCGTGCCTTCGCTGTTGAGGAACTGGTTGTAGTCCAGTCGGTAGTAATACTCGTGGTCATCCCCCGGCGGAAACAGCCCGCTGAGGGTCAATTGCTCGCCCATGGCGGTCTGCGAGTTGCTGCTGACCCCGAGCAACGCCTGGGTGCCATTGCGGTTGTCTTCGGTGGTGCTCAGGGTGCTGGTGATCGGTTTGCGGCTGGCCTGGGCCACCAGCGTCGTGGCGCCGTCGGTGGTGCCGGGCGGCGGCACTTGCGCCTGGATGGTCACGCCGGGGATGCGGGTTATCAAGGTGGTGTAGCGTTCGAAGGTCTTGCGGGTCAGCGGACGTTCGGCCTGGATTTTGGCTGCCAGTTCGTCGAGCAGGCCTTTGACCCGGCCGACATCGCCTTGTACCTGCACATCGCGCACATAACCCTCCACTAGCACGACCCGCGCCACGCCATCGTCGAAACGCTGTTGCGGCAGGAACGCATAGGACAGCAAGTAGCCGTCCTGCTGATAGCGGCGAGTGATGTTGCGTGTGGCTTCGATCAGATCGGCGAGGCTGGTCTGGTGGCCGATCAGGGGTTTGTAGACTTCGGCCAGTTCGTTGAGCGGGTAGATCGTGCCGCCCTCGATTTGCACGGTTTTCAGATTGATCCTGGTCTCCATCAACAACGGTTGCGCAGCCGCGGCGCCCGGGTCGGGTACTTGCAGGGGCGTGGCGGCGGGGCGATAGGCATCGGCCGGCAGGTTGGGCACGGGCAGGTTACGCGTGGTTTCGTTGCTGTTGAGAAAACTGGGCAGGGTGTCGGCGAGGGCGGCGGAACTGAGACTGAGGAACAGCAGGGATGCCATTACGCGCATAGGACACTCCATGGTCAGATCACAGCGCTGGGCTGAATTTTTCCTAAGAAAAAAGCGGAAGACTCGTGGGAATCTTCCGCCCTCAACCAAGCGTAGGCGCTGTAGGTGAGGCCGTCGAATCGGCCAGGTGCAATTTAGCGTTTGGTGCCTCCAAGGGTGCCGGTCAGGCCACCGAGTACACCGCCCAGGCCACCGGTTGCGGTGCCGCCAGTGGCGGTAGTGGCGGTAGTGGCGGTAGTGGCAGTGCCGCCATTGAGCAGGCCGCCAACTGTGGATACGACGCCGCCGACTCCACCGGTAGTGCCGCTGGTACCTCCGTTAAGCAGGCCGCCGACCGAGGCGACAGTGGCGCCAACATTGTTGACCACGCCGCCGACGGCGGTTGTAACCGGGTTATTGGTGGCTGCAATGGTGGTGCCGATGCTGCTGACAGCGCCGCCGACCTGGCCGGTGAGGCCTGCGACCGGTGCGCCCAGACCTGTCGTGGCTCCGACTTGTTGGGTCACGCTGGTCACGGCGCTCGTGACCGGATTCAGCCCTGCACCCACAGTGGCTCCCACTGTCGCGAGCGGCGAGGTGGTGGCGGTGATCGGCGTGCCCGATCCGCCGAGAACAGTGTTGACCGAGGCGATGGTGTTGCCCAGGGACGCGGTGGTGACGCCCGCGGCGCTGACCGCGCCGTTGGTGTTGCCGGCGTTCAAACCAGAACCGACGTTAACCACGGCACCGCCTACGGTTTGCAGCAGGCCGGTCCCGCCGAGGCCGCCGCCCAATCCACCACCAGAGCCGGTGCCGTTGTCCACCAGCCCGCCGGCCTTGGCGACTGTGGTGCCGACGTTGCTCAGCGCGCCGCCGACCGTGCTGGTCAGTGCGTTACCGTTACCGGCCCCGGTGACTTGACCGCCCAACCCTTTCACTGCACCACCCACTTGGCCGATGACACCGTTGAGCGGAGCACCGAGTCCGGTCGCGCTGCCCACTTTGTCGGTGGTGCTTTCAACCATCGCGATGACCGGGACAAGGCTGTTACCGACATTTTTGGTCACCGAACCTAGCGGTCCGGTGGTAGTAGCCAGGCTCAGGGTGTCGCCGAGCATGGTGACTTTCTCACCGACACCGTCGAGTACCGGTGCAACTTTGGTGACCACGCCGCCGACTACCGGGACACTGCCGGTAGCGGTCGACAGCTTGCCGCTCAGGTCCGAGACGCCGTCGCCGACATCGGCGACCACTCCGCCGACCGATGACGCGGTAACGCCCAGACCATTGTCGACCTTGCCCAATTTGCCAATGCCGTTGGTCACGCCATCACCCAGGGTGCTGACTACATTGCCGGCGGTATTCGCTGCGCTTTGCACGACGCCACCGACCACCGGAACAGTGCTCAGCGAGTCACCAACCGTACCGACGCCATCGCCAACGCCGCTGACCGTTTTACCGACATCCTGTAACAGGGTGGTGGTCACCAGCGGGTTAGTCGTCGGGTTGGTCGGGCCGGTCGGGTCAGTTCCACCTGTTCCGCCGGTGCCGCCAGTGCCGCCGGTACCCCCGGTTCCTCCAGTGCCACCGGTGCCACCGGTGCCGGTGCCGCCAGTTCCACCGGTACCGCCTGTACCACCAGTGCCGGCGGTATCAGTCCCACCGGTTCCTCCCGTTCCGCCGGTGCCTGCGGTTCCACCGGTCCCACCGGTCCCGGTATCCGAACCACCGGTACCTCCCGTACCGCTCGTGCCACCACTGCCACCCGCGCCTGCTGCCGCGCTGTCTGGGGACGAACTGCCGGAACTGCTGTGATGGCCGCCACCGCCGCTGCTGCAGCCCGCGAGGCCAAGGGAGAGGATCAATGCCAGAGCTGTTGCCGATTTGCACCACACTTGAGTTTTCATGATTGAGATTCCTTGCACCTGTAACAACATTCGTCGTTTTCGATGGCTCACCCGTCTGTCGCCGGTGATGCCTCGTCCGTGGTGTCAATCTCGATCGCGTCGCGGCTTGCCGCCATTCTCAAGTTGGTATTAACGCCTTTATATATAAGGCGCCGCGCAGTGCCTAAGGACTAATACCCAGGATATAAACGCGCAAAAAAAAGCCTTGAAAATCAAGGCTGGGAGTTTTCCAGGGGGCCGCGTGAAGGGCGGAAAAACTTAAGTGATATATACACAATTTACAGGCTTGCCCGGGGTGGAATCAGGCAACCGGTTGCCACTGACCAACCATATGCTCCAGATCGCCAGCACCGATCAGGCGTAATTCGCCACTCGACCCTGCCGCACTCGCCAGCAACGAAACCTCGCTGGGCAAACGCACCGGTTTGCGAAAGTGCACGACGATTTCCAGGTTGGCTTTTGGCAAGTGATCGGCCAGTGCCGCAAGGGTTCGTGCCTTGTTCCACAAGCCGTGAGCAATCGCCGTGGGAAAACCGAACAGCCTGGCACTGGCGGCGCTCAGGTGAATCGGGTTGTAGTCGCCCGAGACCTTGGCGTACTGCCGACCGATATCGGCCGGCGCTTTCCACTGCGCCACCTGGGTCAGGGCCTGCGCAGGTTCCCACTGTTGTTCGACCGGTTCGCCGTCGAGTTTCACGCCACGACAAAGCATCTGGCTTTCGGCTTCCCACAGCGGCCCGAGTTGATCATCGAGGGTGGTCAACACATCGAAGGTTGCCCCTTTGGGATGTGGCTGCAGGTTGTGCACGCGGACGCTGACTTGTGCGCGACTGATTCCGCCCATCGGCCGCCATACACGGATGCGGTTGCTCAGATGAATCAACCCCAGCAGCGGGAACGGAAAATCCTTCTGCGTGAGCAATTGCATTTGCAGGGCGAACGCGAGGATGTGTGGATAAGTCGGCGGCAGCAGGCCGTCATCGGCAAAGCCGCAAACCTTGCGATAGGCCGCCAGCTTCTGGCCGTCGACATCGATCCAGCAGCGCAAGCCGCTGTCGGGCAGTCGGGTGCCGGTGATCTTGCGCCTTGTCGCGGCCCGCGCATACAGGCCGGGCAGGCTCGGTTCGCGGTCGAGGGTGTGCCATTCAATGCTCATGTCTACGCCCCCAGAACACTTTGTCCACAGACCCGCAGCGCCTGGCCAGTGAACGCGCCAGTGCCCGGTTGGGCCAGCCAAGCCACGGCTTCGGCGACGTCTTGCGGCAAACCGCCCTGGCCCAACGAACTCATGCGTCGCCCGGCCTCACGCAGGCCGAACGGAATGTGCGCGGTCATCTGGGTTTCGATGAAACCCGGCGCCACGGCGTTGATGCTGATGCCGCGTTCGTGCAGCGTCGGCGCCCAGGCCTGAGCCAGGCCGATCAGCCCGGCCTTGCTCGCGGCGTAGTTGGTCTGTCCGCGATTGCCGGCGATGCCGCTGATCGAGGCCAGTAGAATGACCCGCGCGTTGTCGTGCAAGGTGCCGCTGTCGAGCAGGGCCTTGGTCAGCACCTGCGGCGCATGGAGGTTGACCGCCAGCACCGCATCCCAGAATTCCGGGGTCATGTTGGCCAGGGTCTTGTCGCGGGTGATCCCGGCGTTGTGCACCAGAATGTCGAGACCGTCCGGCAGTTGTTCGATCAATTGCGCAGCGGCGTCTTCAGCGCAAATGTCGAGGGTGATAGCGCGGCCGCCTAGCCGTGCGGCGAGGGCTTCCAGATCGGTCCTGGCCGGCGGCACGTCGAGCAGAATCACCTCGGCGCCATCGCGGGCCAGGGTTTCGGCGATGGATGCGCCGATCCCGCGAGCTGCCCCGGTGACCAACGCTTTGCGTCCGGCCAATGGCCGGGTCCAGTCGGTGACTGGCGTGGCGCACGCGGTCAGGCGAATCACCTGCCCGGAGATGAAGGCACTTTTCGGCGAGAGGAAAAACCGCAGCGGGCCTTCCAGTTGCTCTTCGGCGCCCTCACCGACATAAATCAGTTGCAGCGTACCGCCGCTGCGCAGCTCCTTGGCCAGCGAGCGCGAGAAACCTTCCAGTGCCCGTTGTGCGCTGGAGGCAAAGGGATCGCGCAGGGTTTCCGGAGCGCGGCCGAGAATCACCAGGTGCGCACTGTGGTCGAGGTTTTTCATCAGCGGCTGGAAGAATTCGCGCAGCTGTTTGAGCTGGTCGGTGTGCTGCAGGTCGCTGGCGTCGAACACCACGGCCTTGAGTTTCGGCCCGTGCCCGGGAATCCACGCGGTGGCCAGCGACGGTTCGGTGCCGTAGCTGTAGATCGCATCGGTCAGGCGGTTGGCGAATGCAATGACCCGCTCGGCCAGCGGCCCGCCGCCGATCAACAGCGCACCGTCTACCGGCCGCAGGCGCCCGGCCTGCCAGCGTTCCAGCCGCACCGGCGACGGCAGGCCCAACGCCCCGACCAGACGATGGCCGATGGATGAGTTGGCGAAGTCGATATAGCGGTCAGACATGGAACGCTCTCCAAAAGTTGGGGTTCAAAGTGTGGACTACCAACGGCAATCAATCGTTCGATCCACGCAATAAGGCCTACGCTTGAACAGCAGAGTAGACCACCGTCCCTGTGGGAGCTGGCTTGCCAGCGATGGCGCGTGTCAGCCACTGGAAATGCTGGATGTGCCGGCCCTATCGCTGGCAAGCCAGCTCCCACAGGGATTTCCATGAATTCGGATCAACAAGGAGCTTTTCATGAGTCAGCTGCGCCGCGTCGCCATCATCGGTGGTAACCGTATTCCTTTCGCCCGCTCCAACGGGCCGTACGCCACCGCCAGCAATCAGGTGATGCTCACTGCTGCCCTGGAAGGCCTGATCGAACGCTACAACCTGCACGGCCAGCGCATTGGCGAAGTGGTTGCCGGTGCGGTGCTTAAATTGTCACGGGATATGAATCTGACCCGAGAATGTGTGCTCGGCTCGCGGCTGTCACCGGCCACCCCGGCCTATGACATTCAGCAAGCCTGCGGCACCGGGCTGGAAGCGGCGCTGCTGGTGGCGAACAAAATCGCCCTCGGCCAGATCGATTGCGGCATCGCTGGCGGCGTTGATACCACGTCGGACGCGCCGATCAGCATCAGCGAAGGCTTGCGCAAAATCCTTCTGCAGGCCAACCGCGCCAAGACCACCGGCGACAAGCTGAAAACCTTTCTGCAACTGCGCCCAAGGCACCTGATCCCGGAATTTCCGCGTAATGGCGAGCCACGCACCGGCCTGTCGATGGGCCAGCACTGCGAATTGATGGCGCAGACCTGGAACATTCCTCGTGAAGAGCAGGATCAACTGGCCCTCGAAAGCCATCACAAACTCGCCGCGTCCTACAGCGAAGGCTGGCACAACGACCTGATGACGCCGTTTCTCGGCCTGACCCGCGACAACAACCTGCGCCCGGACCTGACCCTGGAAAAACTCGCCACGCTCAAACCTGCCTTCGAAAAAAGCCCGAAGGGGACGCTGACGGCGGGCAACTCCACGCCGCTCACCGACGGTGCCTCGGTGGTGCTGCTGGGCAGTGAAGAATGGGCGAAAGAGCGTGGTTTGCCGATCCTTGCCTATCTGCGTGACGGCGAAGCGGCGGCCGTGGATTTCGTCAACGGCGCCGAAGGGCTGTTGATGGCACCGGTGTATGCGGTGCCGCGTCTGCTGGCGCGCAATGGCCTGACCTTGCAGGACTTCGACTACTACGAGATTCACGAAGCGTTCGCCGCGCAGGTGCTGTGCACGCTCAAGGCCTGGGAAGACCCCGAATACTGCAAGACCCGTCTTGGACTGGATGCGCCGCTCGGTTCAATCGATCGCAGCCGCTTGAATGTCAAAGGCAGCTCGCTGGCGGCGGGGCATCCGTTTGCTGCGACGGGCGGGCGGATTGTCGCCAATCTGGCGAAATTGCTGGATGCGGCGGGCAAAGGCAGAGGACTGATCTCGATCTGCGCTGCCGGCGGCCAGGGTGTCACCGCAATCATCGAACGCTGAGCGCAATTCCCCCGGGGAAATGCAGGCGATGTCAGATTCTGTCGCAAATGCCCTCGACGCCCGATCACTACAAGTCCGGTGGGCTCGGCTATGATCGGCAGCGGTCGATTATTTCGGCACAGTGTGTGCATCCACAGGGTTCACAGGTCGGCAACCCCTCCCCGTAGCGCGAGGATTGCCGTATAACGAGTGACATTCGCGTGTTTGGTAATAAAGGACCCACAATAAAAGCTGATGAAGACTCCAAAACGCATTGAACCCCTGATCGAAGACGGTCTGGTCGACGAAGTGCTGCGCCCACTCATGAGTGGTAAAGAAGCAGCTGTTTATGTGGTGCGCTGCGGTAACCAGTTACGTTGCGCGAAGGTCTACAAGGAGGCGAACAAACGCAGTTTCCGCCAGGCAGCCGAGTATCAGGAAGGGCGCAAGGTGCGTAACAGCCGGCAGGCGCGGGCGATGGCCAAGGGTTCGAAATTCGGTCGCAAGGAGACCGAGGACGCCTGGCAGAACGCCGAAGTCGCGGCGCTGTTCCGCTTGGCAGGAGCTGGCGTGCGAGTGCCCAAGCCGTATGATTTTCTCGATGGCGTGCTGCTGATGGAGCTGGTGGCCGACGAATACGGTGATGCCGCGCCGCGTCTGAACGACGTGGTGCTGGAGCCGGATCAGGCCCGCGAATATCACGCGTTCCTGATCTCGCAGATCGTGTTGATGTTGTGTACCGGTCTGGTGCACGGTGACCTCTCGGAGTTCAACGTGCTGCTGACCCCGACAGGTCCTGTGATCATCGACCTGCCGCAGGCAGTGGATGCCGCCGGTAACAACCACGCGTTCAGCATGCTGGAGCGTGATGTGGGCAACATGGCTTCGTACTTCGGGCGCTTTGCCCCGGAGCTGAAGAAAACCCGTTACGCGAAAGAAATGTGGGCGCTGTACGAAGCCGGCACCTTGCACCCGAACAGTGTGCTGACCGGCGAGTTCGACGATCCTGAGGACCTGGCCGACGTTGGCGGAGTGTTGCGCGAGATCGAAGCGGCGCGTCTGGATGAAGAGCGCAAGCAGGCGATCCGTGCCGCCGACGATGCGCCCAAAGGCAAGTCCGACGAACCACCGCCGCCACCGTGGATGCAGTAAGCGCTTGAACAGAAACCCGGCTTCGGCCGGGTTTTTTTGTGCCCGCATGTTCCTTCACCACACCTCACTGTGGGAGCTGGCTTGCCAGCGATAGTGGAGGTTCAGCTGAAAAATTTTATCGGATGTACCGGCCTCTTCGCTGGCAAGCCAGCTCCCACAGGGGCCGGTGGTGTCTATGGACTTTATGTGGGAATCTTGTCAGCCCTCGCACACTCAAGGACTGAATGTGAACGCCCGCCTCATCATCAGCGCCCGGCTGATCTCCGACTTCGGCGCTTTCCTCAACATGGTCGCGCTGGCGACTTACGTTTACCTGCTGAGCAACAGCGCCATGAGCGTCGGGGTGTTTCTCGCCAGTCGTGTCGGCGGGGGGATTTTTGCCAGCCTGATTGGCACTCGCTTTTACCGGCGCTGGAGCGGCCGGATGCCGTTGATTGCCTTCGATCTGCTGCGCGCGGTGTTGCTGGGTCTGCTGTTGATCCTGCCGGGGAGCCAGCAGGCGTTGCTGTTGCCGGTGATTGCCTTCGGTTTGGGCTTTGGCAACTCGATGTTCGCCATCGGCCTCAACAGTCAATTGCCGAGGCTGATCGAAGCCGCGCAGCTACTGAAAACCAATGCCTGGATCACCTCGGCTTCATCGGCGGCAATGGTCGGTGGCAGCCTGGTGTCCGGCTTGCTGGTGGCGGCATTCGGTTTCGAAACGGTGTTTGCGCTAAACGCATTGACCTATGTGCTGGCGGCGCTGTTGATTGCGCCGTTGCGCTTCGCCGCTGCAGACGTCTGCGAACAATCGACCAACGAACGCAGCGAATGGTCAGCCCTGAAACAAGGCCTGCGCAGCGCTCCGGTGATTGCGGCGATGCTCGCCGTGACCATGGCCGACACCTTGGGCAGCGCCGCGCACAATGTCGGCTTTCCGATCATCTCCAAACTGCTGACGCCCGATTCGGCCAGCACCACTCTGGGCCTGATGCTGGCGGTGTGGGCCAGCGGCAAACTGCTGGGTGCGCGGATTGCCAGTCGCCTCAAAGGTTCTGATAACCGTGAGCTGGAGCGACGGTATTTCTTCGGCGTGGCGTTGATGTCCTGCGGTTTTATCCTGATGTTCCAGCAGCACAGCCTTCTCGGTCTGCTGCTGTTTTCCCTGCCGGCGGGGTTGGGGGACGGCATTTCCGAGGTCGGCCTGATGTCGCGCCTGCAACGCGAACCGGAGCATTTGCGCTTGCCGGTTTTCAGCTTCCTGACCTTGCTGCAAATGACCGGGTTCGGTGTCGGCATGTTGATCGCCGCGCCGTTCTACGGCTGGTGGACGCCGGGTGCCGTGGTGCTGCTGTTCCACGGCATCCCGCTCGGTACGTTGTTGACCGTTAAGCTGTTGGCGCTCAGGCGCGGGCGGGTTGCGCGCAGCAGCCCGACGCCAGTTCCTTGAGGATCGGGCAGTCGGGGCGATGGTCGCCATTACAGTGCTCGACCAGGTCCTGCAGGGTGTCGCGCAGCTCGCCGAGTTCGCGGATCTTCTGGTTCAGCTCGTCAATATGCTGCCGTGCCAGGGCTTTCACATCGGCGCTGGCGCGCTGGCGATCCTGCCACAGGGTCAGCAGCTTGCCGACTTCTTCCAGAGAAAATCCCAGGTCCCGCGAACGCTTGATGAACGCCAGCGTGTGCAGGTCATCATCGCTGTAGACACGGTAGCCGCTGTCGGTGCGATGGGCAGCCTTGAGCAGGCCGATCGACTCGTAATAGCGGATCATCTTTGCGCTCAGGCCACTGTGCCGGGCCGCTTGGCCGATGTTCATCGGTGCTCCTCCAGATCCTTCGGTTTCCAGGTTTTCAACAGTAGCGCATTGCTCACCACGCTGACGCTCGACAGTGCCATTGCCGCGCCGGCCAGCACCGGGTTGAGAAAACCGAACGCCGCCAGCGGAATGCCGATCAGGTTGTAGACGAAGGCCCAGAACAGATTCTGGCGGATCTTCGCGTAGGTCTTGCGGCTGATCTCCAGCGCGGCGGGCACCAGTCGTGGATCGCCGCGCATCAAGGTAATGCCGGCCGCGTGCATGGCCACATCGGTGCCGCCGCCCATGGCGATACCGATATCCGCTGCGGCCAATGCCGGGGCGTCGTTGATGCCATCACCGACCATCGCCACCACCCCGGCTTTTTTCAGCTCGGCGACGGTGGCGGCCTTGTCGGCGGGCAGCACTTCGGCGTGAACGTTTTCAATGCCCAGCGCCTCGGCCACCACGCGCGCACTGCCACGGTTGTCGCCGGTCAGCAAATGGCTGTGGATACCTCCGGCGGCCAGTTGCTGCACGGCTTGCAGTGCGCCGGGCTTGAGCGTGTCGCCGAAGGCGAACAAGCCGAGTACACGCGGTTTCGGGCTTTGCTCGATCAGCCACGACAGGGTTCGGCCTTGGCTTTCCCAAGCCTTGGCGGACTCGGCGAGATTGCCCGCGCTCAGGCCACTTTCTTCCAGCAAGCGCCGATTGCCCAGCGCCAGGCGCCGACCATCAAGCGTGCCAGCGATACCGCGTCCGGTCAGGGACTGACTGTCGCTGACGTCCGGCACCGGCAGCTCGCGCTCGGCAGCAGCGTCCAGCACAGCTTTGGCCAGCGGATGCTCGCTGCCGCGCTGCAGGGCGCCGGCCAGTGTCAGCAGGGTATTTTCATCGCCATCCAGCGCACTGAAATGGGCGATGCGCGGCGTGCCGGAAGTCAGTGTGCCGGTCTTGTCGAAGACCACGTTGTCGACCTCATGGGCTCGCTCCAGCGCTTCGGCGTCCTTGATCAGAATGCCGTGACGCGCAGCCACACCGGTGCCGGCCATGATCGCTGTCGGCGTGGCGAGGCCGAGGGCACACGGACAAGCGATCACCAGCACCGCGACGGCGTTGATCAACGCGGTTTCCATAGGCGCGCCGTACAGCCACCAGCCAATCAACGTGACGAGGGCAATCAGCAACACGGTGGGCACGAACACCTGGCTGACTTTATCCACCAGTTTCTGGATCGGCGCTTTCGCTGCCTGGGCGTCTTCCACCAGCCGAATGATCCGCGCCAGCACGCTTTCCGCGCCGAGGGCGGTGGTGCGCACCAGCAGGCGACCTTCGCCGTTGATCGCACCGCCGGTGACCTGGTCGCCCGGCTGTTTTGGCACTGGCAGGCTCTCGCCGCTGATCAGCGCTTCGTCAGCGTGGCTCTGGCCTTCCAGCACTTCACCGTCCACCGGGAAGCGTTCGCCGGGTTTGACCAGAACAAGATCGTTGAGGCGCAGGGCGCTGATCGCGACGTCTTGCTCGCGACCGTCGATGACTTGAATCGCCCGTTCCGGGCGCAAGGCTTCGAGGGCACGGATGGCGCTGGCGGTCTGGCGCTTGGCGCGGCTTTCCAGATATTTGCCGAGCAGCACCAGGGCGATCACCACGGCTGAGGCTTCGAAATACAGATGCGGCATGCGCCCGGCGGCGGTGGCCCATTCGTACAGGCTCAGGCCATAACCGGCGCTGGTGCCGAGGGCGACCAGCAAGTCCATGTTGCCGGCGCCGGCGCGCACGGCTTTCCACGCGGCCACATAAAATCGCGCGCCGAAAATGAATTGCACCGGCGTGGCAAGGGCAAATTGCGCCCAGGCCGGGAGCATCCAGTGAATGCCGAATGGTTGCAGCAGCATCGGCAGCACCAGCGGCAAGGCCAGAACGATGGCGCAGATCAGCGCCCAGCGTTCATGTTGCAGGCGCTGTTGCTGGTTATCAGTTGCAGGATGTTCGGCTTGCCAGACGCTGGCCGAGTAACCGGCCTTGCTCACGGCGTCGAGCAGCAATTGCGGATCGGTCTGACCGAGCAATTCGAGGTGGGCGCGTTCGTTGGCGAGGTTGACGCTGACGCTCCTCACCCCGGGGACTTTGTTCAGGGCGCGCTCGACGCGACCGACGCACGAGGCGCAGGTCATGCCGTCGATGCTCAGTTCCACGGTTTGTTGTGGGACGCTGTAACCGGCGCGTTCAACCGCCTCCATCAACGCCGGCAAGCGGTCACCGGGTGCCTGGACGCGGGCCTGTTCGGTGGCGAGATTGACGCTGACGCCACTGGCGCCGCTGACGTTGCGCAACGCCCGCTCGACACGCCCGGCGCAACTGGCGCAGGTCATGCCGGCAATCGGCAGATCGAAAGTGATGGAATCGGACATCGGTCTTACTCCCTGTAGAAGATGTCTACAAGGATCAACCTTGCCATGCGGGCAAGGTCAAGCGCCAATCTGAAAAGCAAAAGATCGCAGCCTTCGGCAGCTCCTACAGGTGGATTGCATTCCAATGCAGGAGCTGCCGAAGGCTGCGATCTTTTTCGTTGACTCAATATTCGAGGGCGGCAGGTCGCAGGTACAGCCCTTTGGCGTTGGCCGCGATCCGGTACTTGAGCACATCGCCGGCCTTGAGCGAGATCTGCTGCGCGGGCGGCGCGAGCATGCCTGCCTGGCAACCCGGCACCTGGCCAGGCAATTGTTTCAGACGAATGGACAGCGTGCCGTGGGGCAGGTTAAAGGAAGTCGTCTGTTCCTGCAGCAGACGCCCAGCGAGTTGATCATTGACGTACACGCCAATCTCGCAGGAAGTCGGCACTTCCAGGCGCTCGCGCGAGATGATCAGAACCGCATAGTCCTCGCCGGTCGCATTGGCCTGAGGCAGGGCGGCAAAGAGGCTGAGCAAGCCAAACAGGCTGAAAGCTGACCAGCGCATGGCTGAATCTCCTGAATTTGAGTCATTGATGCACGCAGCTTGGCTGAGCGCAGCGCCGATTGCCAGCCCGGCAGTTTTACGCAGAACTTGACCTTGCCATGGTGGCAAGCTCGACACTGCCGGCAACCTCACTCAAAGGAGTCCCTCCATGCAAGTGTTCAGCGTTCAAGGCATGTCCTGCGGCCACTGTGTCAAAGCCATCACCAACGCCGTGCAGGCGAAAGATCCGGCGGCCAGCGTGCGGGTCGATCTGGCAGCCAAAGAAGTCGGCGTCGAAAGCTCGCTCAGCCCTGAGCAGGTGATCGAGGTCATCAGCGAAGAGGGCTACCCGGTAAAACTCGCCGGATGATCAAAAGCCAAAAGATCGCAGCCTTCGGCAGCTCCTACAGGAAACGCATTCCAATGTAGGAGCTGCCGCAGGCTGCGATCTTTTGATTTTTGCAGGAAAACTCCACAGGGCAGTTCGTCTGACTTTTTAATAGTTAGCGAGCTATCGGAATGTTCAAGGTGTCTTTGCGCGGCTAGACTGTCGGGCTGCCGACTCCAATCCAACCTGGATGCCTGATGAACTTCCGTACCATTCTGATTCTCGGTGCCTTGAGCGCCTTCGGTCCGCTGGCGATCGACTTCTATCTGCCGGCGTTCCCGTCAATGGCGCTGGCCTTTGGCACCGATGAAAAGCACGTCCAGCTGACACTGGCAGCGTATTTCGCCGGTCTGTCGATCGGGCAGTTGTTGTATGGCCCGGTGGCCGACCGGTTTGGTCGGCGCCTGCCGCTGCTGGTCGGTGTCGGCCTGTTCACGCTGGCCTCGTTGGCCTGCGCCTATGCGCCGAATCTGCAATGGCTGATCGGGGCCCGCTTCGTCCAGGCCTTGGGCGGCTGCGCGGGGATGGTGATTTCCCGGGCGGTGGTCAGCGACAAATGCGATGCCGTCGGATCGGCGAAAGTCTTCTCGCAGTTGATGCTGGTGATGGGTTTGGCGCCAATCCTCGCACCATTGCTCGGCGGTCTGCTGGTCAACACCACGGGTTGGCAGTCGATCTTCCTTGTGCTGACCGGCTTTAGTGCACTGGCCGGCCTCGCTGTGGCGCTGGGGTTACCGGAAAGCCTGCCGGCCTACGTGCCGCGCCAGCCGCTGTCCGGTGCGTTGCGTCAATACGGCCGGTTGTTCGGCGACCGGGTGTTTCTCGGCCACGCACTGACCGGCGGTATCGCGGTCGCCGGGATGTTTTCCTATATCGCCGGCTCACCATTTGTCTTCATCAAACTGTACGGCGTACCCGCCGAGCATTTCGGCTGGCTGTTCGGCACCAATGCAGCGGGTTTCATTCTGGTGGCTCAGGTCAACGCGCGGCTGTTGGCCAAGCGCGGTCCGTCCTTCCTGCTGGCGCGAGCGGTGTGGGTATACCTGTTGGCCGGCGTTTCGCTGCTCGCGGTCAGCGCGATGCACACCGAAGCATTGTGGCCGCTGTTGATTCCGTTGTTCGTGTGCATTGCCAGCCTCGGCTGCATCCTGCCCAATGCTGCGGCATGCGCGATGAACGGCCAGGGCGCGCGTGCCGGGAGTGCCTCGGCGCTGATGGGCTGCCTGCAATTCAGCGTGGCCTCCGGCGCGGCCTCGCTGGTGGGTGTCCTGCACGACGGCAGCGCCATGCCGATGGCCATGGTCATCAGCCTGTGCGGACTGCTGGTGGTGAGCATTGCGATGTACACCCGGCGTTTGCAGAATGCCCGGGCACTGGCGCAAGCACAGGCCGAAGCCTGAACTTCAGCCGACGGCGCGTTGTTGTCCGGGCTGGGGAATCTGATGGGGCGCGTGCAGGCGCGCTTCGAGGGTGCGGGTGAAGGCGAGCGCCTCGGCTTCACTGCGAAAGGTCACGGCGTGCTGGTCCAGACGAACTTGCCATTGAGACTTTGCCACTTCTTTTATCAGGATCTTCATTGCTGACCTCCCTTGTGTAAAAGATGCATCGCAGAGGTTTCGATTGTAGACCTGAATACGATCGCATTTGTGACAACGGAGAAGCATCTGACTGACGGCAAAAAACAGCGCCAGCCCTTGACGGGTCTGGCGCTGATTGCGGCCGTCGGATTCTCAGAAACTTTCTAAAACAATTTTGCCCTTGGCTTTGCCGCTTTCCAGCAACTCGTGCGCGCGTCGCAGGTTCGCCGCATTGATCGTGCCGAAATGCTCGCCCACCGTAGTTTTCAAAGTCCCCGCATCAATCAGCTCGGCCACGCGGTTGAGCAGTTTGTGCTGCTCGATCATGTCCGGGGTTTCGAACAGCGAGCGGGTGTACATGAATTCCCAGTGCAGCGACAGGCTCTTGCGCTTGAGTTTGCTCACGTCCAGTGACTTAGGATCGTCGATCAGCGCCAGTTTGCCTTGCGGCGCCAAGGCCTCGACCAGTTGATCGAGGTGCAGATCGGTCTGGGTCAGGCTGGCGACGTGGGTCACGTGATCGATGCCGGCGCGCTTTAGCTCTTCGCTCAACGGCTGGCTGTGATCGATCACCAGATCGGCGCCCAACTCAGTCACCCAGTCGCGAGTCTGTGCACGGGACGCAGTGCCGATCACCTTCAGGCCGGTCAACTGGCGGGCCAGTTGGGTGAGGATCGAACCGACACCGCCAGCGGCGCCGACGATTAGCAGGCTTTGACCTTCATCGGTCTTGCCCTCACGGATCTGCAGGCGTTCGAACAGCAATTCCCACGCGGTGATCGCGGTCAGCGGCAGGGCAGCGGCTTCGGCGAAACCCAGGGACTTGGGCATGTGGCCGACAATCCGCTCATCCACCACGTGCAGTTCGCTGTTGCCACCGGCACGGGCGATGGAGCCGGCGTAGAACACCTTGTCGCCGGCCTTGAACAGCGTCACTTCACTGCCGACGGCTTTGACCACGCCGGCGACGTCCCAGCCCAGCACTTTTGCCGCGCCGTTTTCCGGCGCCACGTTCTGCCGCACCTTGGTGTCGACCGGGTTGACCGAGATGGCTTTGACTTCCACCAACAGGTCGCGCGGGCCGGCGACCGGCTCCGGCAGTTCGATGTCTTGCAGGGATTTTTCGTCGCTGATCGGCAGGGAAGCGTAATAGGCGATGGCTTTCATGACTTGCTCCGTAGCGGTAATAGAAGAAGGGCTCAGGCGATGCTGCCCAGGCGTTTCAATTGGAAGTGTTCGATACAGTGGCCGGCTGTGGTCTGGAAATTCTGGAAGTGCGCGCTGGCGTTGTGCGCCTGGAGGATTTCTTCGCTGGCCCAGTGTTCGATCACATAGAAAGTCAGCGGGTCGGCGAGGTCGCGGTGCAGGTCGTACTGGCCGCAGCCTTCCTCGGCGCGGCTCGGCTCAACCAGTGCGCGCAGGGCGTTTTCGAGGGTGTCCTGCTGACCGGGTTTAGCGATCAGGGTGGCGATGGCGGTGAATGCTTGGGACATGTTTGGCTCCAGTCGCGGGATAAATGGGCTTGGGCCAATCATTGGCTATTTCTCGGCGCGATAAAACCGGCTAAAAGAGCAGTCTCTTTCAATTTTATTTTGATAATCGAGGCTGAGAATGCTGCGTTTCGACGATTTACAGTTGTTCGTTCGCGCTGCGGACCTGGGCAGTCTGTCGGCAGCCGCGCGGGTGATGGACATGTCTGCCGCGGTGGCCAGCGCCGCGCTCAAGCGTATCGAACAGCAACTGGGCGTGCGCTTGCTGGCGCGTTCGACCCGCAGCCTGCGCCTGACCGCCGAGGGCGAAGGCTTTCTCGAATATGCCCGGGCCGCGCTCGGTTCGCTGGACGAGGGCCGGCGCTTTCTCTCCAGCGCGCAGGATCAGGTCAGCGGCATCCTGCAGTTATCGGCGCCTTCGGATTTCGGGCGTAACCTGCTGTTGCCGTGGCTCGACGAGTTTCAGCGCGAGCACCCGAAGCTGACCGTGCGCCTGTTGCTCGGTGACCGTATCGCCGACCTGTTCCGCCAGCCAGTGGACATCGCCCTGCGCTATGGCGAACCGGAAGATTCGAGCCTGGTGGCCCTGCCCATCGCCCCGGACAATCGCCGCGTGCTCTGCGCCTCGCCGGCCTACCTGGCGCGCCACGGCGAGCCGCGTCAGCTCGAACAATTGGCGCAGCACAATTGCCTGCTGTACATGCTCGGCAGCCGCGTGCATGACCATTGGAGTTTTCATGACGGCAAGCGCGAAGTCGGTCTGACGGTCAGTGGTGATCGCTTCAGTGATGACGCCGACGTCGTACGGTTGTGGGCGGTGGCGGGGGCGGGCATTGCTTATAAATCGTGGCTCGATGTCGGCACCGATGTCCTCGCCGGACGCCTCAAAGTGTTGCTGCCGGAGCTTCTCTGCGAGCGTGCTCCGCTGAATCTGTTGTGCGCCCATCGCGCGCAATTGAGTAAGCCGGTAAACCTTTTAAGGGAAATGCTCGCCAGCCGATGCGTCGAATTGAGTAGTCAATTTCCCAATTTCCCGAAACTTGATCATTAGTCGCAGGCAATTAGCGAAATTTCACTCAGGAACTATCACCATTCGCGTCAGCCACGGCGCAGGAAGCAGCGTGCATCCCGCTTATACTAGCGACCGCCTCAAACCTGCACCGACAACTGGCCAGGGCAGAATCAGGCCGGTTTTTCCAGGGCCGTGCCTGCGCCATACAAACGCTGTGAACACGCCATCGACGGGTGTGGCAGTGCTGACCTGGCTTGCACCGGCTCATGGCGTTTTACCCGTCTTGGCCGACGACACATTACTGGTCAAGATGTCTTCGAGCAGTAGACGATACGATTCAACAGGGAGTGAATACATGGAACATGCACCTTGCATCAGCCAGATCGCCACGCTGCTGGCCGACCCCAAGCGCAGCGCGATGATGTGGGCGTTGATGGATGGCTCGGCCCGCCAGACCGAGGAGCTGGCGCTGCTGGCAGGGCTGTCGCCGTCGTCGGCCAGTGCGCATCTGGGGCGTTTGTCCGCGGGTGGCCTGTTGAAAGTCGAGGTCCGTGGACGCAAGCGTTTCTTCCGTCTGGCGGCTCCGGAAATCGCAGCCGCCATTGAAGCCCTGGCCAGTGCCACGATTGCCAGTGCGCCGCGGGACGTCCCTCACGTATTCAAACGCTCGACGCCGATCAACAATCCACGAACCGCACCGTCCTCGCTGCTGCGTGCGCGCTTTTGCGATGATCATTTGGGCGGCACGCTGGCCGCCGATCTGTACCAGCGTTTGCTTGATGCCGGTTGGATCGAACAGATCGAGCAGCGGGTCGTGGTGACGCTCAAAGGCTCGACGCAGTTGGCGAATCGCGGGGTGTTCATTCAGGCCCTGGCTCATCGCAAGGCCCAGGTGGCGTGTGCCTGTCCGGACTGGAGCGAACGCCGTCCGCATCTGGGCGGTTCACTGGGCGCCGCGTTGCTGCAATTGTTCATGCAGTCCGGCTGGCTGGTGCTGCCCAAGGATTCTCGCGCATTGCAAGTCACGCCGGCCGGACAGCGGGAAATCCACTGTTTCGCTAAGGAAGTCGAGCTGGAACTGGCGTAATAGAGCATTCGCCGGTCAACACTTCGGGGCTTGCGTCGTCTGTGACTGCGAACAGGTCGTATCCAGAAAAAGCGTTGAGGCGTTATCGCGCACACTCGGTCCGCACACTTCGTGGATGGGGGATGAGGTATGGATACGCGAAACTTCAGCGCGGCAGAACGCCTGGAACGGCTGCCGCTCAGCGGTTATCACCGGGTCATTTTCATCATCATCGCCTTGGCGTTCTTTTTCGATTCCATGGATCTGGCCATGATGACGTTCCTGCTCGGCTCGATCAAAAGCGAGTTTGGCCTGAGCAGTGCACAAGCCGGCCTGCTCGCCAGTTCGAGTTTTTTTGGGATGGTGCTGGGGGCATCGCTGTCGGGCATGCTCGCCGACCGCTTCGGACGCAAACCGGTGTTTCAGTGGAGCATCGTGTTGTGGGGCGTGGCCAGTTACCTGTGTTCGACCGCGCAAACGGTCGAGAGCCTGACGCTGTTCCGGATCCTGCTGGGGATCGGCATGGGCATGGAGTTTCCCATTGCGCAGTCGATGCTCTCGGAGCTGATCCCGGCGCAACGGCGCGGTCGCTACATCGCGTTGATGGACGGTTTCTGGCCATTGGGTTTTGTCGCTGCCGGCGTACTGTCTTACTTCCTGCTGCCATTGATTGGCTGGCGCGACATCTTCCTGGTGTTGGCGGTACCGGCGGTGTTTGTGCTGGCGATCCGTTTCTTTATCCCCGAATCACCGCGCTGGCTGGAGCAAGCCGGACGCCATGAGGCGGCGGACAAGGTTCTGAGCGCAATAGAGACGCGCGTGCGCACGTCGCTCGGGGGGGCGACGCTGCCGGAGCCGGTGCGCCTGCCAAGGACAGTGACGCCGCCGGGCAACTTCTTCTCGGCTCTGCAGCAGATCTGGTCGCCGCAATACCGCCAGCGCACGACGATGATCTGGAGCCTGTGGTTTTTCGCCTTGCTCGGTTTTTACGGGCTGACGTCGTGGCTCAGTGCCTTGTTGCAGCAGTCGGGTTTCGCCGTGACCCAGTCGGTGTATTACACCGTGCTGATTTCTCTGGGCGGGATTCCCGGGTTTCTGATGGCGGCGTGGCTGGTGGAACGCTGGGGGCGTAAACCGGTGTGTATCGTCACGCTGCTGGGCGGCGGGGTGATGGCGTTCATCTACGGCCAGAGTGCGGTGTTTGGGGGCAATGTCGCGCTGCTGATCGGCTCGGGATTGTTGATGCAGTTTTTCCTGTTCGGCATGTGGGCGGTGCTTTACACCTATACGCCGGAGTTGTACCCGACTTCGGCGCGCGCCACAGGTTCGGGCTTTGCCTCGGCGATTGGGCGTGTCGGTTCGCTGCTCGGGCCGTTGGTGACCGGATTGGTGTTCCCGATTACCGGGCAGGGCGGAGTGTTTGCACTGGGGGCGCTGTGCTTTGCGATTGCGGCGGGGGTGGTGTGGCTGTTCGGAATGGAGACGCGGGGCAAGACGCTGGAAGAGCTTACAGAGTCGACACCGGTGTAAATGTGGGAGCGAGCCTGCTCGCGAAAGGCGTGTGTCAGACAACTCAAACTGTGACTGACACGAAGCCTTCGCGAGCAGGCTCGCTCCCACATTGGAACTTCAGCGTTTTTACGGTTTTACCAGACGCGCATCCAGGCTGTTCTGCGCCAGGCGCTTGGCCTGATCCTGGGTCATGCCCAGGTGTTCGTGCAGCGCGTGGAAGTTCTCGGTGACGTAGCCGCCGAAATACGCCGGGTCATCGGAGTTGACGGTGACCTTCACCCCACGCTCGAGCATGTCGAGGATGTTGTGCTGCGACATGTGATCGAACACGCAGAGCTTGGTGTTCGACAGCGGGCACACAGTCAACGGGATCTGCTCGTCGATGATCCGCTGCATCAGGCGCTCGTCTTCGATGGCGCGTACGCCATGGTCGATGCGCTGGATCTTCAGCAGGTCGATGGCTTCCCAGATGTACTCCGGCGGGCCTTCTTCACCGGCGTGGGCGACTGTCAGGAAACCCTCGTGGCGGGCGCGGTCGAACACACGCTGGAACTTGCTTGGCGGGTGACCCATCTCGGAGCTGTCGAGGCCGACGGCGACAAACGCATCACGGAACGGCAGCGCCTGATCGAGGGTTTTCTGTGCTTCGTCTTCGCTCAGGTGGCGCAGGAAGCTCAGGATCAAACCGCTGGTGATGCCCAGTTGCTGCTCGCCATCCTTGAGTGCCGCGGCGATGCCGTTGAGCACCACTTCGAACGGGATGCCACGGTCGGTGTGGGTCTGCGGGTCGAAGAATGGTTCGGTGTGAATCACGTTCTGCGCTTTGCAGCGCAGCAGGTAGGCCCAGGTCAGGTCGTAGAAGTCCTGCGAGGTGCGCAGCACATCGGCGCCCTGGTAATACAGGTCGAGGAATTCCTGCAGGTTGTTGAAGGCGTAGGCCTTGCGCAGGGTTTCGACATCGCTCCACGGCAGGGCGATCTTGTTGCGTTCGGCCAGGGCGAACAGCAACTCAGGCTCCAGCGAGCCTTCCAGATGCAGGTGCAGTTCGGCCTTGGGCAGGGCGTTGAGCCAATCGTACATATTCTTTTCTCATCAGGTGCAGATGGCGGCCATTCTACAGATGCGCGCCGAAACAATTGGCAAAACCTGACCAAGCGATCCATCACACCGCTTGCGGCTCGCGCCGATAGGCGTAGGTATCGGCGAAGCGCGACAGCAGGAATTCGGCGCAGGTGGTGGTCGGATATTTCGCCGGATGCTGTGCGTCCTGGCAACCGGGCAGGCATTCGATACGTGTGTCCGGGTGCGGCTCGGCGAAGAACGGCATCGAATAGCGATCCACTCCCAGCGGACTGATGACCCGGTGCGGCGTCGAGCGATAACGGTCGTTGCTCCAGCGTGCCATCATGTCGCCGAGGTTGACCACGAAGGTGCCGTCAATCGGTGGCGCGTCGATCCATTCACCGTTGATGTTCTTCACTTGCAGGCCGCCGGCGCTGTCCTGGTAGAGCAGGGTGATGCAGCCGTAATCGGTGTGCGCTCCGGCGCCTTGCTGTGCGGCGCTGCTGGCGGTGTGGCGTGGTGGGTAGTGGATCATCCGCAGTACGCTGACCGGCTCAACGAAGCGCGAATCGAAGAAGTCGCGTTCGATCCCCAGCGCAATCGTCATCGCCCGCAGCAGGGTTTGCGCGAGCGCCTGCATGTCGAGGTAGTGCTGCTCCATCAGCGGTTCCCAACCGGCGATCGGTGGATGGCGATTCGGCCCGCGCAAGGGTTTATTCGCGAGCACCTCGGGATGATCCGCCGGCAGGTGCAGGCCCATGTCGAAGGTTTCCTTGAGGTCGCTGGGTTTGTCCGGGTCGAGCTGTTCGGTGGCGATGGCGCCGTAGCCGCGATGGTGGCGGGTCCGGGTGATGTCGATCCGCAGTTTTTCTTCTGCCGGTTGCGCAAAAAAACGCTGGGCGTGGTCGAGCAGCGAGTCGATGCGCTGCGCGGAAATCGGGTGGCCCTTGATGTAGAAAAAGCCCCATTCGCGGCAGGCCTGGTCGATCTGCGCGGCGACGGCGGGCCAGGCGTTTTGGTCGGTGGAATAGAGCGGGCTGATGTCGATGACCGGAAGCTGATCCATACACAATCCTTGAATACGCTGTGTTTCCAATGTGGGAGCGAGCCTGCTCGCGAAGAGGGGGTGCCAGACAACATTTTTGTTTAATGACACACCGCTTTCGCGAGCAGGCTCGCTCCCACCGGGTTTTGTGTGGTGAATCGAAGGTTTACTTCGGCATCTCGGCCTTCATCCCTTCCACGTAATAGTTCATCGACGCCAATTCGGCATTGGTTGCGCTCACCCCAGCAGGGATTTTCTCCACGCCGGCCTGATCCTTGATCGGCCCGGTGAACGGTTGCAACTTACCGCTCTTGATGTCGGCAATGATCTGCTCGGCCTCGGCTTTCACCGGTGCCGGCACCAGGTCGCTGATCGGCAGTTCAACCGTACCTTCTTTCAAACCACCCCAGTAGTCCTGGGATTTCCAGCTGTGGTCGATCACGCTTTGCGTGGCCTGAATGTAGTGCGGTGCCCAGTCGTTGACGATCGAAGTCAGCACCGCTTTCGGGCCGAAGTGCGCCATGTCCGAGGCGTAACCCACGGCGTACACGCCACGGCGTTCGGCGGCCTGGATCGGCGCCGGGCTGTCGGTGTGCTGGAACACCACGTCCACGCCCTGATCGATCAGCGCGTTGGCGGCGTCGGCTTCCTTGCCCGGGTCGAACCACGAGTTGACCCACACCACTTTGATCTCGGTGCCGGGGTTGTATTTGTTCAGCGCCAGCTGGATGGCGTTGATGTCGCGGATCACTTCCGGAATCGGGAACGAGGCGACGTAGCCGATCTTCTTGGTCTTGGTCATCTTCGCTGCGAGGAAGCCGCCGACATAACGACCCTCGTAGGTGCGCGCGAGATAGGTGCCGAGGTTCTTGTCCTGCTTGTAGCCGGTGGCGTGTTCGAAGGTCACCTTGGGAAACTGTTTGGCGACTTTCAGCGTCGGGTTCATGTAGCCGAAGGAGGTGGTGAAGATCAGGTCGTAGTTGTCCTTGGCCATGTTGCGGATCACCCGCTCGGCGTCGGCGCCCTCGGCCACGTTCTCGACGTAATTGGTGCTGATCTGCGGGCCGAATTTCTCTGCCAGCGCCTTGCGCCCCTGTTCATGCTGATACGTCCAGCCGTGGTCGCCGATCGGGCCGATGTAGACGAAACCGACCTTCAGCGGATCGGCAGCGCTGGCGCTCAGGCTGATCCCCAGACCGATGGCGGCGCACAGCAGTTTGTGCAGCGGACGTATTTGCATGAATTGGAGCTCCATTTTGTTGTGTGTGGTCAGGGGCAATGCAAATTGCTGACCAACAGGACAACAAACAAAAAGATCGCAGCCTTCGGCAGCTCCTACAGGGGAATGCGCAACCTGTAGGAGCTGCCGCAGGCTGCGATCTTTTCAGCGCCGGAACCAACGCAGTGCAAGTCAGTGGATTCACGCTGTCGGCTGGTGCGCTAAGGTGTAACGAAACGTTAGCGCCGCGCCGCAGTCAGTAGCTCATTCGAACCTCTCGGCAAAAAGGCCCGTCATGCTCACGATCCTCAAGCAAGAAAGCTTTCTGCTGCTGGCGGTGATCGCCGCGTGCATCGCCTACCCGCTGGAACACTGGATGCTCCACAGCGGGCAGGTCGTCGCGCTGATCTGCGGTCTGGTGCTGATCGGCTTCATCGTCGCCGCCTCGATGCGCGTCGCCCATCAGGCCGAACTGCTCGCAGAAAAAGTCGGCGATCCTTACGGCACGATGATCCTGACCCTCGCTGCGGTGCTGGTGGAAGTGGTGATCCTGGCAATCATGATGAGCAACGAAGCCTCGGCCACACTGGTGCGGGACACGATCTATTCGGCGGTGATGCTCGACATCAACGGCATCCTCGGCCTCGCCGCGTTGATGGGCGGGCTCAAGCACGGCGAGCAGTCGTACAACGATGATTCGGCACGCAGCTACAGCGTGATGATCCTCACCGCCATGGGCGTATCGATGGTGGTGCCGGAGTTTATTCCGGCGGCCAACTGGAAGGTTTATTCAGCGTTCACCATCGGTGCGATGGTGGTGCTTTACGCATTGTTCCTGCGCATGCAGGTCGGGCCGCACAGTTACTTTTTCAGCTACAGCTACCCGGATAAACGCCGCAAGAAAGAACCGGTGGAAAATGAACCGAAACCGCTGAGCCTGGCGTGGTCGATCGGCATTCTGGTGTTTGGGGTGGTGGTGATCGGCGCACTGGCCGAAGTGATGTCCAAGACCCTCGATCTGGGCCTGGAAGGCACGGGCGCGCCGCCGGTGATCACGGCGATTCTGGTGGCGGCGATTTCCGCGGCGCCGGAGATTCTGACAGCGTTGCGTGCCGCGTTGGCCAACCGCATGCAATCGGTGGTGAACATTGCGATGGGCGCGTCACTGTCGACGGTGATTCTGACCGTGCCGGTGATGGAAGCGATGGCGCTGTACACCGGTCAGCCGTTTCAGATGGCGATGACCCCGGTGCAGACAGTGATGATCTTCATCACGCTGATCGTCAGTGCGATCAACCTGAATGACGGCGAGACCAATGCGATTGAGGGTATGACGCACTTTGTGCTGTTTGCGACGTTTATCATGCTGTCGCTGTTGGGTCTCTAAGCCCACCACAAATCCGGTGTAGGAGCTGCCGCAGGCTGCGATCTTTTGACTTGTTTTCAAAATCAAAAGATCGCAGCCTGCGGCAGCTCCTACAGGGTTCTTTATTGGATCAGGTACCGGCGATCAACTGCCGAGCCGCCTGGCTGTGATCGGCGATCAGGCCTTTCAGATCCAGTCCTTCAACCTGGCCATCAATCACCCGCCACTGGCCACCAATCATCACCCGATCGGCACGATCGGCACCGCACAACAACAGCGCCGAAATCGGATCATGGCTGCCCGAGAAGCGCAGCTCATCGAGCTTGAACAGCGCCAGGTCCGCCTGCTTGCCCACCGCCAGCTCACCAATGTCGGTACGCCCCAACAGGCTCGCCGAGCCTTTGGTTGCCCAGCCGAGCACGCGTTCCGGGGTGATCTTCTCCGCGCCGTAACGCAGACGCTGGATGTACAACGCCTGCCGCGCTTCGAGGATCATGTTCGACGCGTCGTTCGAGGCCGAACCATCCACGCCGAGACCGAACAGCGCGCCGGCATCGGTCAGATCGATGCTCGGGCAGATGCCGGAGGCCAGACGCATGTTCGAACTCGGGCAATGGCAGATACCGGTGCCGGCCTGGCCGAGGCGAGCGATTTCATCCGGGTTGAAGTGGATGCCATGGGCCAGCCAGGTGCGCGGGCCGAGCCAGCCGACGCTGTCCAGATAATCCACGGTGCGCAGGCCGAAACGCTGCAGGCAGAAATCCTCTTCGTCGAGGGTTTCCGCCAAGTGCGTGTGCAGACGCACGTCGAGTTTATTCGCCAGTTCGGCGCTGGCCGACATGATTTCCGGGGTCACCGAAAAGGGCGAGCAAGGCGCCAGAGCGATCTGGATTTGTGCACCGTCGCCGCGCTCGTGGTACTCGTGAATCAGACGCTGACTGTCGTCGAGAATCACCTGACCTTCCTGCACGGTCTGCTGCGGTGGCAGGCCGCCGTCCTTCTCGCCGAGGCTCATCGAACCGCGCGTGAGCATGGCGCGCATGCCCAGTTCACGCACGGTGTCGACTTGCACGTCGATGGCGTTTTCCAGGCCGTCCGGGAACAGGTAATGATGATCGGCGGCGGTGGTGCAACCCGACAGCAGCAATTCAGCCAAAGCCACTTTCGTCGCGAGGGCGAGTTTTTCCGGAGTCAGCCGCGCCCACACCGGATACAGGGTTTTCAACCACGGGAACAACGGCTGATTGACCACCGGCGCCCAGGCGCGAGTCAGGGTTTGATAGAAATGGTGATGGGTGTTGATCAGGCCCGGCAGGATCACGTGCTCGCGGGCATCGAACACTTCATTGCACGGCGCGGACGGTTGCTGACCGGCCGCCAGCACTTCGACGATCACGCCGTCTTGCAGCACCAGACCGCCACGGGCATCAAGCGCATTGGCCGTGAAAATGGCGAGGGGATTTTTTAACCAGGTACGGGTCGCAGGCATTGTGGCCGGCTCCTCTGAAAGTTGGGTTCAGGGTTGCCAGCTCAGTGTTGCCCTGTCTGCTGATCCAGGGTCGCCGCGTTGGACGAGCTGCGCAGTTTCAAACAAATCGCGACAGCGGGCAAGCCCAACCCGACAAGCCAACACATCACCCTCTGTAGGCGCTGCCGAAGGCTGCGATCTTTTGATCTTGTTTTTTACAATCAAAAGATCGCAGCCTGCGGCAGCTCCTACAGGTGGTTTTCAGTGTTTACCAGGGAATGGTTTCACCCTTGTAGTTGATGAAATGATGCCCACCCTTGCCGGTATACGCATTCACCTGATCAATCAGCCCACGGGTGCTGGTCTCGACATCCAGGTCAGCACCTTCACCGCCCATGTCCGTCTTCACCCAGCCCGGGTGCAGCGACAGCACGGTCAGTTTCTGTTCGCCCAGTTGCGTGACGAAACTGTTGGTCATGGAGTTCAGCGCGGCCTTGCTGGCCTTGTACAGCGCCAGCTCCGGCGCGTCCGGTACGGTCACGCTGCCAAGACCGGAACTCATGAACGCCAGCACGCCGCTGCCGTCGCGGATCTGCCCGACGAAGCGCTGCGCCAGGTTGATCGGCGCCACGGCGTTGGTGAAGAACAACTGGCCGACTTCGGCCAGGGTCGCGCCGCCCGGGGTTTGCACCTCCGGACCTTTGACCCCGGCGTTGACGAACAGCAGGTCGAAAGTCTCGCCCTTGAGCTGTTGGCTCAGGGCGATCACCGCTTGTTGATCGTCCATGTCGAGTTTTTCGATCCGCACCTTGCCCAGCGCTTGCAGCGCCTCGGCCTTTTGCGGATTGCGCACGGTAGCGGTCACTTGCCAGCCGTCGGCCAGCAGGGTTTTCACCAGCCCGAGGCCCAAGCCGCGGGAGGCGCCGATGATCAGTGCGTTTTTTGCCTGGGACATGACGGGGTTCCTTGAATATTACGGTTCACGGATTCAATGGACACGCCTGACCGAGTCGTTGTTGCAACGCTCGTCGCAGCACATCGAACCGGCTCTCAAAAGAGCTGTTGACCCCGGAGCATACTCCAGGCTTTAGCATGCTTGCTTCTCAAATTCGCAGGCCGCTCAGCGATGTTCGCACATCATGTCTACAACACCGCCACTGTGGGAGCTGGCTTGCCAGCGATGAGGCCAGTGACATCACCGCTTTAATGCCCGGCCTGCCACGGCTGCCCCAACGACACCGGCGCATACAACCGAGTCCGCACCGCATCGCGCGACAACAGCACCAACACCACAATCGTCGCCACATACGGCAGCATCGCCAGCAGACTCGACGGAATCGCCAGCCCCAACCCCTGCGCCACCAGGTGCAGGATGCTGGCGAGTCCGAACAGGTAAGCCCCGAGCAACAGCCGCCACACCCGCCAACTGGCAAACACCACCAGCGCCAAGGCGATCCAGCCGCGTCCGGCGGTCATGTTCTCGGCCCACATCGGCGTGTAAGCCAGCGACAGATACGCCCCGGCCAGACCGGCCATCGCCCCGCCGAACAGCACCGCCAGGGTGCGCACGGTCAGCACCGGCAGGCCCATTGCACTGGCCGCGTCCGGGTTCTCGCCGACTGCCTGAATGATCAAGCCGACACGGCTTTTGATGATCACCCACGCCACCAGCGCAAACAGCGCGAATGACAGATACACCAGCAGATCCTGGGCAAACAGCATGCGGCCGATCAGCGGAATCTCACTCAAGTACGGAATCGCCAACGGTTCGAATCCCGCCAGTGGCTTGCCGACCCATGCTGCGCCAACGAAGGTCGACAGGCCCACGCCGAAGATCGTCAGTGCCAGCCCGGTCGCCACCTGATTGGCATTGAACACCAGCGCCACCAAGGCAAACAGTGACGACAGCAGCATCCCCGCAAGCATCGCCAACAACACGCCGAGCCACAGGTTGCCGCTGTTGAGGGCGACGATAAAACCGATCACCGCGCCAAACAGCATCATTCCTTCCTGGCCGAGATTGAGCACGCCGCTCTTCTCGCAGATCAACTCACCCAGTGCCACCAACAGCAGTGGCGTGCCGCAGCGCACCATGGCGTAGAAAATATTGCTCAGCAGATCGATATCCATCACAGCGCTCCGGCGGTTACGGCGGTGGTCGAGGTGCGCCGTGCCCAGCGCAGTTTCAGGCGTGGCCGATAGAGAATCAGCACGTCGCAGGCCAGCAGGAAAAACAGCATCATTCCCTGAAACAATTGGGTGATGGCTTGCGGCAGGTTGAGGGTCATCTGCGCGCTTTCGCCGCCGATGTACAGCAGCGCCATCAGCAGGCTTGAGAACAGAATCCCGATCGGATTCAGCCGGCCGAGAAACGCCACGGTGATTGCTGCATATCCATAGCCGGGCGAGACTTGCGGCACCAATTGCCCAATCGGCCCGGTCACTTCGCAGACCCCGGCCAGCCCGGCCAAACCGCCGCTGATCAACAGCGCGAGCCAGATCAGGCGTTTCTCGCGAAAACCGACAAACCCCGCCGCACGTTTATCCAGACCGAGCACTTTGATCTGAAAACCGACGAAACTTTTCTGCAACAACACCCACACCGCGACCAGCGCGAGCAAGGCGAAATACACCCCGGCATGCACCCGACCATCCTCCATCAGCAGCGGCAGGCGACTGGCGTCGCCGAACATCGCCGACTCGGGAAAGTTGTAGCCGGCCGGATCCTTCAGCGGCCCGTGCACGCAGAACAGCAACAGGTTCAGTGCGATGTAGTTGAGCATGATGCTGGTGAGGATTTCGTTGGCGTTGAAGCGCGTGCGCAACCACGCCGTCAACCCGGCCCAGGCGGCACCGGCGAAAGTGCCGGTGAGCAGGATCAGCACCAGTGCCCAATGGCTTTGCATATCGATGATGTTCACCGCCAGCGCACTGCCGGCGAGCGCGCCGAACAGCAACTGACCTTCAGCGCCGATGTTCCAGATTCGCGCTTGATACGCCACGGCCAGACCGAGTGCGCAAAGCAGAATCGGCAGCGCCTTGACCAACCATTCGGAGACGCCATACAGGTCGCTGATCGGCGCGATCAACAGCGTGTGCAGGGTTTGCAGCGGGTCATGGCCGAGAGCGATGAACAGCAGCGAGCCGCAACCCAATGTCAGCAGCGCCGCCAGCAACGGCGAGCACCACAGCATCAGGCGCGATTGCTGGCCACGGGGTTCGAGGGAAAGCAACATAGGGGGAAACTCCGTCAAAGCGTGGCCGATGAAGGCGCGTCGTTGAATTGCCCGGCCATCCAGCCGCCGACGTCACTCAGCAGGGTGTCGGTGGTGTTTCGCAGCGGTGACAGACGCCCCGCGCACAGGGCGCCGAGGCGGTCGCTGATCTGGAACAGTTCGTCGAGGTCTTCGGAAATCACCAGGATCGCCGCGCCGGCATCGCGCAGGGCAATCAGCGCGCGGTGAATGGTCGCCGCTGCGCCAACGTCCACGCCCCAGGTCGGGTGCGCGGCGATCAGCAGTTTCGGTTGCTGGAGGATTTCCCGGCCGAGGATAAATTTCTGCAGATTGCCGCCGGACAGGCTGCGCGCGGCCGCGTGAGTGCCCGGGGTTTTCACCCCGAAGCGCTGAATGATCTGTTGGGCGAGGGCTTCGACTTTACTGCGCTCGATCAAACCGTTGCTCACCAGCCCCTGTTGAAAGGCCGTGAGCAAGGTGTTGTCGGCCAGGCTCAATTCCGGCACCGCGCCATGGCCCAGGCGTTCTGCCGGGACGAACGCCAGTCCGAGTTGGCGCCGCGCATCCGGGCGCAAAGCGGCGACCGCTTGCCCGGCAAAACAGATCGATGTCGCGCTGTCGCGGGACAGGGTTTGCTCACCGCTGAGCAGCGCCAGCAATTCATCCTGGCCATTGCCCGCGACCCCGGCGATACCGACGATTTCGCCGCTGCGTACTTGCAGGCTGATGTCGCTCAACGAGCAGCCGAACGGATCGGGGTTGTGCCAGCTCAAGCCGTTGACCTGCAAGTACGCCGCGCCACCGCTGACCTTCGGATATTCGCCGATCAGTGCCGCCGCTTCGCCGACCATCATTTGCGCCAACTGCTGATCCGAGCATTCGGCCGGCTCGCAATGCCCGGCGACCCGCCCGCCGCGCAAAACCGTGGCGCTATGGCACAGCGCGCGCACTTCCGCGAGTTTGTGGCTGATAAACAGTATGCTGCAGCCCTCGGCGGCGAGACGGCGCAGGGTGATGAACAATTCCTCGGCCTCTTGCGGCGTCAGCACCGACGTCGGCTCGTCGAGAATCAGCAAGCGAATGTCCTGCATCAGGCAACGAATGATCTCCACCCGTTGCCGCTCGCCGATCGACAGGCTGTGGACAAGTCGCTCCGGCTCCAGCGCCATGCCGTAGCGGCGCGACACTTCGGCAATTGTCGGCTCCAGTTGTTTCGGCGTGCCGGCCCTGGCGCCCATCGCCAAGGCAATGTTCTGCGCGACGCTGAGGGTTTCGAACAGCGAGAAATGCTGGAACACCATGCCGATCCCCAACTGCCGGGCCTGCGCCGGATTACGAATATTCACCCGCTGACCTTGCCAGAGCATTTCGCCGGCATCGGCCTGGGTCACGCCGTAAATGATCTTCATCAGCGTGCTTTTGCCCGCGCCGTTCTCACCGAGCAGGGCGTGGATTTCTCCGGGCGCGATGCTCAGGTCGATGGCGTCATTGGCCAGACAACCGGGGTAGCGTTTGCTGATCTGGCGCAGTTGCAGGCGCGGTGTTGAATCTGGGCTTGGCATGACAGGCTCGACTGGCTTGGAGTTATGCCTGTGGATAAAGCAATTTCCTGGCCATTGAGTCAGGAACCTTGGCGGCTCTCGTACGGCAACGGCTGCCGTAGAGCGTCGAAGGGCAAATGTTCGGGAGGTGCGGCACCAATTGAGAGCAAAGCCGTTGATCAGGCTCCAGTTTTGCCCGTAGGCAACTGATCAAAAAACGAGCAAATGCGTGGGGCCTATGCAGACCCTGCGACTGCGCCAGCCATGAACGGGTTATCCACAGGTTGCTCCACAGTATTTGTGTGCAATTGGGAATCCTTGGCATAAGCGCAGCGGTGCTATCTTCCATTGGTGATAAACAGCGCTAACTATTTGTTTTTACGCGGGATTAATCTTTTTTCAGGTGGAGTGGACGAAAAGTGAGCAAATCGCGCAAAGCCACGTGACAGAAGGGTTACAGCCAGATGTGCTCAGGTTATCCACAGTCGGGTGCACAGCAGATGTGGGCAAGTTGCTGGAATAAAGAAATCCGTCGATGCCCTAAAAGATCGCAGCCTTCGGCAGCTCCCACAGGGGAAACGCAAAGTCCTGTGCAGGAGCTGCCGAAGGCTGCGATCTTTTGCTCATCTAACGCTGCAGCACAATCCGCCCACGGCTCAAATCCGCCAATTGCGTTTGCAGCAAATCGATCTGCGCCTCACCCACCGCCAACTGCAATTCAACACCATTGGCGGTGAAGTTTTCTTCGACGACCAACCCACCCAGGTCCGCCACCCGCAGCTTCACCAGCGCCAGCTCGGCAAAGCCGCAGGCACAGCGCAGCGGCACACGGCTGATCAACTCGATTTTTTCCGCGTTCTGCAGGCACTTGTTGGCGCCGCCGCCATAGGCCCGGGCCAAACCGCCGGTGCCCAGTTGAATGCCGCCGTACCAGCGGATCACCAGCACCGCGACCTGATCGCAATCCTGCGCCTCGATGGCTGCCAGAATCGGCCGTCCGGCAGTGCCGCCGGGTTCGCCATCGTCGTTGCTGCGGTATTGCGCCCCGAGTTTCCACGCCCAGCAGTTATGCGAGGCATTCAGGTCGCTGTGCTGTTCGAAGAACGCCTGCGCGTCGGCGGGGCTGGCGATCGGCGCGGCGAAGGTGATGAAGCGGCTTTTGCGAATCTCTTCGCGGTACTCGCAAAAACCGCTGAGGGTGAAAGGCATAAACGTCTTAAATAGTCGGGGTGAGGCCGCAGCCTTTGAGAATGATGCGGATCAGGTTGTTGCCGGCGTCTTCCATGTCCTGCTTGGTCAGTTTGCTGCGACCGCTGACGCGGCAGATCTGCGTGGCGAAGTCGGCGTAATGCTGGGTGCTGCCCCACAGCAGGAAAATCAGGTGCACCGGGTCCACCGGGTCCATCTTTCCGGCATCGATCCACGCCTGAAACACGGCCGCGCGACCCTGGAACCAGGCGCGGTAATCCTGGTTGAAATACTCGGTCAGGCACTCGCCGCCGCTGATCACTTCCATCGCAAAGATGCGCGAGGCCTGCGGCTGACGGCGGGAGAATTCCATCTTGGCGCGAATGTAGCGGGTCAGCGCTTCGGCGGGATCGTCCTCGGCGGTCAGGGTATTGAAGGTGCTGTCCCACAGCTCGATGATGTTGCTCAGCACCGCCACGTACAACCCAAGCTTGTTGGTGAAGTAGTAATGCAGGTTTGCCTTGGGCAGCCCGGCATTCTGCGCAATGGTGTTCATGCTGGTGCCTTTGTACCCGTGACGGGCGAACTCGTCTTCGGCGGCTTTGAGGATGGTCTCTTCGTTCTTCTGACGAATGCGGCTGGCGGGTTTGCCGCCATGGGCTGGGACTTCAAAGGTCATAGGCACTTCCGGTTTGTCTGTGGGTGCAACCAGTTGCGTTGATAACGCACCCACAGGCATCCGACAAGTCCTGATGCAATAAAACCGTTACGCCTGTTCGATCTTGTTCAACGATGCGCCGGATTCGACGGTCGAGGTTTTCGCCTCCGGCAGCAACAGGCAGAGGATGATCGCGGTCAGGCCACCGCTGGTAATTGCCGAGTCGAACAGGTTCTGCACCAGTTTCGGCAACAGGTGCAGCAGGTTCGGTTGCGCGGCAATGCCCAGGCCGACGCCGAGCGAGGTGGCGATGATCAGCATGCTGCGGCGGTCCAGCGGCGACTGCGCGAGAATCCGCACCCCGGCTGCGGCGACGCTGCCGAACATCACCAGGGTGGCGCCGCCAAGCACCGGTTTCGGGATCTGCTGCAGCACCGCGCCGATCATGGGGAACAGGCCGAGACAAAACAGAATCGCGCCGATGTACAGCCCGACATAGCGGCTGGCGACGCCGGTCAACTGGATCACGCCGTTGTTCTGCGCGAACGTGGTGTTGGGGAAGGCGCTGAAGGTGGCGGCGATCATGCAGCTCACGCCGTCGCCGAGTACGCCGCCGCGCAAACGGCTTATATAAGAAGGGCCGCTGATCGGCTGACGGGCGAGCATGCAATTGGCCGTGAGGTCACCGACGGTTTCGATGGTGCTGATCAGATAAATCAGCGCGACCGGCAGGAACGCCGTCCAGTCGAAACTGAAACCGAACTTGAATGGCGTAGGAAGGCTGATCAGCGGCAAGTCAGGCAATGCCTGCGGGACCAGTTTCCCGCTGAACCACGCGGCCAGACTGCCCAGCAGCAGTCCGATGATGATTGCCGACAGCCGCACCCACGGCGTGTTCGAGCGGTTGAGCAGGATGATCGTCAGCAACACGAACACCCCCAGCGCGAGATTGCCCGGTGCACCGAAGTCCGGAGCATTGAAACCACCGCCCAGATCGGTGATGCCGACCTTGATCAGGCTGATGCCGATCAGAGTAATGACGATCCCGGTCACCAGCGGCGTGACGACCCGGCGCAACTGACCGATGAAACGGCTGAGGGCGATCTGCACCACGGCGCCGAAAAAGCACACGCCGAAAATCATCGCCAGAATGTCCTCCGGACTGCCGCCGCGCTGCTTGACCAGAAACCCGGCCGACAGCACTGCGCCGAGGAAGGCGAAGCTGGTGCCCTGCAAACAGATCATCCCGGCGCCGATGCCGAACGGTCGCCGCGCCTGAATAAAAGTACCGACCCCGGAAACCATCAGCGCCATGCTGATCAGGTACGGCAAGTGCGCGGTCAGCCCGAGAGCCGAGCCGATCACCAGCGGCGGGGTGATGATGCCGACGAAACTGGCGAGCACGTGTTGCAGGGCGGCGAGGATAGCTGCCGGTGGTTTTGGGCGGTCATCGAGGCCGTAGATCAGTTCGCTGGACGGTTCAGAATCTGGCTGCATGGGTTTGGCTTCTTGTTCAGGGATCGAGTTCACCCTTCACTGCAAAAACCTGTCCACTTGCTCAGCTTTCAGGGATTGCGATTGCCAAATGTAGGAGTTGCCGGAGGCTGCGATCTGTTGATCTTGCTTTCAACGCGTCGCCGCCAGGCTCTCCAGAAAGCTCTCGAGCACCAAATGAGGGCGCCGCCCCTTGCGCGTGACCGATGCGAGGCTCAAGTCATAAAAACGCGTCGTCGATTTCAGCGGACGCAAGCGCCCTTGCTGCACCCACAGACTGGCGTAGTGATCCGGCAGATAACCGATATAACGCCCGGTCAGAATCAGAAACGCCATGCCCTCACGGTCGGAAGCGCTGGCGGTGCAGTTGAGTGCCTGGTAATGCGCCTGAATTTCCGCCGGCAAACGGAACGTCGGCGCAATCGCGTCCTGACTGTTCAGGCGTTCGTCATCCAGTTGCTTGTCATCGACATAAAACAGCGGATGACCCACTGCGCAATAAAGCAGCGAGCGCTCGCTGTACAACGGCTGATATTCCAGCCCCGACAGTGCACTGGCCTGCGGCACCACGCCGACATGCAGGCGGCCGTCGAGCACGCCTTGTTCGACTTCATTGGGCGCGATCATGCGGATCTGGATCTGCACGTCCGGCCCACGTTCCTTCAACTGGGCGAGGGCATGGGTGATGCGCATGTGGGGCAGGGTGACGAGGTTGTCGGTGAGGCCGATGATCAGTTCGCCGCGCAGGTGCTGGTGCAATCCGTTGACCTCGGTGCGGAAACTTTCCAGCGCACTTAATAGTTGCAGCGCCGATTGATAAACCTCGCGGCCTTCTTCGGTCAACGAGAATCCGGCGCGGCCACGCTGACACAAGCGCAGGCCGAGGCGCTGTTCCAGATCGCTCATCTGCTGGCTGATCGCCGAGCGCCCGATACCGAGCACGGTTTCCGCCGCCGAGAAGCCGCCGCACTCCACTACGCTGCGGAAAATCCGCAGCAGGCGAATATCAAAATCACTGACCTGGGCCAGCGGATCGGGGCGACGACTGCTCATGCTGTTGTTCTCATTGTTTAGCAGGCTTCTAACTGAAGGTTAGAAAAGTTGGATTTCACCGACTTTATCGCCGTGGCAATTTAGCTGCAACAACGCTTTTTATCTCCCTGATGCTTATGCCCTGCGAGGTTTTGCCCGATGAACATGCCTGAAAACGCGCCGTCGCCACTGGCCAGCCAACTGAAACTGGACGCGCACTGGATGCCGTACACCGCCAACCGCAACTTCCAGCGCGATCCGCGTCTGATCGTGGGGGCCGAAGGCAGCTGGCTGTTCGATGACAAGGGCCGCAAGATCTACGATTCGCTGTCCGGTCTGTGGACCTGCGGCGCCGGGCACACCCGCAAGGAAATCCAGGAAGCGGTCGCCAAGCAACTGGGCACCCTCGATTACTCGCCGGGCTTCCAGTACGGCCATCCGTTGTCATTCCAACTGGCGGAAAAAATCACTGATCTGACCCCGGGCAACCTGAACCACGTGTTCTTCACTGACTCCGGCTCCGAGTGTGCCGACACCGCGGTGAAAATGGTCCGTGCCTACTGGCGTCTGAAAGGTCAGTCGACCAAGACCAAAATGATCGGCCGTGCCCGCGGTTATCACGGCGTGAACATCGCAGGCACCAGCCTCGGCGGCGTCAACGGCAACCGCAAACTGTTCGGCCAGGCGATGATGGACGTCGATCACCTGCCGCATACGCTGCTGGCCAGCAACGCATTCTCCCGTGGCATGCCGGAGCAGGGCGGCATCGCCCTCGCCGATGAACTGTTGAAGCTGATCGAACTGCACGATGCATCGAACATCGCGGCGGTCTTCGTTGAGCCAATGGCCGGCTCCGCTGGTGTACTGGTTCCGCCTCAGGGTTACCTGAAGCGTCTGCGCGAGATCTGCGATCAACACAACATCCTGCTGGTGTTCGACGAAGTGATCACCGGTTTCGGCCGCACCGGATCGATGTTTGGCGCCGAGAGCTTTGGCGTGACCCCGGACCTGATGTGTATCGCCAAGCAGGTCACCAACGGCGCGATCCCGATGGGCGCGGTGATTGCCAGCTCCGAGATCTACCAGACCTTCATGAATCAGCCGACGCCGGAATATGCGGTGGAATTCCCCCACGGCTACACCTACTCGGCGCATCCGGTGGCGTGCGCCGCTGGCCTGGCGGCACTCGATCTGCTGCAAAAGGAAAACCTGGTGCAGAGCGTGGCCGAGGTTGCACCGCATTTCGAAAATGCCCTGCACGGCCTGAAAGGTTCGAAGAACGTCATCGATATCCGTAACTACGGCCTGGCCGGTGCGATCCAGATTGCCGCCCGCGACGGCGACGCCATTGTGCGTCCGTTCGAGGCCGGCATGGCCCTGTGGAAAGCCGGGTTCTACGTGCGCTTCGGCGGCGACACCCTGCAGTTTGGCCCAACCTTCAACAGCAAGCCGCAAGACCTCGATCGTCTGTTTGACGCGGTTGGCGAAGTGCTGAACAAGCTCGACTGATTTTTCCCTCTATATATACCTGCGAATAACAGGCGCTCCATGCGGGCGTCTGTACACAAGAATTCAGGAGTTTTCGATGAGCGTTATCCCGCATTTGATCAATGGCGAACTGGTGACCGAGAACGGTCGCGCGGTTGATGTGTTCAACCCGTCCACCGGTCAGGCAATCCACAAGCTGCCGCTGGCCACCCGCGAAACCATTCAACACGCGATCGACGCCGCCAAGGCCGCGTTCCCGGCATGGCGCAACACCCCGCCGGCCAAACGTGCCCAGGTGATGTTCCGCTTCAAGCAATTGCTGGAGCAGAACGAAGCGCGCATCTCGCAATTGATCAGCGAAGAACACGGCAAGACCCTCGAAGACGCCGCCGGTGAACTGAAGCGTGGTATCGAGAACGTCGAGTTCGCCTGCGCCGCGCCGGAAATCCTCAAGGGCGAGTACAGCCGCAACGTCGGCCCGAACATCGACGCCTGGTCGGACTTCCAGCCACTGGGTGTGGTTGCCGGAATCACGCCGTTCAACTTCCCGGCGATGGTGCCACTGTGGATGTACCCGTTGGCGATCGTCTGCGGTAACTGCTTCATTTTGAAACCGTCCGAGCGTGACCCAAGCTCGACACTGTTGATCGCCCAACTGCTGCTGGAAGCCGGTTTGCCGAAAGGCGTGCTGAGCGTGGTGCATGGCGACAAGACTGCAGTGGACGCGCTGATTGAAGCGCCGGAAGTCAAAGCGCTGAGCTTTGTTGGCTCGACGCCAATTGCCGAATACATCTACGCCGAAGGTACCAAGCGCGGCAAACGCGTTCAGGCACTGGGCGGGGCGAAGAACCATGCGGTGTTGATGCCGGATGCGGACCTGGACAATGCAGTCAGCGCATTGATGGGCGCGGCTTACGGTTCGTGCGGTGAGCGCTGCATGGCGATTTCGGTCGCGGTGTGTGTCGGCGATCAGGTGGCGGATGCACTGGTTGCGAAACTGGTTCCACAGATCAAGGCGCTGAAAATCGGTGCCGGCACTTCGTGTGGGCTGGACATGGGACCACTGGTAACCGGTCAGGCGCGGGACAAGGTCAGCGGTTATGTCGATGACGGCGTAGCAGCGGGCGCGACCCTGGTGGTCGATGGTCGCGGCTTGAGCATTCCAGGTAACGAAGAGGGCTTCTTCCTCGGCGGCTGCCTGTTCGACAACGTCACCCCTGAAATGCGCATCTATAAGGAGGAGATCTTCGGGCCGGTGTTGTGCGTGGTTCGCGTGAACAGCCTGGAAGAGGCGATGAAGCTGATCAACGATCACGAATACGGTAATGGCACCTGCATCTTCACCCGTGACGGTGAAGCGGCGCGTCTGTTCTGTGACGAGATTGAAGTCGGCATGGTCGGCGTCAACGTACCACTGCCGGTACCGGTGGCTTACCACAGCTTCGGTGGCTGGAAGCGTTCGCTGTTCGGCGACCTGCATGCCTATGGCCCGGATGGTGTGCGCTTCTATACCCGTCGCAAGGCCATCACCCAGCGCTGGCCGCAGCGTGCGAGCCATGAGGCTTCGCAATTCGCTTTCCCTAGCTTGTAAGTAGAAGGCATGACGAAGGCCGACCTCTAGAGGTCGGCCTTCGTGTTTTCGAGGCTTTTTGACCGATATGACAGAAATGTGAAAAAAGCTGTTGACGGCAGATTCTGGAGGTCTATAATTCGCCCCACTTCCGGCGCAGTCGAAACGGAAAACTCCTTGAGATTCAATGAGTTACGCAGTTTTCGACAGTGGGTCGCTTCAGTTAATCGAAGCCTGGAAGGAGTTGAAAGAGCGGTGATGTTTGGCTCTTTTGACGGTTCGATCTTCTCGGTCGAAAGCGGTGAAAAAGAGGTGTTGACAGCAGCGTGTAACG
>NZ_JBQEPG010000032.1:0-50935 GCF_052045635.1 Pseudomonas sp. 22189
AAGCTGCATAGAAAAAAGGCGACCCAAGGGTCGCCCAGTTTCTCCCGACAGCATCACCACAATGCAGTCGGGTCGCGATGTCGGAAGGCGAGCACACCACATGCCGCCGACTTTCATCGCGTTTCCAAGGCTCGGAAGCCTTGGTGTTGCTGCCGTTCTTACCACAGAGCTGGCAGCTGTTGCGCCAGGGGTGAACAACGGATTGTTCGCCCCGGCACGGTGCCGGTGTTGGTCTTACGAACCTAGCCGGCTTTGGGCCTCTCCAGACCACGCGGCAAATGTATCACCAACTTCTGTCGCGCGGCACTGGCAACTTTTAGGATTAATGCCATGAGCCGAATTGCTCTCAGTTCTCTGGAACGGGCGCAGCGGGAAATCCTGCCGCTCGATTTAGCGCTGTACCACGCCGCTCGCGATTACCCGGGCGGCGCTGCTGCCATCGCAGCCACGACCGGTCGTAACCCGACCACGCTGCAGCATAAACTGTCGCCGACCCACCCGAGCCACTCCATCAACATTCAGGAATTCGGCGAGATCCTCGAACTGACCAAGGATCGCCGCATTCTCGATGCGGTGCATGCGCTGGTCGGTGACACGGTCTGGCAGGAGCTGGCCGACACCTACACCAACGACATGCCCGAGACCCTCACCACCGGCATCGCTGAATACTTCCGCCAGGTCGCGGATCTGGCCGAGACCTGGGCCAAGAGCATCGGCGACGGTGTGGTGACTGATCAGGAACTGGCAGCGATTCGTCTGCAGGTGTTCCGGGGCATTCAAGGGCTACTCGGGTTGTTCAACCGCGCCACCTACGTCAACCAGACGACGCGAGGTGCCGACCGTGGCTGATATTGCTGATTTCGCCAACGATCTGGTGCAGGAACGCATCGATCAGGCCATGGCCGCGCGCAGCGCTGCCAAGGCCGAAAGCGCTGCCCATTCCTTGCTGTTCTGTGAAGCCTGCGACGACCCGATCCCGGAAGCACGCCGCCTGGCTCAACCGGGTTGCTCGCAGTGCATCAGTTGCCAATCCCTCTCTGAGCGGGGGATTCAGCATGCTCGATGAGGTATTGGGACAATTCGCCGATTACGGTCTGGAGCCGACACAACCGCTGGTGTTCGGCAAGCTGACCCGCTGCAAGACATCCCAGGACAAAGGCAAGGAAAAGAACGGCTGGTATGTGGTCCACGAGCAGCGCACGGAGAAGGGCGACACCCTGATCTTCGGCGCCTTCGGTGACTGGCGCTCGGGCGAGACGCAGAAGATCAAGGTCAAGGCCGGGCGGATGTCGCCGGAAGAGCGCGAAGTGATGCGCGCCCGCCAGGAAGAAGCCAAACGCCGCGCCGCGGAAATCGCGAACAACGCTGCGCGGCGGGCCGCGAAAAGGGCGCAGGGTCTGTTTGAGCGCATGCCGACCACCGGGCGCAGCGATTACCTGGACCGCAAACAGATTGTTGGCATTAACGTGCGTTACGCGCCGCGCACCGGCGCCGTATTGGTCCCAATGAAGAACGCCCGTGATCAGATCATGGGCCTGCAGGTGATCTTCCCGAACAAGCAGGAAGACACCGGCCGCGACAAATCCTACTGGCCCTACGGGATGGCTAAGGAGGGCACCTTTCACCTGCTCGGTCCGCACCCAGTACCGGGTGAACCGGTGCTGGTCTGTGAAGGTTACGCCACCGGCGCCAGCCTGCACATGGCGACGTCGCTCGCGGTGGCCGTGGCCTTCGATGCGGGCAACCTGCTGGCTGTGTGCAAGGTCATGCGCGAGCGCTTCGCCGGCTGCCCGCTGATCATCTGCCGCGATGACGACTGGAAGACCACCAAGCCCAACGGCGATGCCTGGAATCCGGGTGAGGAGAAGGCGAGCAACGCCGCTTTGATCGTCGGTGCCCAGGTGGTTGCGCCGATCTTCGCGGTCGAGCGCCACGACAAGTGGACCGACTTCAACGACCTGCATGTCGCCGAAGGTCTCGACGCAGTTCGCCGCCAAGTGCTGGCCGTGGTCCGCCCACCAGCAGCTGGTGGCTGGAAAGATCAGTTGGCCCGCAGCGAGAGCGGCGCCCTGATCGCGCACATGCAGAACGTCGAACTGATCCTCGCTCACGACGAACGCTGGGCCGGGGTGATCAGCTACTGCGCCTTCAGCTCGAAGATCGTCAAGCTGCGTGCCGCGCCCTATGGCGGTGGCACTGGCGAGTGGGCCGACATCGACGACGTGCGCGTGATGAAGTGGCTCGCGCAGCAGTACAACCTGCGCGTGAAGTCCTCGCACGTGATCGAGGCGGTGAGTGTGGTCGCTCACGACCACGCCTTTCACCCGGTGCGCGAGTACCTGAAAAAACTCGAATGGGATCGGGTGCCACGCCTGGAGCGTTGGTTAACGGATGTCATGGGGGTGAAAGAAACCGACTACACCTCCAAGGTCGGCAAACGCTGGCTGATCTCGGCCGTAGCGCGGGTGATGAAGCCAGGCTGCAAGGCGGACTCGGTGATGATCCTCGAAGGCGTACAGGGCGCCGGTAAGTCGACCGCCATGAGCGTGCTCGGCGGTGAGTGGTTCATGGACACCCCGTTTGCCCTCGGCGACAAGGACGGCTTCCAGGCCATTCGGGGCAAGTGGATTGTCGAGCTCGGCGAGCTGGACAGCTTCAACAAGGCCGAGAGCACCAAGGCCAAACAGTTCTTCTCGGCCTCGACCGACACCTACCGTGAAAGCTATGGCCGCAGAACCCTGGACGTGCCACGCCAGTGTGTCTTTGTCGGCACCACCAACCAGGACGAATACCTCAAGGACGCCACCGGCAACCGTCGTTATTGGCCGGTGGCTTGTACCAAGGTCGATGTGCCGTTGCTGCGCGAGATCCGCGACCAGCTATGGGCCGAAGCGGTGTTCTGCTTCGAGGCCGGCGACCTTTGGTGGGTCACGCGAGAAGAAGCGCCGATGTTCAGCGAAGAGCAGGACGAACGCTTTGTGGTGGACGAATGGGAAACACCGATCTTGACCTGGCTCGAAGAGTCGCAGATCGGCGAGACAACCACCGGCAGTGAAGTGATGAGTCAAGCACTCAAGCTCGATCCAGGGCATTGGGGCAAGCCCGAGCAAATGCGCGTCGGCGCAATCCTGCACCGGCTCGGCTGGCGACGCTTCCGTCTAGGTGCGTTGAACAAGAGCGGCCAGCGGCCATGGGCGTACAAAAAACCCGAGCACTGGGGCAGGGCGTCTGCGCTGCAACGGGACGAGTTCGAGGAGCCGTGCTTCGATGATTAAGGCAATCGATATGGCCCTCAAACAATGGGCGCAAGAGCTGCACAGCGATGAGGTGGCCGCTGGTTACTCGGGCGGCAACATGGTTGCGATGATGATGGAAAGCGGCGGTCAGCTGGTGCGCGGACGGCGCGGGAGCCGAGTACCGCTCGAGGCGTCTCTTGACATTGAGCGCATCGTCAAGAAACGCCTCGATCCCGAGCTGATGACGGTGGTGCAGGTGCATTACTTCCAGCCTGACACGCCCTTGGCGGCACGTCTGACGCGCAGTGGCTGCACGCGCAACGTCTACTACCAGCGCCTGCACGACGCCCACATCGTGGTCGAGCACTTCCTCCTGGGGGAAGCGGCTTGATCGTGGGCATCCCTCTGGCTTACGCCGTCCCACCGGCCTGCGTCCGTCCTACTGCATTTGCAGCAATGGGACGGGCACAGGCCCCGTCGTTGTTGGGTTGTCCCACCGTCCCACCTTTTTTGCCTCCCACCCGTGTATGCGTAGCGGGCACAGATACGCGCGTTCACGCGCACGCGTGCTTTTTAAATTTCTCTCTATACACGAGAAAAGAGAAAGAAAAGTAGGACGGTGGGGCAACGCCCCAATCTGCGGGGCTTTCAGACGTCCCACCTTGTTTTAGAGAAGTGGGACGTATGGGACGCCAGAAAAGCAAAAGACAGCCGGGATAGATATTCACCGACATTCGCCAGCCGTTCACCAGACATAAGCCACACATTCACCGGATGGCATTAAATCAGTCTTGCTGCCAGCAGAATCGAGCTGTAAAAAGGGGCCATCTTCGATGGGTGCGACCGCAAAGCGCGGCAGACCACCCACCACCTGACCCGGCCATAGCGCCGGGTTTTTTTGTTTAAGGGGCAGGGTAATGACGAACGAGCAACAGGCGCTGGCAGAAATGCCGATCTGGTTGGTGATTGCCCTGTCCCTGGTTGGCGGTGTGTCGGGCGAGATGTGGCGCGCTGACAAGGACGGGGCACGAGGCTGGGCGTTACTGCGGCGCCTCGCACTTCGGTCCGGTGCCTGCATCGTCTGCGGCGTGTCAGCGATGATGTTGCTGTTCGGCGCGGGCTTGTCGATCTGGACAGCGGGCGCCTTGGGTTGCCTGACCGCGATGGCCGGCGCCGACGTTGCAATCGGCTTGTACGAACGCTGGGTCGCCAAGCGGCTTGACCCGAGCGAGGACGAGCCGAAGGCATGAGCCGGGCAGGCCGGTAGGGCGCAGATTTCACGGGTCCTCCCTGAGGGCCGCCCCCTACACGGGTTAGCGAACTCGCGGAATCTCTCTAGCTGAAACGTGCGCAGGGATGTCCGTCTTTCCAAACGGATGGGGCAGGGCATGGTACTCGGATGCCGGCTCGACCGACCAGACCGGGCAGAAAACCGCCGGGGACCCTGGGGACTTCCAAAGGACACGGGGTCGGAAACCCGCGGGATCGTGTTAGTGGGAGGCCCGCCCGCTTACTGAAATTTCAATCCACTGAAATCTTGAAAGGATTCATTGAAAAGCCGCTGAAAAGGAGGGCTTATGAGCACTGCCACGTACCTGTCCACGAGTGCCTTCACTGCGCACATCGGCCGGTCACCGAGCTACATCACCTGGCTGAAAGAGAATGGCCACCTGGTTCTCTTATTCAATGGTAAGCAGGTTGACGTGCTGGGCACTGAAGCGTTGATCAGCGATACCGCCGACCCCAGCAAGGCTGCCGTCGCTGCTCGCCACTAACAAGATCGGCTCCAGCGTTATGTGTACAGTTACGTCGCAGCTGAATCCGAGCCGACGAACATGGCTGCGCCGCCGCCCGCTGATCCTGCGCAAGGGCAGACTCCGGACTTTCAGAAAGCGCGTGCACATCGCGAGCACTACTTGGCGCGGATGGCTGAGATGGAGTTTCGCAAGGCGCAGGGTGAACTGGTCGAGATCAGCTTTGTGCAGAAAGCTGCTTTTGAAACGGCACGTGCGCTCAATCATTCTTTGATGAGCCTGTCGCCGCAGTTAGCGCCGCAACTCGCCGCCTTGTCGGATCCTTGGGAAGTGGAGCGGCAACTAACTACTGCGTTGCGCCAGCGACTCAACGAGGCGGCTCAAGTCTCCACTGACGACTATGGGCTTGCGCTGCCGGAGTGCTGAAAAATATGCACCGGGCTTCGGCAACTAAGCATCGCTCTACGATGAGGAGGCCACAGACTCAATGGAGTGTTTTGCTTGGGAGACGCTGAGTCCACTCGGCAGGCTCGCACCATTCTTGGCTGCAAGGATCTCGGCCATCACGCTTACGGCGATTTCCGCAGGCGTCTTGCTACCGATGTAGAGGCCGATCGGTCCGTGCAGTCGCTCAAGCGACGCTTCGGTCTCACCAAAATGTTCGATCAGGCGTTCGCGGCGCAGCTGGCTGTTGCGTCGAGAGCCGATGGCGCCGATGTAAAACGCCGGGCTGTGGAGTGCTTCGAGCAGGGCCAGATCGTCAAGTTTGGGGTCATGACTCAAGGCGACAATGCAGGTGCGTAGATCGACCGCGAAGTCGCGGACCACGTCGTCCGGCATGCCGACAATCCGCTCCACGCCTTCCACCGCCCAGGTCTCGATGTACTCGGGACGCGGATCGCACACCACCACCTTGAAACCGTTGAACAGCGCCATGGTGGCCAGATACTCGGCCAGCGCGCCCGCACCGATCATCAGCATCCGATAGCCTGGCCCCAGGGTGTTGAGCATTTGCGTGCCATCGAAGCTGAATTGTTCGGGCGTCGCGGTCGGTTCGAGCATGACCTGACCGGACTCCAACGCCAGGCGACGACGGACCAGTTGCCCGGCGTCCAGTTGCACTAGCAACGAGTCGAGTGACTGCCACGCCGGGTTGAGCTCCAGAATCAGTTCAAGCGTGCCACCGCAGGGCAGGCCGAAGCGATGCGCCTCATCGGCGCTGACACCATAGCGCACCACTTGCGGCGCGCTGTCGCTGAAAGCGCTGCCGCCATGGGCCGTGGTATAGCGATGGATCAAATCGTCTTCGATGCAGCCACCGGACACGCTGCCCACCACGCGACCATCGTCACGCAAAGCCATCATCGAACCCGTTGGCCGTGGTGATGAACCCCAGGTGCGCGCCACCGTGGCGAGCAACACACGCTCGCCGGCGGCAAGCCAGTCCCGCGCTGTGCGCAGAACCAGCAAGTCGATGCTCTCCATCAGGTTTTCCTCTAACGCATCTGCAGAATGATCGGGCTGCTGCTGGCCGGATCGGTGTGCTCACGCAGTTTGCCAACCGCCTGTGCATCAACAGCACCGCCCTGATTGCCCCAGGTGCTGCGCATGAAGGTCAACACTTCGGCGATCTGCTGATCCGACAACTGCTCACGGAAGGCCGGCATGCGATAGGCATCCGGCACGCCGGCCGCCACCACACGTTGCGCGCCATTGAGAGTGATGTTGATCGCCGAAGCACTTTCCTTGGCCAGTGCAGACGTCGCGCCGGCCAGCGGTGGCATCCATTGCGATTGACCCTTGCCGTCCAGACCGTGGCACGACGCACAGCGTGTCACGTAGGTATGAGCACCGGGCGAGTCCAGACGTTGCGCTGCCGAAACCGCTTGGTACTGCCACGGCGCGCCATCTCGTTCGCGATCCCCGGGAAGCGACTTCAGATAGTGGGCAATCGCGGTCAGATCGTCATCGCTCATGAACTGCGTGGAGTTGTTGAACGCCTCGGTCATCGAGCCGTAGACCACCGCATGTTGGTTGCGCCCGGTCTTGAGGAACTGCACGATTTCCGACTCGCTCCAACGGCCCAGGCCGGTGTTGTGATCATCGCGCAGGCTCGGTGCATACCAGCCATCGAGCAAGGCGCCCGCGAGGAATGGTGTACCGGATTCATCCAGCGCCTTTTCGTTGAACGCCAAGCCACGCGGCGTATGGCAGCTGCCGCAGTGTCCAGCGCCCTGAACGAGGTAAGCGCCACGGTTCCACTGTTCATCCTGCGACGGTTTGGCTACGTAGGGCTCGGCGTCGACAAATACGCCGTTCCACAGTGCAATCGGCCAGCGCAGGTTCAGCGGAAACGGAATCGCACTCGGGGTGTTCGCCTGTTTGACCGGCGCCACGCCTTTCATGAAGAACGCATACAGCGCACGCACGTCATCGTCACTGAGCTTGGCGTAGGACGGGTAGGGCATCGCCGGGTATAACCGGCGACTGTCGGGAGCTACTCCATGGCGCACGGCACGATCGAAGTCCGCCAGGCTGTAGTGGTCGATGCCGGTTTCCATGTCCGGGGTGATATTGGTCGCATGGATCGCACCCAGCGGTGTGGCCATTTCCAGCCCACCGGCGAACGGAGCGCCATTCGGCACGCTGTGACAGGCCACGCAATCACTCAACCTGGCGACGTATTCGCCCCGAGCAACCAATGCCGGGTCGATGTCGGCCACGGCGATCTGGTGGTTTTCCAGGCGCGAGACGGGCTCGCGGGTGACATACCAGGCCAGCAGGCCTGCCGCGACCAGACACGGCACGGCCAGCCAGCCAGCGGTTCTTGCGAATCGGCTGTTATTCATGAATGCTCCGGCGCTGATCAGGTGAAGGTGTGTCGGCTCAGGGGCAGGCTGCGCACCCGCTGACCGGTTAGCGCTGCCACCGCGTTAGCGACAGCGGGCGCGACCGCAGGCAATGGCGGTTCACCGATGCCACCCATTTTTTCCCCGCTCTCGACCACACGGACATGAACCCGTGCCATCCGCGCAGGCGGCAGGATCGGATACAAGTCGTAGTTGCGCGCCCGGGGTTTGCCATCCACCCACACGGCTTCCTCCACCAGCGTTTGCGACAGTCCCAACGCCACGGCGCCATTGACCTGCGCCTCGACAATCGCCGGGTTGACGATGCTGCCTGGGTCAATCGCCTGCCAGATGTTGTGCACCTTGACCTGACCGTTTTCGATGGACACCTCGGCGATTACCGCCGTCTCTGTACCGAACGGCGAAGCCATGGACACGCCGCGTGCACGTTTGCTGCCATCCTCGGCGGTAAACGGCCCGCGCTTCCAGCCTCCGGACAGTTCACCCACCGCTTGCAGCAGCGTGGTCAGGCGTTTGTTGTCACGCAGCAAATGCAGGCGCAGGTCGAACGGGTCTTTGCCGCCCTTGTCGGCGAGTTCGTCAAGGAACGATTCATAGAAGAAGTCGTTGAGCGAATTGCCCACCGAACGCCAGTAACCGAGCATGGCCGGGCCTTTGACGTAGATCTGTGCGATGCGTTTGTTGGGGATCGCGTAGGACTTGCCCGACAAGCCTTCAAGCGCCGTTGGATCGAGCTTTTCACCCTGTTTGCCGGCAAGGGCTTCGGTCGGGCCTTCGGTGGCACTGATCGCTTCGATTGCCAGCGGCCAGCCGTCGTTGTCCAGTGCCGCCCGGAAATTCACCGCGGCAACCGGGCGGAGCACGTCACGCAGGAACTCTTCTTCGCGGCTCCAGATCAGCTTGACCGGACGGCCAACTGCCTTGGACAGCGCAATCGCCTGCGGATACGGACTGGCCGAGTCATAGAGGAAATGCCGGCCGAAAAACCCACCCAGCAGTGGCGAATGCAAGGTGATGCGCGAAAGATCGAGGCCCGTACGCTTGGCGATGTCGGCGCGGAACATGTCCGGCGCCTGATTCGGCAGCCAGACTTCCAGCGAACCGTCCGGGTTGAATCGGGCCAGTGCTGAAGGCGGCTCCAGCTGGCCGTGGTTCAGGTACTGGTTGTGGTAGGTGGCGTCGATCCGGGTCTTGGTCTCCTTGAGAATCGCCGCCACGTCGCCTTCGTTTTCATCATCTTTGGCCGGGCTTTTATCTTCAGCGAGGCGCTTGAGCCAGGCATCGCTGGAAAAGTCGGCGGGCATCGGCCGCACTTTGCTCTCGGCCGTTGGCTCTTGCCAGTCGACCTGAATCGCCTCGACCGCACGTTTGGCGTGCCACCAGCGCTCGGCGACCACCGCCACAGCACCCGGCAGACGATGCACGGAATGCACGCCTTTCATCGCCTTGACCTGATCTTCGTTGCGCACATTGCCCACGGTCATTCCCAGGCGCGGGGCATGTTGCACGGCGGCATGGAGCATGTCGTCGACTTTCAGATCGATGCTGTAGAGCGCCTTGCCGGTTGACTTGTCGTAGGCATCGAGCCGCTTCACCGGTTTGCCGATCCAGCGGAACTGGCTCGGATCGCGCAGCTTCACGGAAGCCGGATCAGGAACCGGCAGATCCATCGCACGCTCGGCCAGTTCACCGTAGGCCAGCGAGCGGCCCGACTTGGCGTGCACGACTTTGCCAGGCTCGGTGGTCAATTCACTTACTGGCACGCCCAGTTGCTGCGCGCCCGCCTGCAACAACATGGCGCGGGCGAGGGCGCCGAGGCGGCGCATCACCGGGTAACTCATGCGCACCGACATGCTACCGCCGGTGATGCGCATGCCGTTTTCCAACACCACATAAGCTTCGCCGGGCGGCGCGGCTTCGACTAGGAAAGATGCCGGGTCGGCATCCAGTTCCTCACCGACAATCTGCGCCATCGCCGTGAACGTGCCTTGTCCGCCCTCCATAAACGGGCAGAGCAGACGCACGCGGTTGTCCGGGCGGATTTCGAGAAACGCCGGCACTTGCGTGCCGCGCTCGGCCGTCGTCGCAACGGCAGCCTGCACGCGCGTCGCACCGAGCGGCAGACCGAAGCCGAGGACCAGCGCGCCGACGGCGGTACCGGTCAGGAAACGTCTGCGCGAAACATTGATCGGTTCGTGCAGATCCAGTACTGAGGCTAGCTGTGAAGGTTCGATGCGAACGTTCATCACGCGTCTCCCTTGCCGGCCAGCTCATGCACGGCGGCATGAATGGCGTTGTACGTTCCGCAGCGGCATAGATTGACCATCGCCGCCTCGATTTGCGCATCACTGGGCTTGGGGTTTTGCTTGAGCAGCGCGGTAGCGGCCATCACCTGCCCGGACTGGCAATAGCCGCACTGAGCGACCTGCAAATCGACCCAGGTCGAGACCACTCGTTTGCCCACTTCATCGCTTTCGATGGCCTCAATGGTCGTGACCTCGCGGCCGACCACACCCGCGACCGGCGTGACGCACGAACGCACGACGTTGCCGTCCACCAGCACCGAGCAGGCGCCGCATTGCGCCAGTCCGCAGCCGTACTTGGTGCCGGTCATGCCAAGATCATCGCGGATCACCCACAGCAAGGGCGTGTCGGCGTCGGCATCGACCTGATAGGTCTTCTGGTTGATTCGTAGTTCCATGGTTCACCCGCTGATCATCGGTTGACGTGCATTGTTATGAGCGGTGACACGCGGCGGGGCGCATCACCGGTGACGTTGGTTGTTCGTTCAATTCGCTACTGTGCCGAGCGCTTCTGCCTCGAATGGCTGCCCGCGCAACAGGGCAATGTCACGACTCGGCGCGGTGCCGAACAGCCGGCCATATTCGCGGCTGAACTGCGAAGGGCTTTCATAACCGACCGCAAACGCCGCCCGCGACACGTCGAGGCGTTCGACCAGCATCAGTCGCCGCGCTTCGTTGAGCCGCAGCCATTTCTGGTATTGCAGCGGACTCATGCCGGTGAGCTGGCGGAAATGATGGTGAAAGGTCGGCGCGCTCATCTGCACCTGCGCAGCCAGATCGTCGATGCGCAGGGCATCGGTGTAATTGACCTTGAGCCAGTCAATCGCCTTGGCGATGCGATAACCCTGACCATCGACGGCCGTGATCTGCCGCAGCCGTGCGCCTTGATCGGTATGCAGCAGCCGATAGTGGATTTCACGCAGAATCAGCGGCGCCAGCACCGGAATCGCCTCGGGCTCATCGAGCAACGCCAGCAGGCGATCAAGTGCGCCCTCCAGCGCGGACGACAGGCTGCCAATCGCGGCGCCCGTGCCCGTTGCTGGCTGGCGCTTGGCCGGCAAGCCGCTCTTGGTGATGACCTCGGCGAGCATGCTGACATCCAGTTTCAGCACGAGGCCGACACAGGGCTGCTGGGGACTGGCAAGCATCACTTCGGAGTTGGCAGGCAGGTCCAGTGAGGTGACCAGAAACCGCGAAGGGTCGTAGCTGTAACCCTCGCCACCGACCCACAAACGCTTTTCACCGCGACCGACGAGAATCAGGCTCGGTTCGATCATGCACACCACGGGGGCCGCCGGCTGGTCGCGACGAAACAGTGACAGCCCGGGTATGACCGTGGCGAAGTCACCCGGAGCACTCACGCGCGGGTCGATGTGCAATGCCAAAGGCGATTCCTGGGGCAGAGGGGTAGGGATCATGTCGGGTCACTCCTATTGACCGAACTCTAATCCGCGCGCGAGACGTTTCCTATCCATCAACCTGCATCGCCAGAGGATCAGGCAAGCATTCAAGAGGAATGCGCTAGGGAAGGGCCGGATTGACCGGGAGAATGTGTCTATCTGTTACAGGGGCAGCGCCCGAATCAGCTTCAAGCTGCTTGCCCCCTGCGCATCACATCCACAGGTTTTTCGCACCACAGGTAGTTTCCATGACGTTTCCTTCTACAGATCCTTCTAAAAGAACAGGCGGCTGGAGCGCTGTGCTGGCCATGTCGTTGGCCGCATTCGCTCTGGTCGCTTCAGAGTTCATGCCGGTCAGCCTGCTGACGCCGATTGCAGCCGACCTGCATATCACCGAAGGCCAGGCCGGGCAGGGGATTTCCGTGTCCGGTGCCTTTGCCTTGATCACCAGCCTGCTGATTGCCTCGGTCGCCGCTCGCGTCGAACGCAAGAAGCTGCTGCTGGGCCTGACCTTGTTGATGATCGTCTCCGGTACGGTCGTCGCGGTCGCGCCGGGCTACCCGTCATTCATGTTTGGACGTGCGTTGATCGGGATAGCGATTGGTGGTTTCTGGTCATTGTCGGCGGCGACTGCAATGCGTCTGGTGAAGCCTGAACAGGTTTCGCGAGCGCTGGCCATCGTCAATGGCGGTAACGCGCTGGCCACGGTCATCGCCGCTCCGGCGGGCAGTTTTCTTGGTTCGCTGATCGGCTGGCGTGGCGCGTTCTTCTGTGTGGTTCCAGTCGCAGTGCTGGCCGCCGTGTGGCTGCTGATCAGCCTGCCGTCCTTCAAGGCCGAGCACCAGGCCGGTAGCGGCAACGTTCTGCGACTGATGAAACAGTTGCCAGTGGCCTTGGGCATGGTCGCCGTCAGCGTGTTTTTCATGGGCCAGTTCATGCTGTTCACCTACTTGCGACCATTTCTTGAGGGCGTGACCGGCGTCAGTGTCTCAACCTTGTCCTTCATGCTGCTGGGGCTTGGAGTGGCAGGTTTTATCGGCACCTTTCTGATCGAACGGTTTATCGGTCGCGGCCTCTACCGCACGCTGACCGCCATTCCACTGATCATGGCGGTGATCGCGCTGGCGTTGGTCAGCTTCGGCAAATCACCGGTGCTGACCGCCGTGTTGCTCGGAATCTGGGGGCTGGTCGCCACGGCCGCGCCGGTCGGCTGGTGGACATGGATGGCGCAGACGCTCCCGGATGATGCGGAAGCCGGAGGCGGCTTGCTGGTGGCCATCGTCCAACTAGCGATCGCCGGCGGCGCAATCATTGGCGGTCTGGCCTTTGATTTGAGCGGCTACAAAGCCACCTTCGAGCTTAGCGCCGCTGTCCTAGTCGCCGCATCTGTGCTTGCCTGGCTGGCCGGACGCAATGCCACGGAAGTTCATCTTGTCGAGCCGAACGCGACAGCCTGACGAGATCACCTGCAACCGGTTTCGCCTTATGGCTCAAGCATCAAACTGCGCCAAACGATAACGGGCGGTTCAACCCGCGCAACATCCGGTTGCGGCGCTTGCTGTTCCTGCACCTCTGGCGAAATCGCTTCGGATGATGAGCGCTCAAGCAGTAAAAGCTGTGCAGTTTCTATGGTCGACTCATGAGTAGGCGGCGTGGTCATTTGAGCGAAACAACGACCTTGCCCTTGGCGCGTCCCTGCTCAACGTACTTCAATGCTTCAGCCGTTGATTCAAAGGGGAAGGAACGATCAACCACTGGTTTGATGATCCCGTCCTCCACTAGCGCGGTGATTTGTTGCAGTTGAGCGCCATTGGCCCGCATGAACACGAACGCGTAGCTGACATCCTGCTTGCGCGCTTTGCGACGAATGCCAAGGCTCAGCAGTCGCATGACTTGCTGCAATGGCCAGGACAATCCTTGCTCCCTCGCGAACTGCACAGTGGGTGGGCCCGAGATGGAAATGAGTTGACCACCGGGTTTCAGGACCGCGAGTGATTTCTCCAGCACGTCGGCGCCAAGGCTGTTCAGCACCACGTCGTAGTCACGCAGCACATTTTCGAAGTCCTGCTGTTTATAGTCGATGACTAGATCGGCCCCCAGCGCCTTGACCCATTCGACATTGGCGGTGCTGGTAGTTGTGGCGACAAACGCACCGAGGTGTTTGGCAAGCTGAATCGCAATTGTGCCGACGCCGCCGGAACCCGCGTGAATCAGCACTTTCTGGCCCTTTTGCAGCCGGGCGGTTTCAACCAGTACTTGCCAGGCGGTCAGTGCAACTAAGGGCAGGGATGCGGCTTGTGCCATGTCGGTATTGGCGGGTTTCAGGGCGACCGCGTTTTCGTTCACGGCGATCAATTGGGCGAACGTCCCGATCCGCGCTTCGGGCGGGCGAGCGTATACCTCGTCTCCCGGTTTGAAGCGTGTCACCTCCGGGCCGACTTTAACCACAACCCCCGCCAGGTCATTGCCCAATATCAACGGAAAGGCATAGGGCAGAATCAGCTTGAAGTCGCCTTTGCTGATCTTCGAATCCAGCACGTTGACACTGCTCGCATGGCCCTCGATCAAGACGTCGTGGGCACCGACTGCAGGGGCGGGCGCTTCGCCAATGCGTCCGGGGTTCTTGCCATAGCCATCAATCAGAAATGCTTTCATCGTGGTGCGGCTCTTGCTGGTTATACGGAGGGTAGTCGGTGGGGTTGCGGTGTTGCTGCGTGACGTGGTCAAGCATCAAGAAACGCCTGCGCCTTCGTCACAAAGTCGGCGTGATGCTGGAAAATCCCACCATGCCCGGCATCCTCATAAATCACCAACTGTGCGTTGGGGATAAGCCTGGCCAGTTCAAACGAGTTAACGCTGGGCACCATGATGTCGTTGTCGCCGTTGACGACCAGCGTCGGCGTGCGCAAGCGTCCAAGCGCTTGTCGCGGTTGTCTGCCCCACGCCGTGATGGCTTTCAATTGCCGCAGGAAAGCGCGGGGCGTCGGGCCCTTGTCGCGATTTTTCTTGCGTGCCTTGAGGCGTCTTAAATACTGCGAGGCAGACCGTCGCCCATTGGCAGACGAGGTGAAGAAAAGGTAGAACTTGGGATCGCGCAGGGTCAGCAAACCTTTGAGGATCAATGGCCATGACACTGTGCCGACCTTGTCGATGCCGGTGCCTCCCGCCGGTCCAGTACCGGTCAGAATCAACCGGCGTACTAAGTCAGGCGCCTTGAGGGCAATGTCCTGAGCGACGAAACCTCCGAGGGAGAAACCGAGCACATCCACGGTTTTCAGCCCCAGCGCCCTGATCAGCTGGATGGCATCGTCGGCCATTTCGCCCACCGTCAGTGGCGCGGTTCCACCCGAGTTGCCGATGCCGCGATAGTCGGTGGTGATGACGCGTCTGGTTTGCGCCAGGCCATCGATGATCGCGGGGTCGAAGTTGTCCAGCACTGCGCCCCAATGGTTGAACAGTACCAGGGGCATGCCGGTTGCGGGCCCAGTGTCGCGGTAGGCGAAGGGAATGCCGTTGACCGTTATCGACTGGTTCGCCGCGTCGATGAATAACGTCGGCGAACCCGAGCGGGAATTTGTCTGCATTGAACTCATAGTCACTCCGGCCAGCGGGCAGGATTCGATGCAATGCCATGTGCCTGCATCGAATCTGCCGCGAATGCTCGCTAGCAAAAAATCACTGTGGCGTCTGGTAGCGTTGGGCGACCGCAGACTGGCGGATTTGCCCCAGCAGACCCTGGCGTGCGCCCTGCAGGTCATCCCAGCGCTCAGCTTCGTGCAGCGGCGGGATGGTCACAGGTTCGCGACGATCGAAGCCGACCAGAGCGGCATCCACCAAGTCACCCACTTCCATGATTTCGCTCAGGGTATTGATGTCGACGCCGGAGCGATCCCAGATTTCCGTGCGGGTGGCGGCGGGCAACACGGCCTGCACGTAGACGCCCTGAGGCGAAAGCTCCAGGCTCAGGCCCTGGGACAGGAACAGCACAAAGGCCTTGGTCGCACCGTAGACCGTCATGCCGAACTCCGGCGCCAGACCCACCACCGAACCGATGTTGATGATCGCACCATCGTCGGCCTTGGCCAGGCGTGGTGCGATGGCGCTGGCGAGCCGCACCAATGCCGTGGTATTGAGGGCAACCAGTTGCGCAACGCTGTCGGTGCTTTGGTCGACGAAGTGGCCGGACAGCGCGGCGCCGGCGTTATTGACGAGAATGCCGATGCGGGCGTCGTCGCGCAGGCGGCTTTCAACGGTGGTGAGATCGCTGAGTTGGGTCAGGTCTGCCGGGATGACATCGACGGCGACGTCGTGCTCGCTGCGCAATCGCGCTGCGAGTGCGTCCAGGCGAGCCTGATCGCGGGCGACCAGTACCAGATCATGGCCGCGTTGTGCGAAACGTTCGGCGTAGACAGCGCCAATGCCGGTGGAGGCGCCGGTGATCAGAACAGTAGGGCGAGTGTTCATGGGGTATCTCTCTTTCAGGAGGTGAGAAACAGAACGCGCTCAGCTTGCGCTGACGCTCGATTCAGCCAGTGTCGGGTAGTCGATGTAGCCCGCCGCGCCGCCGCCGTAGAGGGTGGCGGGATTGAACGCGGACAGCGGCGCGTCCTGCTTGAGGCGCTCCACCAGATCCGGGTTGCCAATGAAAGGGCGTCCGAAGGCGATCAGGTCGGCCTGGTCTTCGGCGAGCCGCGCGTTCGCTAGGTCCAGGTCATAGCCGTTGTTGGCGATATAGGTGTTTTTGAAGCGCTGGCGCAGGGCGCCGAAATCGAAAGGGGCCACGTCGCGCGGGCCGCCGGTCGCGCCTTCGACCATGTGCAGATAAACCACACCGAGGGCGTCGAGTTGCTCGACGACGTAATTGAATTGCGCCTGCGGATCGCTACTGGAGACGCCATTGGCCGGCGACACGGGAGACAGGCGCACGCCAGTGCGATCCGCGCCGATCTCATTGATGACGGCCGCCGTCACTTCGACCAACAGGCGCGCACGATTTTCAATCGAGCCGCCGTAAGCGTCGGTGCGCAGATTGGCGTTGTCCTTGAGGAATTGATCCAGCAAGTAGCCGTTTGCACCGTGAATCTCCACGCCATCGAACCCGGCATCGACCGCGTTGGCCGCAGCCTGGCGGAAATCGGAAACGATCCCCGGCAGTTCGCTGGCTTCCAGGGCGCGGGGTTCGGAGACGTCTTCAAAGCGGTTATTGACGAACACTTTGGTCACGGCACGCAGTGCAGAAGGGGCCACCGGTGCGGCGCCGTTTTCTTGCAGGTCAACGTGTGAGACGCGGCCGACATGCCACAGCTGCAGGAAGATTTTTCCGCCCTTGGCGTGGACGGCATCAGTGACTGTGCGCCAACCGTCAATCTGTGCCTGGGTGTAGATCCCGGGGGTGTCCTGATAACCCTGACCCTGTCGGGAAATCTGAGTAGCTTCGCTGATCAGCAAACCGGCGCTGGCGCGCTGGCTGTAATAGGTTGCCGCGAATTCGCTCGGGACAAAGCCCTGGCCCGCGCGGTTGCGTGTCAGCGGTGCGAGAACGACGCGGTTCGACAGCGTGAGACTGCCTAGCGTGTAAGGAGTGAACAGAGTCTGTTTGGTCATGTGATGAATCTTCCGTGCCCGTGGATGGAGATCGGTGGGTGTGAAATTAGGATGATGATCGAAATCTAAACTGTCAACGATTTTGATTATGGGCGACATCTATGTATCATCGGACGCAGGAATTCCCGCTGAACACGAGGTATTGCACGTGAGAGTGACCAAGGCCCAAGCGCAGGCCAATCGAGAACACATCGTTGAAACGGCCTCAGAGCTGTTCCGTGAGCGTGGTTTTGACGGCGTCGGTGTGGCGGACCTCATGGCGGCTGCCGGTTTCACTCATGGAGGCTTCTACAAGCACTTCGGTTCGAAGGCTGACCTGATGGCCGAAGCCTCTGCCTGCAGTCTCGGCAAATCGTTGACCGGCGCCCAGACGCTCGATGTTCCGGGATTCATCGACGTCTACGTGAACAGAGAACATCGCGACGGACGCGGCAGCGGTTGCACCATGGCCGCACTGTGTGGCGACGCGGCGCGTCAGCCGGACGATGTGAAAGCGACGTTTGCCGAAGGCATTGAACGTACCCTGCAGACCCTGGGGGATAAATACCCGACAGGGCCGGATGCCGCGGAGGGTGAAGGGAGACAGAAAATGATCGACTTGCTGTCGCGTGCGGTCGGAGCAATCGTCCTGTCACGCGCCTGCCCGGATGATTCTGCATTGGCGGATGAGATACTTGAGATATGCCGCGCTGAAATGTTTGCTTCATTGCCGGTCGATGAAGTGGAAACGCCGTAGAAGGGTGTTCGATGACTTGAACGTCAGCCCGTTTTCAGTCGATTCGCCAGTTATTCGTGACTATGTTCTAAATTGGTCACGATTTGTAAGTCCTCGACAGGGTGAGTAAGCTACGCCCATGAATCAGCCATCCATATCTTCGCCCGGCCCACGTGGCCCAGTCGATCACGACATTCGTGATCAGATTGTCGCGGCAGCCAATGAACACTTCAGTCAATACGGCTACGGCAAAACCACGGTTTCCGACCTGGCGAGGGCCATCGGTTTTTCCAAGGCCTACATCTATAAATTCTTTGATTCCAAACAGGCGATCGGCGAAGCGATCTGCTCAAATTGTCTGGGCCAAATCGTTGCAGCGGTAGAACAGGCTGTTAACGCAGAGGCGATTTCGCCAACCGAGCGTTTCCGCCGACTAGTCAAAACCGTGATAGCAACGGGGGTGGATCTGTTCTTCAATGATCGCAAGCTCTACGACATCGCTGCATTCTCCGCCGGGGAGCGCTGGCCCAGTGCCCAGATGTATGAAGACCAGATCAAGTGCTTTATCTTCGACATCGTGCGTGAAGGGCGGGAGCTCGGAGAGTTCGAGCGCAAGACCCCGCTGGACGAGACCGTCGAGGCGATTCATCTGGCCCTGCGCCCCTTCGTCAACCCGTTGCTGCTGCAGCACAATCTCGATTTTATCGAGGTAGCGCCCACGCTGACCTCCAACCTCATTCTGCGTAGCCTGATGCCCTGACCAACTCAGCTCACCTGTTCAGGTGAGCTGAGCCAGAGCGCGACATCCCCAAACCGGATTTCCTGTTCCCGGCACATGCATGCCGGAGCGGCGTTCAATTTAGTATTATGTGACCATTGACTGAAATGGTCACTTGGATAGTATGGCTTCGCTGTCGTTTTCGATGTTGTTTTTCAGTGATCTCATAGAGTCCAGATAATGAAAAAAATAATACTCAAGAATCCCGTCGGCCTCGCCGTTTTGCTGGCGTCTTCCAATGTGTTGGCCGGTGGTTTTGCCCTCAACGAACAGAGCATCAGCGGGATGGGTTCCGGTTTTGCCGGGCGATCTTCATCGGCGGAGGACGCCAGTACGCTCTACGGCAACCCGGCAGGCATGGCGCGGCTTAAACGAGAGCAAGTGAGCGTGGGGGCGGCGACGCTGTTCGCCAAATCGGACATCAGCCACACACGCAGTACGTTTGGGGGGAAGGAAGACGGCGACATGGTGCCCACCACCACTGTACCGATGGGGTATTACGTCAAGCCGATCGATGAGCATTGGGCATTCGGCGTCGGGTTTTATGTGCCTTTCGGGTTGATCACCGATTACGGCAGTGGTTTTGCCGGCCGCTATTACGCCAACAAGAGTGAAGTCACCACGCTGACCTTCCAGCCGACGATCAGCTACGCCTTTAACGAAAAAGTCTCAATCGGATTCGGGCCAACCATCAACCGTATCGGCGGAGAGATATCTGGCATGGTGCCCAATCCACTCAGCCCGGGGCGTAATGACGGTAAGCTTAAAAGCACCGGCGATGACACCGCACTGGGTTTCAACGCCGGCGTGCTGGTGCAGGCGACCGATCAGACCCGTCTGGGCCTGACGTATCACTCCAAAGTCAGTTACCACTTGGACGCCAAAACCAAGGTCACGGATGGCATCTTCAGCGTGCTGGGCGTCAGCGGCCGTAGCTATGACGCGTCGCTGGATGTGGACACGCCGGAGTCGGTGGACTTTTCGGTGACGCATCAATTCAACAACGACTGGACCCTCTATGTGGGCAGTACCTGGACACGCTGGGGCCGCTTCAAGGAACTGACGATTGAGAACAGCGGCTTGCCGCCGTTGCTGAGCGGCCAATTGGGGACGATCAGCGAAGAGCAGAACTGGCATGACACCTGGGCTCACGCGATCGGTGCGGCCTACCAATTGAATAACCAATGGGTGCTGCGTGGCGGGTTTTCGGTTGATCAGTCACCCACCAACAATACCGATCGCGGCCCTCGGATTCCTACCGGCGACCGTAAGGTTTTCAGCTTCGGTGCCGGCTGGACACCCGTGGACAATGTCACGATCGATCTCGCGTATTCCTATCTTTGGGAGGAGAGCGTACAGATCAACGACACCTCGGCAACCCGGGGTGCGTACAGTGCCAAGTACAAGAACAGTGCGAGCGGGTTCGGTACTTCAGTCAGTTACCGCTTCTAGTTCAACGCGGTTAAGCCAAATGCGGGTCGGGAGTACGCATGCCTCCCGACTCGGAATAGCCTGGTCTGAAGCGATCTGGGGTTGCTGCTCAGCGCGCCGTTACAGACTGCGATTCAGCGGGTTGCCAGCCACCGCCGAGCGACTTGAATACCGCCACCGCCGCGCGGGCCGACTCCGTCCGCGCTTGCGCTCTGGCGTCGGAGGCCTGCAGCAGTGTTTCGTCGGTGTGCAAGACATCGATCAGGCTGGCTGTGCCTTTTTCATAGGCGGTGAACGCGGACTGGCGAGCTTGAGTCAGCGCCTCTTCGCCGCCGGTAAGGGTGGTGGTCTGAGCTTGCCGATTCACCAGCGAGGACAGCGCGTTCTCTACATCCTCGGTGGCTCGCAGTACTGACTGGCGATACGCGGCCAACGCTTCAGCTTCCTGCCCCTTGGCCTGATCGATCTGGGCGTTGATGCGTCCGAAGTCGAAAAGCCTCCAACGCAGGCCCAGGACACCGCTCGACTGGCTCGCGCCGCTGGTGAAAAGATTGCCTCCGGATACCGCTGTTGCGCTACCCAGCAAGGCGCTGAGGGAAAATTTCGGGTAGTACTCGGCAATCGCTTCACCAATGCGCGCGTTAGAGGCTGCAAGCCGACGCTCGGCCACGATCAGGTCCGGTCTGCGCCGCAGCAGATCTGCCGGTGTGCCCAGCGCAGTCAACGACGGCACCTTGGGAATTTCGCCCTCACGTGCCAGTTGCGTGCGGTGAGTGCCCGGAGGCGTGCCGAGCAGCACATCCATCGCATTCATGGCCGCCTCCAGACCGCTTTGCAGTACCGGAACGCTCGCCTGAACTTGTGACAATTCACCCTCGGCCTGGCGCACTTGATACTCTGCGGCCAGGCCCTTCCCGTAAAGCAACCGAACCTTCTCCAGCAACGCGCGCCGGGTATCGACTTGCTGGTTGGCAATGTCCAGCCGTGCCTGCAATCCGCGCAGGGTGGTGTAGATATCGGCCGTTTGCGCGGCGATCGCCAGCCGTGTAGCGGTGAAACCCGCTGCTGAGGCCTGGTACTCGGCCACTGCTGCCTCACGTCCACGGCGCAGCCCACCAAAGACATCGACTTCCCAGCTCGCCTCGAAGTTGGCCTCGTAAGAATTGCCGTAACGGTCATAGCCCGGTGTTGAATTCAACACCTGGCCCAGTGGCGTCTCGACGGACTGATAAGCGCGTGCCGCTTGTGCGTTGATGTTCGCCGAGGGCAGCAGTGCTGCGTTTGCGGCTCCTAGGCCGGCCCTTGCCTGGGTGACGCGCGCCGACGCCTGTGCCAGATCCAGATTCTGCTGCAGCGCCTGGTTGATGAAGTCGGTCAACAGCGGATCATTAAAGTTTTTCCACCAGTCGGCGAGACCGTCCGGTGTCAATCCTGATCGCGGTTCGACAGCGGACTGGCCCAGGAAATGGTCCGAAAGCGGGGCGTCTGGACGATGGTAATCCGGACCCACCGCACAACCTGTCATTAGGCTGGCGGTAACCAAAAGAGTAATTGGGCGGAGAGGAGGCATCGGCGTTCCTTAACGAGATTTTCGTGACCATGGTACGTATTGGTCACAATGTGTCAATTAAGGCGATAGAGCTTATTGGCTTATTAAAAAGGCAGTTTCGGAAAAATTGATAATGCTTGAGCGTCGTATGGTTCAAATATCGTGACTATTGACTACAATGGTCACAAGTCTGAGAATATGATGACTATCCTATTTTTAGTAAGGGAATCTATGCGCCGGCTCCGAATTTTCCCCATAGCCGCATGCCTGTTGCCACTCGCCCTGATAGCGTGCGGTGATTCTTCCTCCGTAGTCGACCCGCGTACTCAAGCGCCTTTGGTCCGGGCTACCGCCGTTCAGGCAGCGGCCGACGGTTCCCGATCTTTTACGGGGGTGGTGACGGCGCGCATTCAGGGCGACCTGGGCTTTCGCGTATCGGGCAAGGTTCTCGAGCGTCTGGTTGACACAGGGCAGACCGTCAAGCGCGGTCAGCCGCTGATGCGGCTTGATCCCATTGACTTGGGGTTGCAGGCGCGCGCGCAGCAGGAGTCGGTCATCGCTGCACGGGCCCGCGCCAGGCAGACAGCCGATGACGAAGCCCGCTATCGCACCCTGGTCAGCGCCGGCGCCATTTCCGCATCGGCATACGATCAGATTAAAGCCGCCGCAGATACCGCCAAGGCGCAACTAAGCGCCGCTGAAGCAAATGCGGACGTTGCACGCAACGCTTCCGGATATGCGGTGCTGGTCGCCGATGCCGATGGCGTTGTAGTGGAAACACTCGCCGAACCCGGACAAGTCGTCAGCCCGGGACAGCCGGTGGTTCGACTGGCGCGGGCAGGGCAACGCGAGGCCATCGTGCACTTGCCCGAGACGTTGCGTCCCGCAGCAGGATCCACCGCTCAAGCCACGCGCTACGGCGACGCTTCGGGGGCTGTTACCGCGAAACTGAGGTTGCTTTCGGATTCGGCGGACCGCACGACGCGTACGTTCGAGGCCCGCTATGTACTGGAAGGCGCGCTGGCCAATGCGCCGATAGGTTCGACAGTCACCCTCAGAATAGCCGAGGTCTCGACACCTGCCGCGTCGTTGCAAGTGCCCATTGCCGCGCTTTACGACGCCGGTAAAGGCCCTGGGGTGTGGGTTATCACCGGCACCCCGCCAAGCGTGACTTGGCGACCGGTTCAGGTGCTAGGGTTGAGCGACGAATCGGCCCGAGTGGCCGGCGACCTTCGCGTCGGCGAGCAAATCGTTGCGCTGGGCGCTCATCTGTTGCGCGAAGGTGAGCCTGTAAGAATGCCTGTGCCTGATGCGGCCACCGTTGCCGGGAGTCGTCCATGAGCGAGGGACGATTCAACATTTCCGCCATCGCCGTTCGCGAGCGGGCGATTACAGTCTTTCTGATTTTCCTGATTGCCGTTGCCGGCATCCTGGCGTTCTTCCAGTTGGGGCGTGCCGAAGACCCTCCTTTTACAGTCAAGCAGTTGACCGTCATCACGGCGTGGCCGGGGGCTACCGCACAAGAGATGCAGGATCAGGTCGCGGAACCCCTGGAAAAACGCCTGCAAGAGCTCAAGTGGTACGACCGCTCCGAAACCTATACGCGGCCGGGGCTCGCTTTCACGATGGTCTCGTTGCTCGATAGCACGCCGCCTGCGCAAGTGCAGGAGGAGTTCTATCAGGCGCGTAAAAAACTCGACGATGAAGCCATCAAGTTGCCGGCGGGCGTCATCGGGCCGATGGTCAACGATGAGTATTCGGACGTGACCTTTGCGCTGTTCGCTCTGAAATCCAAAGGCGAGCCCCAGCGCTTGCTGGTCCGCGATGCGGAGTCGATGCGCCAGCGCCTGTTGCATGTGCCGGGGGTGAAGAAGGTCAACATCATCGGCGAACAAGCCGAACGGATATTTGTTTCGTTCTCTCATGACCGGTTGGCGACCCTGGGCTTGTCACCGCAGGACATCTTCGCCGCGCTGAACAGTCAGAATGCGCTGACCCCGGCCGGATCAATCGAAACCAGCGGGCCACAGATTATTCTGCGTCTCGATGGTGCGTTCGACAAACTGCAGAAAATCCGCGATACCCCTGTGGTCGTGCAAGGGCGGACACTCAAGCTGTCTGATGTGGCGACGGTCGAACGCGGTTATGAAGACCCGGCCACTTTTCTGGTGCGCAATAACGGCGAAGATGCGCTGTTGCTCGGCGTAGTGATGCGCGAGGGCTGGAACGGTCTTGATCTGGGCAAGGCGCTGGATGCCGAGACCGCAAGGATCAATGAGGAAATGCCACTGGGCATGAGCCTCTCGAAGGTCACCGACCAGGCTGTGAATATCGACTCTGCCGTCGGCGAGTTCATGGTCAAATTCTTCGTCGCGCTGCTGGTGGTCATGCTCGTCTGCTTTCTCAGCATGGGCTGGCGTGTCGGCGTGGTGGTCGCCGCCGCCGTGCCTTTGACCCTGGCGATCGTGTTTGTGGTGATGGCAGCCACCGGCAAGAACTTCGACCGTATTACCCTCGGGTCGTTGATCTTGGCGCTGGGGCTACTGGTCGATGACGCGATCATTGCCATTGAAATGATGGTGGTGAAAATGGAGGAGGGCTACGATCGCATCAAGGCGTCTGCCTATGCCTGGAGCCACACGGCGGCACCGATGCTGGCGGGAACCCTCGTGACGGCGATCGGTTTTTTGCCGAACGGTTTCGCTCAGTCAACCGCCGGCGAATACACCAGTAACATGTTCTGGATCGTGGGCATTGCTCTCATCGCTTCTTGGGTCGTGGCAGTGGCATTTACCCCTTATCTGGGCGTGAAACTGTTGCCAGACATCAAGGCAGTCGAGGGTGGACACGCGGCCATCTACAACACGCCGCGATACAACCGCTTCCGCCGGGTTCTGACCCGGGTCATCGCGCGCAAATGGTGGGTCGCGGGCATGGTTATCGGACTGTTCTTCGTGGCGGCGGCGGGCATGGGTCTGGTGAAGAAACAGTTCTTCCCAACCTCTGACCGTCCCGAAGTCATGATCGAGGTGCAAATGCCCTACGGCACTTCCATCGAGCAGACCAGCGCCACGGCCGCCAAAGTAGAAGCCTGGCTGCGCCAGCAAGACGAGGCAAAAATCGTCACGGCCTATGTTGGCCAAGGGGCGCCGCGTTTCTTTCTGGCGATGGCGCCGGAGCTGCCCGATCCGTCGTTCGCCAAGATCGTTGTGCTGACCGACAGTCAGGAGGCACGGGAAACCCTCAAACTGCGTTTTCGTGACGCGGTCGCTCAAGGGCTTGCCCCTGAGGCGCGCCTCAGGGCATCGCAGATTGTGTTTGGTCCTTATTCGCCATTTCCGGTGGCATACCGTGTGATGGGGCCTGATCCGGCAAAGTTGCGCGTGATCGCCGAGCAGGTGCGGGGCGTGATGCAAGACAGTCCGATGATGAGAACCGTGAACACTGATTGGGGGCCGCTGACTCCATCGTTGCATTTCAACCTGGATCAGGACCGTCTGCAGGCAGTGGGGCTGACATCGACTGCGGTTGCACAGCAATTGCAATTCCTGCTTAGCGGAGTACCGATCACGGCGGTGCGTGAAGATATTCGTTCAGTGCAGATCATGGGGCGGGCAGCGGGCGATATACGGCTCGATCCGCAACAAATCGAAGGCTTCACTTTAGTCGGTGCGTCGGGACAGCGAATCCCCTTGTCGCAGATAGGCGAGGTCGATGTGCGCATGGAAGATCCGATCCTGCGCCGGCGTGATCGCACCCCGACCATCACCGTGCGCGGCGACATTGCCGAGGACTTGCAGCCACCGGATGTTTCCAGCGCGCTTCTGAAGCAACTGCAGCCGATCATCGAGAAGCTGCCTTCCGGTTACCGGATCGAGCAGGCGGGCGCGATTGAAGAGTCCGGCAAGGCTGGCAAGGCGATCCTGCCGTTGTTGCCGATCATGATTGCCATGACCCTGGTCATCATCATTGTGCAGGTCCGTTCGATCTCGGCGATGATCATGGTGTTCCTTACCTCGCCGTTAGGGTTGATTGGTGTGGTGCCGACACTGCTCATCTTCAATCAGCCGTTTGGCATCAATGCGCTGGTCGGGTTGATTGCACTGTCGGGGATCCTGATGCGCAATACGCTGATTCTGATCGGTCAGATTCATCACAACGCGCAAGAAGGGCTGGATCCGTTTCACGCTGTCGTCGAAGCCACGGTGCAACGTGCACGACCGGTACTGTTGACGGCCCTGGCGGCAATCCTCGCGTTTATTCCCCTGACACACTCGGTGTTCTGGGGGACGCTGGCCTATACCCTGATTGGCGGCACGCTCGTCGGCACCATCATGACGCTCGTGTTCCTGCCCGCGATGTACTCGATCTGGTTCAAGATCCGTCCTGACGATAAGGGGCAAACTGAAAAAATATAACCGATACAGGTATAAAAGCTTGAAATCGAGGCCCGCTTTGTCGTGCCTCTTTGCCCCCCTTACTACTCATCTTTTGACTGGTCACGTCTGGCAGGATCACGGACAGTTTTGTCGTTTATCTGAACGTGCGGTATTGGCCGTGGCAGACATTCACGTTGATCCGCTTCTGGCCGTAAGCTGCCTATGGACGTCACCGAATACTCATTGTGGATGAGTTCTGAGTTTCTTGATCTAGGCTGGAACGCTGGAATGGAACGGGAGGGTTGCGGAAATAGCTGAAAAGATGCGGAAACGATCCAGAAATGGATGTCCAAAAAACGCGAGCTCCAGAAACGACAAAGCCCTGAATAATCAGGGCTTTGAAGTACTAAATATGGCGGAGGCGATGGGATTCGAACTCATGGACCTGTTACAGTCGACGGTTTTCAAGACCGTTGCCTTAAACCACTCGGCCACACCTCCGTTTGCGTTGCGGGCGCCATAATACCTGAATGAAACACACTGTCAAACTCTGTGCATGGCTTGTTACAGAGCGTCTGTTATGATCTTTGCCACTGAACGTTTCAAACCAACAGGAGTGTCGCCATGCGCGAACAGGATTACGCAGTTCACAACAGCGTGCAGGCTGAGCAGCTAGAGGTTAGCCGCGTCCTGCGCAACACATACGGCTTGCTGGCGCTCACCCTCGCATTCAGCGGTGTGATGGCGTTTGTGGCGCAGCAGATGCGTGTCGGCTACCCGAACATTTTCGTGGTGCTGATCGGCTTCTACGGGCTGTTCTTCCTCACCAACAAACTCCGTGATTCGGCATGGGGCCTGGTGTCCGCCTTTGCGCTGACCGGTTTCATGGGCTTCCTGCTCGGCCCGATCCTCAACCGTTACCTGGGCATGCAGGGCGGCGCTGAAGTGGTCAGTTCGGCATTCGCGATGACCGCACTGGTGTTCGGTGGTCTGTCGGCCTATGTGCTGATCACCCGCAAGGACATGAGCTTCCTCGGTGGTTTCATCACCGCCGGTTTCTTCGTGTTGCTGGGTGCCACTCTGGCAAGCATGTTCTTCCAGATCAGCGGCCTGCAACTGGCGATCAGCGCCGGTTTCGTGCTGTTCTCGTCGGTCTGCATTCTGTTCCAGACCAGCGCGATCATCCACGGTGGCGAGCGTAACTACATCATGGCGACCATCAGCCTGTATGTATCGATCTACAACCTGTTCATCAGCTTGTTGCAGATCTTCGGCATCATGAGCCGCGACGACTGATCGCTGGCCTGAAACAACAAAAAACCCGCATCGGCGGGTTTTTTGTTGTCTGCGAAAAGCAGATCAGTTGATCACGATGCTGCCATCAGCCTGTTGCTTGTAAATGGTGTAGGGCAGCAGAAATGTATCCAGCACACCCGAAACCGCGGCATCTACCACCAGGCCAAAAGAAGCATTGTTGTAATTGAACGCGTCGACATCATCCGGTTTTTCGGCGTGCAGCATGCAAAAGTCGTAGGTTGCACCGCTGTAAACGCGCGGAACGGCGCCGCAATAGGTTTTCTTGGTTTTCAGCTGGTCCACGGAAAACTTGTCGTTGAACGCAACCGTTTGCACCGTCCCGCACCCGGTGAGCAATACTGCCGACAGCATCAATGCCTGAAATTTCATTACCGCCAATCCTTCGCCGGAAAAATCCCAATCTACGCCGAACACGCGCAAAAAGCACTCACGCCATCGGCGGTAACCGGCGCTTGACTGGCGTCTTCTTGACGATCGCAGTGTTGGTTTCGGCCAGTGTGTTGAGGCGGTCGAGCAGGGTGTCGAGCTGTTCCATCGAGCGCACGTGCAGGCGGGCGATGAAGCAGTCCTCCCCGGTGACTTTGTCGCACTCGGTGAATTCCGGAATCGACAGGATCTGTCGTTCCACTTCCTGCAATTGCCCCGGTAACGGTCGCACCCGAACGATGGCCTGCAGTTGATAGCCGAAGCATTTCGGGTCGATCTCAACCGTATAGCCCTTGAGCACGCCGCGCTCCTCCAGGCGACGCAGGCGCTCGGCCACGCTGGGCGACGACAGGCCGCTGATCTGCGCCAGTGCCTTGAGCGAGCGGCGTGAGTCTTCCATCAAGGCGCTGATGAGGATCTGGTCGATATCGTCGGTCATGGCGCAACTCCGGCATTAGGCATTGACGGGAAACCACCCGCGATAAAAAAGGCAGAAACCGAGTTTAGCCTGCTTTTTGCGCTGGAGGCGCAGGGAGCCGGCTTGGCATACTTTGCCCACGCTTTCGTCAAAACGTTTAGGGAGATCGATGATGGACAACTCAATCCGCCGTGGTTCATTGGAAATGACCGCCGCCATGCTGATTTCCGGGACCATTGGCTGGTTCGTGCTGGTCTCCGGGCAGCCGGTGCTGGACGTGGTGTTCTGGCGTTGCGTGTTCGGCGCTGGCACCTTGCTGCTGATCTGTGCCGCGTTCGGCTTCCTGCGTCCGGGCATTCTGACCCGCACCACGTTCCTGCTCGCGGTGCTCAGCGGGGTGGCGATTGTCGGCAACTGGGTGTTGTTGTTCGGCTCGTATTCCCGTGCCTCTATCGCCATCGGCACGGCGGTCTACAACGTACAACCGTTCATGCTGGTTGGCTTGGCGGCACTGTTTCTCGGCGAGAAAATCACCTTGCAGAAGCTGTTCTGGCTAGCGATTTCCTTTCTCGGCATGCTGGCGATCGTCAGCGCCCACGGCGGGCAGGGCGAGAGCGGTCACGAATATCTGCTGGGGATCGCGCTGGCGCTGGGCGCGGCGTTGCTCTACGCGATGGCGGCGCTGATCATCAAGCGTCTGACCGGCACGCCGCCGCATCTGATCGCGCTGATCCAAGTCTGCACCGGAGTGCTGTTGCTCGCGCCGTTCGCGCACTTCAACGGTCTGCCGCAGACCGGCGCAGCCTGGGCCAGTCTGGTGACGCTGGGCATCGTCCACACCGGCCTGATGTATGTGCTGCTGTACGGCGCGATCCAGAAACTGCCGACCGCCCTGACCGGTGCGCTGTCGTTCATCTACCCGATTGCGGCGATCTTCGTCGACTGGTTTGCCTTCGGCCATCGCCTGCAAATCCTGCAATGGGTCGGCGTGGCGGCGATTCTGTTGGCCGCCGCCGGGATGCAACAGGGCTGGGGCTTGAAAGCCCGGCGCCAGCTCAGATCGGTTTGATCACATCGCGGAACAGTCCTTTCAACTGCTGATTGCCGGCATCCACCAGATGGTTGTCGTCAAAGTACAGCGGGACGCCGTCCATGGAGCCCATGCAGTGGCCATCGGGGCACAGGTACGGCGTCGGGTCGATCACCGTCGCGTTGCAGCGGCTGGCAGCAGCTTCGATGGTGCCGATGGCGATGCGATTACGTTTCTCGTAAGCCTGTAACGGCAGGGAAATGTCCGAGGTTTGCCGGAACAACCGCTGATTAAGATTCAAACCCTTGTAGACGCTGAAAGGCATTTCCGGGATCGGTTTGACGATATACACCGGATGGTTTTCAGCGATCGAGCAGACCGTGCTGACGTACTCTTCGGTATAGGCTTCGGCAAACGCGTTCTGGCGCTCGGGAAAGGAAATCCGATAGCTGTTATCCCGCCCTGAATCCGCGTACAGCGCCGCGCGGCTGAACAGCACCACCGGGATCCCGGCATAGCCGGCCTTCAGTTGTTGCAGCTTTTCCTGATTGAAGCCTCGACATTGGCTTTCGACGGTTTTGTCGTGCATGGCGAAGTGGGCCAAGGTCGGGCAACCGCCCCGTGACCAGGACAGCGCTGCGTTAGGGTTGTCCATCTGCACCGCCGCTGCGGTGGATTGCGCATGACTGTCGCCGTACAAAATCACCGACACATCCCCCGTGCCCAGTTTGCAATCCGCCGCCGCATAGGCATTCGGGTAGCACTCCTGCGGATACAGCTTGCTGGTGTATTCCGGCTGACCAAATTCGACCAGTGCCGGGCGCCAGTCGGGATGCTGCTTTACCAGCGACGACGTCGTTGCAGACACGGCCACCACCGCTACCGTCAGCGACGCGAACTTGATCACTGTTCGAGTAGCGCTCGTACCTTTCTTCACCTTCGATTCCACCAGGTAGAAGGACAGGGTGCCGAGGACGAACGAGGCGATGATTGCGCCGATCACGTGCGGCCAACTGCTCAAAAGCCCGCACAGGTAAAGCAGCACCACCAGCGGCCAATGCCACAAGTACATCGAGTAGGAAATGCTCCCGACAAATTGCAGCGCAGGATTGCTGCTGAACACCGACCGGGTATTGCCGTGAATCACCAACATCGTCCCCAGCACCGGCACCAGTGCCAGGTAGCCCGGCCACAGGTCCGCTGCCGAAAAAACCAGCACGCTGACGGCAATCGCCAGCAGGCCGAATCCTTCGCAAATTGCGCCGCCGCGCTGGCTCAATCGTAGCGGAAACAAAAAAACCAGGCCGCCAGCGATCATTTCCCAGGCGCGGGTGGGCAGCATGTAGAAGGCGAACGTCGGGTTGACGGGGGGCACGACGATGGACGCCAGCAGCGAAATCAGCGCCACGGCCAGCAAGGCAAAGCGGGTTTTATCGGTGCCGAAGAACCGGTGCAGCCCCATGATCAGCACGGGATAAAGCAGGTAGAACTGCCATTCGACCGACAGTGACCAGGTATGCAACAACCAGTTTTCATGCAGTGGCGCGGCAAAATAATTGCCGCTTTCGGCGAAACTGAAGTTCGAACTGAATAGCAGACTGCTCTTGATCGTGCGGATGGTTTCGCGCAAGTCGTCCAGCGGCAAGTAAAAGTAACCGAAGACCAGCAGCGTAACGCACAGCACCAGCAGGGCAGGAATAATGCGGCGAGCGCGGGAGGCGTAGAAACCGAGGAGGGAAAAGTTCTGCTGCTGCACGCCATTGACGATGATGCCGGTCATCAGGAAGCCGGAGATGACGAAGAATACGTCTACGCCGACGAACCCGCCCTCGAATCCTGGCACCTTGAAATGAAACAGCACGACCGACAGCACGGCCAGTGCCCGCAGGGCGTTGATACTCTTCCTGAATTGCATTTATGCGTCCATGTCACATCCGTTGTGCGGCGCATTGTAGTGATGATGTCGGCTTTGTTACATGGATTTTTCCGCTGATTCAGATGTTCCAGCGCGGCGCCGTCATCGCCAGGCGTTGGCGCAGCTCGCCAATGTTCGCGGCCAGTTGTCGGGTCAGTAACCGGTAACCGTCCAGCGTGTTGTACACCGGCGTGTCGAGACTGGCGTCCGGCAACTCCAGCGGGCGTTCCAGGCGCTGAGTAGCGCCGGACTTCAAGGCCCGTGCCATGCCAATCAGTTGCACGCGGATCACCCGGTGCTCGGCCCGCAACGCCGATTGCAGGTGCGCCATGGCGTCGGGGTCGTTGGCATCCGGGCGGGTGTTGCCGAGGATCTCCAGCGTGCTGACGCACATGCGCAGGTTGCGTTGAATCGCGTCCAGTTCGGTCATGGAGATTTTCACTTCCTTGGACACCGAAGGCATCAGTGAGCGCAATTGCACCATCACCGTGGTCACCCGGCCCATCAGCTTCAGATGTTCATCGGCGCTGACCGGTTGACCGCTGATGATTCGCCCGTACAAGGTGGCGCAATCGCGCAGGGCATCGGCCAGGTTGTAGCGCCACGAATACACCGCGTACAGCGGCAGGGCGAAGGAAAAGGCGAGGGCCAGGGCGATGCCGATCAGGATGTCGACCCCGCGCCACAAGCCGTCGGTGATCGGGTTGTCGCCATGTCCGGCGACAATGAACACCGTGATCGCCGACAGCAGGGCGGTGTAACCGCCCTTGCCGATGGCGTGATAGGAGAAAAATCCGCAGACCACCGCCATGGCAAAGTACGTCAGCCATGGCAGGCCCAGCCATGCCTGTTGCGCCACCAGCACCAGTCCGACGCCGGCACCGATCAGGGTGCCGGTGGCGCGTTCGGCGGCTTTTTTGCCGATGTTGCCGTGGTGCTGCAGGCCACCAATCACCACCAGCATGGTCACCGACGCCCACTCGCCGTGGGGCAGGTTGATGCCGGTGGTCAGCAGGATAGTTGCCAGCAGACCCAGCGCTACCCGCACCGCGTGAATCAGTCGGGCGTGCTGGTAGCGGCGATACGGGTCCAGCAACGGACGCAGGATTCGCCGCAGCAGCGGTGGCAGTCGGTGGGTGCTGAAGGTGCTCAGTGCAAAGTCCTCGTCAGAAGATGTAATCGGTGGTCAGGAAGCTCGAATCGCGGCCGCGAATGATTTCGCTGATCAGGTCCTTGTTGCTGTCCTGGAACTTGGTCGCCACCAGTGTGCGGATCGAAAACACCCGCAGTGCATCGTGTACCGACAGCGTGCCTTCGGCGGAGTTCTTGCGCCCGTTGAACGGGTAAGTGTCCGGGCCGCGCTGGCACTGGGCGTTGAGGTTGATCCGCCCGACCTGGTTGGCGAAGGTGTCGACCAGTCGGCCGATCGCCACCGGGTTGGTGCCGAACAGGCTCAGTTGCTGGCCGAAGTCCGATTCCAGCACGTAATCGATCACGGTATCGAGGTGGCGGTACGGCACGATCGGCACCACCGGACCGAATTGTTCTTCGTTGTACACACGCATCTGCGGCGTCACCGGGTACACCACGGCGGGGTAGAAGAACGACTCGCGACTGGCGCCGCCATTCGGGTTGACCACTTGTGCGCCCTTGCTCTGCGCGTCAGCCACCAGACCGTGCAGGTAGTCGACCTTGCCCGACTCCGGCAGCGGCGTCAGTGCCACGCCGCTGTCCCACGGCATGCCAGGTTTCAGCGTAGCGAGTTTGGCGTTGAATTTTTCGATGAAGGCGTCGACCACGTCCTCATGCACAAACAGGATCTTCAATGCCGTGCAGCGCTGGCCGTTGAACGACAGAGAGCCGGTGACCGCTTCGCTGACTGCGTTGTCCAGATCGACTTCGGGCAGGACGATGCCCGGGTTCTTCGCATCCAGACCCAGCGCGGCGCGCAAACGGTGTGGTTTCGGGTGCAGTTTTTTCAGGTCGCTGGCGGCCTTGTTGGTGCCGATGAAGGCGAAGATATCGATCTTGCCGCTGGCCATCAGCGCGCTGACGGTCTCGCGGCCGCTGCCGTAGATCACGTTGATCACGCCGGTGGGGAAGCTGTCGCGGAACGCTTCAAGCAACGGTCGGATCAGCAGCACGCCGAGCTTGGCCGGTTTGAACACCACAGTGTTGCCCATGATCAGCGCCGGGATCAGCGTGGTGAAGGTTTCGTTCAGCGGATAGTTGTAAGGGCCCATGCACAGCGCGACACCGAGCGGCACGCGACGAATCTGGCCGAGAGTGTCCTGTTCCAGTTCGAACCGGCTGGAGCGGCGGTCGAGTTCTTTGAGTGCGTTGATGGTGTCGACGATGTAATCGCAGGTGCGGTCGAACTCTTTTTCCGAGTCCTTGAGGTTCTTGCCGATCTCCCACATCAGCAATTTGACCACGGCTTCGCGCTGCTGGCGCATACGCCCGAGGAACGCTTCGACGTGCTGAATGCGCTCGGCCACGCGCATGGTCGGCCACAGGCCCTGACCGCGATCGTAGGCACGCACGGCGGCATCAAGGGCGGTGAGGGCGGTGTCGGCATCCAGCAGCGGGGTGCTGCCGAGAATCACTTGTTCATCACCATTCTCGCCGTGCAGGTACACCGGGCTGCGTACCGTGGCGAGCGGGCCGTCCCAGCGCCGCAGTTGGCCATCGACGAGATATTCGCGTTGCTCGACCTGACCGTCGAGGCGGTATTTTTCCGGGATGTCGCTGACAGAAGGGAACAGGTTGCCAAGGATGTTTGCTGTGGTCATGTCGCTACCCCGTATTGATGTCCGTATGCAGATCAAAAAGTCTGTACAGGTTATACGCCTGAATACGCGGGAATTTAAACCCGCGAATGTCACGCGAATGTCACGCAGAGAGGCGGAACAGAGCGGGATGCTCACCCCAATCTCTGTAGGAGCTGCCGCAGGCTGCGATCTTTTGACTTTGCTTTTGAAGGTCAAGATCANCAGCCTGCGGCAGCTCCTACAGAGGGCATCGGTGTGTCCCCGGATGGCCCCCTCGTTGTCCCGCAATGCCCTCAACCCGCTGCCGTGCCTGCCTTAAGGTGTGATCACAACAAAAAGCGCTACCCAGGCGAGGATCGTTATGCGGGTAATCCCACTCACTTTATTGCTGGCGCTGTCTGTCACCCTGTGCGGCTGCGGCGAAAAAGCTGCACCGCCGGCGACCACTCACAACGCCACGCCCTCCGACCCGGCACTGGCGCAGATCTACGCCAACAGCTGCCAGCTGTGCCACGCCAACCCGGCCGCCAACGCGCCGCTGACCGGCGACCGCAAAGCTTGGGAACCGCGCCTGCGACAGGGCGCCGACACCCTGCTTGATCACGCCATCAACGGTTACAACGGCATGCCGCCGATGGGCCAGTGCGTCGAGTGTTCGGAAGAACAATTCCTGCAACTGATCGGCTTCATGGCCGATCAGCCCCTCCCACAATAAGGGCGCGCGCATGAGCATGGATCTGACACGCCGTCAGTTGTTGCAACGGGCAAGTATCGTCGGCGCCTTCAGTGCGCTGGCTTCCAATCCGGCGCTGGGCCAGTTGATGCGCGCGCCACGACTGATTCCCTGGCGCAACTGGTCGGGCGGGCAGAGTTGCCTGCCGGCGACGCGGATAGCACCAAAGAATCTGGACGAATTGACCGCAGTCATCCAACAGGCACCGGGCAAGATTCGTCCCGTCGGTTCGGCGCATTCCTTCAGTGCGCTGGTGCCCACCGACGGCACGTTGCTGTCGCTGAGCTACTTCAACGGTCTGCTCGATCACGACCCGAACACCCTGCAAGCCGAATTCGCCGCCGGCACGCCGATGTCGCGTATGGGCAAGCCGCTCAAAGACATCGGCCAAGCCCTGCAAAACATGGCCGACATCGATTACCAGACCCTCGCCGGCGCCATTTCCACCTCGACTCACGGCACCGGCAAAACCTTTCAGTCTTACTCGGCGCACGTCTGCGGGATGCAGCTGGTGACCGCCAGCGGCGAAGTATTGGACTGCGACAGCCAGCGTCATCCGGACGTATTCAATGCTGCCCGGGTATCCCTTGGTGCGTTGGGTGTTGCCACTAAAATCCGCTTGCAAAACCGTCCGGCGTATCGTCTGCGGGAAACCCAGTGGATCGCCAAGACCGAAGAGCTGCTTGAAGATCTGGACAAGAACACCCGCGAAAACCAGCACTGGGAAATGCTCGTGGTCACCCATTCCGACTACGCCTTGTCCATCGCCCTCAACGAAACCGGCGACCCGGCCACACCGCCGATCCCGCCCGAGGAGGAGGGTGGCAACGAGTTCGTGACCCTGATCGAGAAGATCGACAAGTACGGCAGTGACTTCCCCGGCCTGCGCACCTCGTTGCTCAACAGCTTGCGGCATCTGGCGAGTTTCGATGATCGGGTCGGTGACTCGTTCGACATCTACGCCAACGTGCGCACCGTGCGCTTCAACGAGATGGAGTACTCGGTGCCCGCCGAATACGGCCCAGCCTGCCTGCGTGAAATCCTCAAGCTGATTCAGGACAAGGACCTGCGCACCTGGTTTCCCATCGAGTACCGCTACGTCAAGGCCGACGACATTCCACTGAGCATGTTCGAGGGCCGCGACAGCTGTTCGATCTCGGTGCACCAGCATTATCAGATGGACCATCACAACTTCTTCGCCGCGGTCGAACCGATTTTCTGGAAGTACAACGGTCGCCCGCATTGGGGCAAATTGCACACGCTCAATGCGCGCACCCTGCAACCGCTGTACCCGCGCTGGCGCGAGTTTGTCGACGTACGCCAGGCACTGGACCCGCGCGGACGTTTTCTCAACGCGCATCTGTCGTCAATTCTGGGGGTGAACTGATGGCGGTCAATCGACGCAATTTCATGCTGGGCACCGTGGGCGTTGGCGCCTTTTTGCTGGGAGTCGGTGCCTGGTTGCGACCGGGCGATCACGGCGGCCCGTACAGCGAGTATTTTCGCGCCCTGAATAAAGAGTTGAAAGACCACGGCCCAATGCGTCCGGTGCTTTTGATCGATCTGGATCGGCTCGACCACAACATCGACGTGGTCATGCAGTCGGTGCGACGCGGCGGCAAGCAATTGCGATTGGTGGAGAAATCCCTGCCGTCACCGGGACTGTTGAGCTACATCGCGCAACGGGCCGGGACGCAAAAGCTCATGTCGTTTCACCAGCCGTTCCTCAATCACGACGCTGTCACGTTTCCCCAGTCCGACATCCTGCTCGGCAAGCCGCTGCCGGTGCGTTCGGCACAGCTGTTCTATCAAACCCACAAAGGCCCGTTCGATCCCGCGAAGCAACTGCAATGGCTGATCGACAATCCCGAACGTCTGCAGCAATACCTGGCGCTGGCGCAGGGATTGGGCACACGGATGCGCATCAACATCGAGCTGGATGTCGGCCTGCATCGCGGCGGGGTCAGTGATGTAAGTGCGTTGGGGCAGATGCTCGCGCTGATCAGCGCCAACCCGCAGCACCTGGTGTTCGCCGGGTTCATGGGTTACGACCCGTTTGTGGGCATGGGCGTGCCGGGGATACTCGGTTCGCCCGAGGAACTGTTCGCCAAGGTGATGGTGATTTATCAGCGCTGCGTGGATTTCACTCGCCTGCAGTTTCCGGCGTTGTGGAATGACCACCTGTGCCTGAACACCGCCGGCAGCCCGAGCTACCGCATCCACGAAAACGAGACACTGAGCACCGAGGTGTCGGTGGGTACGGCGATGCTCAAACCGACGCATTACGACCTGCCCTCGCTGGTTGACCATGTGCCGGCGACCTACATCGCCACCCCGGTGTTGAAGAGCACCGGCGCGGTGAACATCCCGGCGCTGGATGACCAGTCGAAGCTGCTGTCGTGGTGGGATGTCAATCAGCGCCAGACCTTTTTCATTTACGGCGGCAACTGGATGGCCGAGTTCGAATCACCGACCGGACTACAGAGCAACGGCGTGTATGGCCGCAGTTCGAATCAGGAAATGGTCAACGGTTCTGACGCGGTCGGCCTGACCGTCGAAGATCAAGTGTTCCTGCGTCCGACCCAGACTGAAGCCGTCCTCCTGCAATTCGGTGATCTGCTGGCGGTGCGTGGCGGCAGAATTGTCTACACCTGGCCGGCGTACACCTGAGGCCAGATCGCACAACATGTGACCAATATCCGGCGCCGTCTACTGTCAGGTTTTACAGTAGACGGCATGTTTCTGCTGCGCGCAATAATTGGCCCTCGCGTCGTCGTTGAAGGGACAAGTATTACCTTCAGGCGTTATTGATAACCCCTCTATAGATAGGTGATGCAAATGGCGACTATCGGTAAGTTTAACTTTGACACCAGCGAATTCGGGAAATTTGAAGCCAGTGAGCTCGCTCTCAGCGAGGTCGGCAATTTTTTTCAAGTGAATGTAAGCCACTCTATGGGTGCCAAATTTCACACTTCCTTATCTATGAATATCGAGAAGTTTGAGGGAACAAAAACCTTCATAGATGCACAATTGCCCGTGATTAAATATACCTTTAGGGAGGATGATTACATGTTTAGGTATACCGTAAAGTCTGGTTCCCTGACGGCCACCATCTCGGCCGGGACCGTGAAAATCACTGGGTCATTTAACCTTAAAATGATTGCCGATGCCGGTAGTGAGCCGACAGGACCTAAAGAAGTCGCACTCTCCAATGGTGTCTTTGAGCTTAAAAACTGACGTTCTGCGTCATCCAAAAACATGGCAGTGAACCTGGCTTCCATGTTTTTTTTCCTGTTCGTTTTCCTCTGAATCATTGATGAAGCTTTCATGACAAAAGTTCGGTAGCACATAGCCAGTCCGGTCATGCCTATGTAACGCGCTTGAGGGGCCCAACGGGGCGCTTTTCACAAGCCGAGGCGGGACGCCGGGAGTGAGGCAATGGGGACTATGGAACGCTACTCGAAAGTGGGCATGCAGGAGCTCGATCAGCGCCTGTCGAAGATCGTTGAGGCGGCGCGCAAGAAACCGGTGTCGGTGTATCGCTACGGCGCGCCGTGGGTCTGGATCGTCTCGCAGGATGACTGGCAGGGCGCCTTGAAAGAGGTCTCCAGCTACATTCCGCCCGGCCATTCGCTGGTGTTGCTGCGCCCGCAAATCGACGACTTGCTCGACGCTCACCAAGGCCTGCTGCACGAACTCAATGCCGAGCCCGGCATGCTCATCCCCGCGCAAACCGTCATGCACATCCTGCTCCTGCAACTGCTGTATTCAGTGCCTAGCGAACAGCAGCTGTATGAGCAGCTCAATTACAACTTGCTGTTCCGTTGGTTCGTCGGTCTTGGCCTGAATCAGAAAGTCTGGAGTTTCAACGTCCTCAGTCGCGACATCGCCACGCTGCTCAACGAGCCGCGTGCGGTGCTGCTCATCCAGAAAATCATTGGCGAAGTGTTCTGCGGTGCCTTGCTGCAAATGCCTGAGTTCTCCTTGAACTTCGCGCTGCTGCACACCTGGCTCGGCAAGCACAGCGGTGCCTCGACAGCCAGCAACTGACGCAACACACAAGGCGCGCGACAGCGCCAACAGGTCATCGCGAATTCAGGGGGTAGTGTGGATCGAATTTTCACGTCACGGCTGGCGCTGTGGGGCTGGCTGCTGGTGACGGCCGGCGCGCAACCGGCATTCGCCGAAGAGGCTGCCCAAGGCGCCGCGCCGCAACGTCTGGTGGACGTCAACGAATACTTCGTGCGCGGCAACACCGTGCTCGACGCACGGGCCATCGAAGAGGCGGTGTATCCGTTTCTCGGCCCGCAAAAAGCCATGACTGACATCGAAGGCGCCCGCGATGCCCTGCAAAAGGCTTATCAGGAGCGTGGCTATCAATCGGTGTTCGTCGAGTTGCCGGAGCAAGCAGTGGCTGACGGTATCGTCTACCTGCAAGTCAGCGAAACCAAGGTCGGCCGCGTGCGTGTGGTCGGCGCCAAACACTATTCGCCGCTGGACATCCGCGACAACGTCCCGGCCCTGAAAGAAGGCGAGGTGCCGGACTTCGCCAAGGTTCAGGGCGAACTGGCGCAGCTCAATAAAACCCCGGGCCGCCAGGTCATGCCGCTGGTGCGCGAAGGCCAGCGCCCCGGGACCATGGACGTCGACTTGCAGGTCGAAGACCAGAACCCGTGGAGCGCCAGCGTCGGCCTCAACAACGACTACAGCGCCGACACCGAGAAACTGCGCGCCGTGACCAGCCTTGGCTACAACAACCTCTGGCAGCTTGGCCACAGCATCAACCTGACGTACTTCACCGCGCCGCAGGACACCGACAACGCCAAGGTCTGGTCGGCGTCCTACACCGCGCCGCTGAGCGAGCGCTGGAGCGTGCAGTTCTCCGGTTATCAGTCTGACAGCAACGTCGCGACCATCGGCGGCAGCAATGTGCTGGGCAAGGGCCATTCCTACGGGGTGTCGGCGATCTACACGCTGCCGTCCAGCGGCAACTGGTCGAACTCGCTGTCGGCCGGTATCGACTTCAAGGATTTCGACGAACGCCTGACCCTGTCCGGCGAGAGCGACAAGGTGCCGCTGAAATACGCCCCGTTCACCTTCGCCTACAACGGCTTCCGTTACACCGAAAAGAGTCAGCTAGGCCTCGGCCTGAGCCTGGTTGCGGCCACTCGCAGCATCTTCGGTTACGGCAGTTCCGACGAAGACTTCGACTACAAGCGCTACCGCGCCAACCCGAGTTTCGCGGTGGTCAAGGGCGACAGCACCTTCACCTGGACCTTCGACAACGATTGGCAAAGCGCGAGCAAAGGCGCGTTCCAATTGGCGTCGGGGCCACTGGTCTCCAACGAACAATTCTCCGCCGGCGGCGCCACTTCGGTGCGCGGTTATCTGGCCGCTGAACGCACCGGGGATGACGGCGTGCTGCTCAGTCAGGAACTGCGCACGCCGTCGCTGGCGAAATACGCCGGCAGCTGGATGCAGGAATGGCGCTTCTACGCCTTTGCCGAAGGTGCGCAACTGTACCTGCGTGACGAGTTGCCGGATCAGGACGCCAGTTACGCCCTGGCCAGTGTCGGCCTCGGCACCCGCGCCAGCCTCAGCAAATGGCTGTCCGGCAGCCTCGACTGGGGCTACCCGCTACTCGAAGGGCCGAACACCTCGAAGCAGGAATCGCGCCTGCACTTCAACCTTCAAGCCACGTTCTAAAGGAGCACGTTCATGCAGCGCCTCATTCTTTCGTTGTTGATCTGCCTGGGCTTCGTGCTCCCGGCCACGGCGCAGGCCTGGTGGCAGGACGACTGGCATTACCGCAAACAGATCGCCGTCGACACCACGCCGCAGGGCGCCGGGATCAATCAGGCCCTGGGCCGCACCGCGCTGCTGGTGCGCCTGCACACCGGCAATTTCACCTTCGACGGGGTCAAGGAAGACGGTGCGGATTTGCGCTTCGTCGCCGCCGATGACAAGACCGTGCTCAATCACCAGATCGAAAGCTTCGACGCGTTGATGGGCATGGCGCTGATCTGGGTCGATGTGCCGAATGTCGAGGGCGGCCAGCGTCAGGACATCTGGATGTATTACGGCAACCAGAAGGCCCCGGCGACCGGCAACGGCCAGTTGACCTTCGATCCGAATTACACCGCGCTCTATCACTTCGACGGTGCTACCGGCACCCCGGCCAAAGACACCACCGCCTACGGCAACACCGCACAAAGCGCCACCGGTGCGGCGATTGACGGTGTAGTAGGGCGCGCCTTGCAGTTCAGCGGCCAGCCGTTGCTGCTGCCGGCCAGTCCATCGTTGCAGCACAGCGCTGGCAGCGCATTCACTTTCAGTGCTTGGCTGCGGCTGGATCAGGCCAATGGCGAGCAACTGATCTTGACCCGTCGCGAAGGCGCTAACAGTCTGCTGGTCGGGGTCAATCAAGGCGTGCCGTTCGTGGAGATCGACGGCCAGCGCGCGGTGGCCTCTCAGGCGCTGAATCCCGGCCAATGGCAGCACGTCGCGCTGACCGCCGAAGGTTCGAAAGTCAGCCTGTACATCAACGGTCGTGAGGGCGCGACCCTCGCGCAAACGATGCCGGCGTTCAATTCGGTGATGGCGGTTGGCGGTGATCTGGCCGCTGGCCCGTACCAGCCATTTGTGGGGGCCATCGACGAACTGCGCCTTTCCAAAGTTGCCCGCCCGGCGACGTTGCTGCTGGCCGACGCCACCTCGCAAGGCGCGGAGTCGAAACTGGTGGCCTACGGCGTCGACGAAGAGCAGTCCGGCTTCGGTTTCGGCAGCCTCGGATTCCTGCTCAACGCGGTACCGGTGGACGCCTGGGTGATCATCGCCGTGCTGGTGCTGATGATGTTCCAGTCGTGGATCATCATGCTGCGCAAGAACCGCACCCTCAGCCGCGTGAGCAAGGCCAACGAGGATTTCCGCGAGCAGTTCGCCAAGGTCGGTACCCGTCTGGAGATGTTCGCCGACGACGCGCAACTGGCCCAGCGTCTGCAGCATTCGCCGCTGTGGCGCCTGTACTCGGTGGCGGTCAAGGAAATCCGTACCCGCCGCGAGCAGGGCGCCGATACCTCTTCGGTGTCGGCAGCGACGATTGAAGCGATTCGCTGCTCGATGGACGGCGTGCGCACCCGCGAGAACCAGGCGCTCAGCTCGAAACTCGCGACGCTGTCCAACGCCATCGCCGGCGGCCCGTACATCGGCCTGCTCGGCACCGTGCTGGGGATCATGGTGGTGTTCCTCGGTACGGCCATGGCCGGCGACGTCAACATCAACGCCATCGCGCCCGGCATGGCGGCGGCGTTGCTCGCCACCGCCATGGGCCTGTTTGTCGCGATCCCGGCGCTGTTTGGCTACAACCGTCTGATCACCCGTAACAAGGAAGTCAGCGCCGACATGCGCGTGTTCGTCGACGAGTTCATTACCCGTCTGGCGGAGATGCACGGTGAAGGTCAGTCCAGTGAAGCGGCGCATCAGCGCAGCCATCACGCCAACCACTCCGTACCGGCCTGAGGAGCATTGCCATGGCGTCTGTAAATGCCTCCCACGACGATGACGAAGATGCAGCGGTGGACAGCATCAACATCACGCCACTGGTGGACGTGCTGATGGTGGTGCTGGTGATGTTCATCCTCACCGCCACCGCGCAGGTCTCCGGGATCCAGATCAACCTGCCCAAAGCCAGCGCTTCAGTGTCGCTGTCCGAGGCCAAGACCAAGGCGATTTCGGTCAACGACGGCGGCCAGGTGTTCCTCGACGCCTACCCGGTGACCCTCGCCGAGTTGGAGGAGCGCCTGCGCATCGAGAAGGCGCAGAGCCCGGACTTCCCGGTGATCGTGCGCGGCGACGCCACGGTGCAGTACCAGAAGGTCATTGAAGTGCTGGATCTGTTGCGCCGGCTCGAACTGTCCCAGGTCGGTCTGGTGACCGGCAAACCGACGCAGGGCTGAGTGATGACCGCACAACTCCCGATTGAGCCACTGCCGGTGAAGCGCTCGCCGTTGCGTTACCTGAAGTGGGGCGCCGGGCTGCTGCTCGGCGCGCTCGCCGCGTGGTTCCTGTGGCAGTGGGCCAATGACATGAGCGGCATCCGCCGTGAAGCGCCGAAGGTGCCGACGATCATTCCATTGCCGCCACCGCCACCTCCGCCGCCGGAAAAACCGCCGGAACCGGAAACCCCGGTGGAAGAAAAAATCGTCGAGCCCGAGCCAACGCCCGAGCCGCAAGAGGTCAAGCCCGAGGAAGAGGCGCCGCCATCACCGGCGGACGATCTGGCCAACCCGATGCAAATGGACGGCGACGCGCAGAGTGGCAACGACGCGTTCAACATCGGCGCCGGCAAGGGCGGCGGCATGGCCGGTGCGGGTGGCGGACGCTTGGGCACCGGCACCTACAGCCAGTTCCTGGCGTTCACCTTCCAGCGTTTGCTGCGCGAGAACCCGGACCTGCGCAACCTCGCGTTTTCGCTGCAGGCCGATGTCTGGCTGAGCAGCGTCGGCGAAATCACCCGGGTCGAGCTGGTCAAGTCCAGCGGCAAGCCCGAGATCGACACTCAGGTGCTGGCCGCATTGCGTAACGCGCCCCATCTGAGCGAACGGCCACCGGCCTCCATCACCTTGCCTGTGCGCCTGTCCCTGCAAGGGCGGCGTCCGGGTTAACCGAATTCATAAAGCTGTATGAAAAGGAGTTGTGTGCAGATGATTTCCAACGTGAATCGATTGTCCCTGGCGGTCGGCATGGTCATCGCGACCCTGGTCGGTCAGGCCGCGGCAGCGCCTGCGCCCTCGGAGAACGCCACGATCAATCTGATCCGCTTGCTGGTCGAGCAGGGCATTCTGAAACAGGACAAGGCCGATGCGCTGATCGCCCAGGCGCAGAACGAAGCGGCGCAGGCCAAGCAGGCCGCCGCTTCCACCGCCGTAGCGGCCGGACCGGTGGCGGCACCGGGCGATGTGCGCGTGCAATATGTGCCGGCCGCGGTACGCGACCAGATCCGCGATCAGGTCAAGGCCGAAGTCATGGCCACCGCCAAGCAGGAAAACTGGGCCGCGCCCAACACCTTCCCGGACTGGGCATCGCGCATCAGCTTCGACGGCGACATTCGTCTGCGTGACGAATCGCGCTACTACTCGGGCAGCAACAGCAACGAAATCGTCGACTTCGCCAAACTCAACAACAACGGCCCGTACGACGTGAACCCCAACAGCAGCACCAACCTGCCGCCGTTGCTCAATACCCGTGAAGACCGCACCAACCTGTTCCGGCTGCGCGCGCGGCTAGGGATGAAAGCGGTGATCTCGCCAGAATGGACTGCCGGCATCCGCATCGGCACCGGCTCGGACAACAACCCGGTATCGACCACGCAGAACCTCGGCGGCGGTTTTGCCAAGAAAGACATCTGGCTCGATCAGGGTTACCTGAACTGGAAACCGACCGATGAGCTGACCCTGACCGGCGGGCGTTTCGCCAACCCGTTCATGTCCACCGACATGCTCTATTCCAACGACCTCAACTTCGACGGTGTGGCGGCGATTTTCGACCACAAGCTCAACCACGACTGGGGCGTGTTCGGCACCGTCGGTGCATTCCCGGTGGATTACACCAATGACACCAGCACCAGCAATGGCTTCGACAAGGAAGAAAGCGACAACAAGTGGCTGTACGGCGCGCAGCTTGGCGCCAAGTGGGCGATCAACAGCAACAACCGCCTCAAGGGTGCGTTGGCCTATTACCGTTTCGACGACATTCAAGGCCAACGCTCCAGCCCTTGCGCACCGTGGGCCGGCGCTCCGGGCTGCGACACCGACGGCACTCGAGCGGCGTTCATGCAGAAGGGCAACAGCGTGTTCCTGTTGCGCGACATCACGCCGAACCCGGCCAACCCGACCACCACGCCGCAGCCGCAATTCGTTGGTCTTGCGTCGGAATTCAACCTGCTCGACCTGAACCTGGTATGGGACGCCGATCTGCCGCAAGACTTCAAATTGCGCAGCCAGGGCAACTACATCCACAACCTCGGTTACGACGAAGGCGACATGCGCAAGCGCTCCGAGGGGCAGATCGTCAACAACCTCAACAGCAACGGCGAGATCCAAAGCGGCGCCAATGCGTGGATGGTCCAGTTCACCCTTGGCAACGCGCTGGACCTGAAGAAGCAGGGCGACTGGAACCTGTTCGCCGGCTACAAGTACATCCAGCCGGACGCCTTGCCTGATGGCTTCAACGACTCGTCGTTCCACCTCGGCGGCACCAACGCCAAGGGCTATATCCTCGGCGGCAACTACGGTTTGGCGAAGAACGTCTACGCCACCGGCCGCTGGATGAGCACCGAGGCCGTGTACGGTGCGCCGTTCGACATCGACGTCTTGCAGCTTGAGATCAACACGCGCTTCTAAGGCGCCGGGAGTACGGTCATGCACGCACGAGTTTTACTGTTGGGGCTGAGTTTTTTCATTGCACATGGCGCGCACGCCGAAGGCATGGAGGAGCGTCTGCGTACCCAGTTGCGCAGCACCACTCAGCAGTTGCAGGCCCTGCAAAGTCAGCAGGCCCAGGCCAGCGCCGCGCAACTGGCGGCGCAGAATGAGGCCAAGGCCGCGCAGGCGCAGATCAAGCAATTGACCGCTGAACTGGCCAAGGCCAGAGGCGTGGCCGAACAGTTGGCCGGCCAGCAGCAGAATCTGCACAGCCAGGCGCAAGCGCAAGTCGCCGCCAGCAGCGAACAGGTCGGCAAATTCAAGAAGGCCTACGACGAGTTGCTGGTCATGGCCCGTGCCAAAGAGGCAGAACGGTCTAAGCTTCAAGCGCAATTGGCTGAACGTGACACACAAGTGCAGCAATGTTCAGTCAAGAATCAGCAGATGTACGGCGTCGCCAAACAGATCCTCAGCGCCTACGAAAACATCGATGTCGCCGAGGTGATGAAGATCCGCCAGCCCTTCGCGGGCAGCGCCCGGGTCAAGTTTGATGAACTGGCGCAGGGGTTCGGTGACGAGCTCTACAAGACTCAATTCGACGCGCCGCAAGCTGCGCTCGCGCATTGATTAACAAACAAGGAAGAAGTCATGACTCAATTGATCAGCCATGTGTCCCCGCAATCCCTGACCGACGTCCTGCAAGCGGCCGGTTATCGCGTCAACCAGACCGAACAGAACGGCATCGTGCAGTTGCTCAGCGCCAGTCAGGGCATCGGTTATGCCGTGCGTTTCGGCAACCCGGCGGTGGAGCAGGGCAGCTATGTCGATTTCACCTTCAGCTGCGCGCTGCGGGTGCAAGGTGAGTTGCCACAAGGTGTGGCCGAACAGTGGAACGCCACCCGGCGTTTTGCCCGGTTGTCGTTGCAGGGCGAGTTTCTGGTGATGGAAATGGACGTGGTGGTCGCGGCGGGTGTGAGCAACGAACACCTGCGTGGCAGCCTGGAGCTGTGGGACCGTTTGCTGCAGGAGTTCATCGTCTATCTGCGTGATTTCACCCAGGCCGCGCAAGCCTCGACAGCCAAAGTCGCGGTCGCCGAACAAGAGGAAGTCGCGCTGTGAAAAAGCCTGCCATGGTGATCGGCGCCGGGGCAGTGGCGCTGTTGGTGGTAGCCGTGGCACTGGTGCTGCGACCGGGCACTGACCCGGTTGCCGCCCAGCAATCGTCGCCCTTGGCGGCGGTTGCTGCGGGGCCGGCAGTGGCGCGGTTGGGCAATCAGCAGGTGACGCCACAGGAGTTGCAGGCATTGCTGGCGACATTGCCACCGGCAAGTGCCGAGCAACTGCGCGGCAACCGTGAAGCACTGGAGCGCTGGATTCGTACCCGTCTGGCAGAGAAAGCGGTGCTGGAGCAGGCCGACGCTCAGGGCTGGGCGCAGCGTCCGGACGTGGTGCGGCAAACCCGCGCGGCCAGCGAGCAGATCGTCTTTCGCGATTATTTGCGCTCGGTCAGCACCGTGCCGGCGGACTACCCGAGTACGGCCGAGTTGCAACAGGCGTACGACGCCGGCAAAGCCAACTGGATGACCCCGCCGTTGTATCGGGTCAGCCAGATTTTCCTCGCGGTGCCGGATGCCCAGAGCCTGGAAACCGTGCGCAAACAGGCGACCGAGCTAAGCAAGAAAGCCCAAGGCACGCCGGGGGATTTTGCCGCGCTGGCGACTCAGTATTCGCAGGATCGGCTGACCGCCGAACGCGGCGGCGACACCGGGCTGCAACCGTTGCAGCAACTGGTGCCGGAGGTGCGGGGGGCGGTGGCTAAGTTGAAGGTCGGCGCGGTGTCCGATCCGCTGCAGAGTGCAGCCGGTTTCCATGTGATCAAACTCACCGAACAGCAACCGGCGCGTACCGCGACCCTCGACGAACTGCGCGATCAGTTGACTCAAGCCTTGCGGGCGCAACGGCAGGAGCAGATTGCCCAGGCGTATCTGGACGGCATGCTCAATACCGCGACGCTGAGCATCGATGGGGCCGAGCTGAACAAGGTCCTTGAAACCCACCAATAACCCTGTGGGAGCTGGCTTGCCAGCGATGGCGGANGGGCTGGATGTGAGTCCCCCATCGCTGGCAAGCCAGCTCCCACAGGATTTTCACAGGTTCAGACGTTCCATACCGCGCCGGAAGCATCAACAACAAAGATCGACAGGGAGTCATCGATGTCATTCACCGAACCCGCAGGACGACAGGGTAGCCCCGACTATCGCTGGGCACAGGGCGAGCGCGAACCATGGCTGGCGCAAGCCGCGACCATTGATGCCGAGGTCGCGCAATATTTTCTGGTCAGTGCTCGCTGCGGTTGCTTCATGCAGGCGGCGCGCAGCCTCAACGTGCGCTCGACCTTGCTGCGCAAACAATTGGCGCAGCTGGAGCAAACGCTGCAGCACGCGCTGTTCAGCTTTCAAGGCAGCGCCTTGAGCCTCACCCGTGAAGGTCAGCAGTTGCAGGCGCAACTGGTTGCGCTGGCCCACGAACGCAAACTGCCGGTGGTAGAGCAGCCGCTGGTGCGTTTGGCCGTCGCCGAGTCGATTCTGCATGACATCCTTGGTCGTGACCTGATCGCACTGCTGCGGCGCAATGCCAGCGTGCGTCTGGAGATCATTGCGCTGGACAGCGAACTGGCGCTGCGCGCGGTCAGTGCCGACGTGGTGCTATGGCTGGCCCACGGCGAAACCCCCAGCCCCGGCCCGACCTTCGCCACCAGCCAGCCGCAGGCGCTGGCGCGGCTTGACTACCTGCCGCACATCGCCAAACGCTATTCCCGCGTCACCGCGCGCCCGGCCAGTGCCGACGACCTCGGCGATTTCATGCTGGTGCAATGGCAGCACGACCGGCAGATCGACAGCTTTCGGCCGTGGAATGAGCTGGTTGAACAGCGTCTGGCCGGTGTGGTGCAGATGCAGTCTTACGAGCTGATGCTGGAAATGATCCGCTGCAGCGCGTGCATCGGTCTGCTGCCGGCGTACATGAGCCGCTTCGATCGCGGGTTGATCGCGCTGCCGGGGCTGTTTGATGAGCCGATGCAGTTGCAGGCATGGCTGGCGGTCAACGTTGAATCCCAGGCGATAGAAGAAGTCCGCACGCTGGTCGAACTCATCCACCACACCTTCAAAGAACGCCAGGAATGGTTTCAGACCTGACCCAATCCCCCGACACACCATTCCCTGTAGGAGCTGCCGCAGGCTGCGATCTTTTGATCTNATCAAAAGATCGCAGCCTGCGGCAGCTCCTACGGTTTGTATGTGTTTGAACAAGCAGTTTAGAGTGATTGGCCACCCATCGGTCCAGGAAGGATCCGCCATGCCCGAGCACAACCCCGCCATCACCCTTGAACGCTTCAATGAATCGCACATCGAGGCCGTCACCGCGCTGTACAACGATCCGGCAGTGACCCGGCAGGTGTTGCAGATGCCGTTTCAATCTACCGAGATTTGGCGTCAGCGGCTGCTGGCGGAGAATGAGCGGATGGTCAAACTGGTGGCGCTGCATCAGGGCGCGGTGGTCGGTCATCTTGGCCTGGAAAACTATTCACGAATCCGCCGCGCCCACGCCGGCAGTGTCGGCATGGCGGTCGCCGTGGCGTGGCAAGGCAAAGGGGTCGGGTCAAAACTGCTGGCGGCGGCGCTGGACGTCGCCGACAACTGGATGAACCTGCACCGGGTCGAACTCTCGGTGTACGCCGACAACCAGGCGGCCATCGGTCTGTACCGCAAGTTCGGCTTCGAGAACGAAGGCCTGTTCCGTGACTACGCGGTGCGCGACGGGCGATGGGTCGACACCCTGAGCATGGCCCGCCTGCGCCGTCGATAAGCCAAAAAAATTCTGTGGGAGTCAGTCGCTCAATGCAAACGCCACCGCCGCCTGCGCATGCAGTTCGGTGGTGTCGAGCAGCGGCAGGGCGCTGTGTTCGGGTTTGACCAGCAGACCGATTTCCGTGCAGCCGAGGATGATCGCCTGGGCGCCGCGCGCGGTCAGCGTTTCGATCACCCGTTGATAGATTTTGCGTGATTCGTCACTGATCACTCCGACGCACAATTCGTCGTAGATGATCCGGTGCACTTCTTTGCGCTCGGCGTCGTCCGGCACCAGTACCGTCAAACCCTGCGCAATCAGGCGCTGCTTGAGAAAGTCCTGCTCCATGGTGAACGCCGTGCCGAGCAGGCCCACCGTGTGCGCATCAATATTCAGCGCGGCCTGCGCCGCCGGTTCGGCAATGTGCAGGAACGGAATGCTGATCGCTGCCTGAATCTGCTCCGCGACCTTGTGCATGGTGTTGGTACATAGCACCACGCATTCGGCGCCGCCGGCCTCGAGCCTGCGTGCGGCATCCACCAGAATCGCCGCCGCATCGTCCCAGCGCCCAGCGTGCTGGGCCTGTTCGACCGGGCCGAAGTCGACGCTGTACATCAGGATTTGCGCCGAGCGCAGCGGACCGAGGCGGTCGCGGACCTGTTGATTGATGAGTCGATAATATTCAGCGCTGGATTCCCAGCTCATGCCGCCGATCAAGCCGATGGTACGCATTGAAATTCCTCGTTCAATGGCCCGTATTGGAAAAGTCGGGCTCCGGCCGAGTGTCCATCGGTTGCACGACGGATGCCAGTACAAAGCAACTGTACCGTTGATCCATTTGCCAAGTGTCACGGTGTCGACGTTCGAGGTTAAACGTACGCCGGCGCCTCGATCTGTCACTATCGACTCTCGCAGGCTCTCCCCGAGGAACGTACCGATGAACGACGTACAACAACTGGGCGAAATGCTTCGTCACTATGCCGAGAGTGAAGCGCACAAGAAGCAACTGTTCGAAACCCAGTCGCAGGCGTGGGCCAGGCGCATCACCGAACTGTTCGGCCAGATCCAGCAATGGCTGGAACCGGTGCAGGCACCGAACCTGCTGGAGGTGAGCCGCGAAGCTTACGTCGCATTCGGGCCGAGCACCCCGGTGGAAACCTCGACCTTCAACACCGAAAAACTGAGCATCGTGATCGCCGGCAAAATGGTGGAATTCGTGCCGGACGTGATGGGCAGCGCCGGGCAGATTTCTCTGGCGGTGATGGGCCTGACCGCGGCGCGCTATGGCAGCATTTCGCTGGTGGGATTACCGAGCGGCGAGTGGCAGTGGCGCAAAACCAATGGCCTGAAGGATCCGGACACCTTCGTGTTTGATGCGGACTTTCTTGCACAGCAGTTGCAGAGCCTGATTCCCCGCGACCGCGCCTGACCCGCCACAAACCCTGTAGATACCGTCTTGCCCCTCACCGGGCAAGTGCCAATTTCGGGTCAAATGGTTGGCCCGATTTGAGCACTCCGTAGACGAAGTGCAACAACTTGCGCATGGCTGCACAGATGATCTGTTTGGGGGCTTTGCCATTGGCCTTCAAGCGTTCCTTCATGGCGATGATCGCCTCGTTGTGCCTCAGCGCTACCAGGCCTGGCATGTACAGACCCGCCCGAACGCGAGCCGAGCCGACCCTCGAAATAATTGTTCTGCCTTTGAGTTTTCCTGACTCCTGCAGCTTAGGGTTCAACCCTGCAGCAGCGACCAGTTTGCGAGGGTCGTCGTATTTGCGCAGGTCGCCCAGCTCGGCCAGCAGCCGCTCAAGGGTTTTCTGCCCGATACCGTCGATGGTCACGATCAAGTCGCGCATCTGGCGCATGTCCGGATCATCATCGATGTGTTTCTTGATCGCTTTGTGCGTTTCAGCGATCTCTTTTTCGATGTGGCGCAGAACGGAGTTGATCGAGTCTTTGACCTTTTCGTCGGACACATCCAGACGATTGAGCTCCATCTGCTCCATTTCCTGAAGATCATCCAATCGACGCACCATCGC
>NZ_JBQEPG010000033.1:0-50709 GCF_052045635.1 Pseudomonas sp. 22189
GATTAAAAGACAAAATTAAAAGATCGCAGCCTCCGGCAGCTCCTACAGTGGAGGTGTGGTTCAGTGCTGGCGCCGGCCCGGTTTGAAACTGTGATGCCGGTTGATCCACACCGTCGCCAGCGCAATCAGCGACAGGATCAACAGCGCCCACGGAAACGACATCGCTCCCGCCCGATCCAGCAGCAACCCGCCAAACAGGCCGCCGCCGGCAATTGCCACGTTCCAGGACGTGGTGAGCATTGCCTGCACCACGTCCACATGCTCGCCGGCCGAATCCGCCGCAGCCGTCAGCAGCAACGTCGCCGAGCCGCCGAATGACAGACCCCACACCGCCATACAGGTGTAGATCAGCCACGGCGACGGAGACATCAACGCCAGCACCAGTGCAGTCACGGCAAACACCGCGAGGCTGATCAGGGTCAGCCAGCGCAGCCAGCGATCCACCAGCACGCCGATGATCCAGATTCCGACCAGCGAACACAGACCAAACACCAGCAGCACCAGATCGACACGCTCGGCCAGCCCGGCCTGCATCAGGAAAGGCGCAATGTAGGTGTAAAGAATGTTGTGCCCGAGCATCCAGGTCAGCACCACGAACAGCACCGGCCGCACGCCCGGCAGGCGCAATGACTGCAGCAACGGCAGGCGTTCGGCGCTGGACTGGCCCGGACGATCAGGCACCGCCAGCACAATCCACGCCGCCAGTACCAATGCGAGCGCCGACATTATTCCGAACGACGCACGCCAACCGATCAGATTGCCCAGCCACGTCCCCGCCGGGGTGCCCAGCGACAGCGCCACCGGGGTGCCCAGCATGGCGATTGCCAACGCCCGTCCTTGCTGATGCACCGGCACGATCCCGCGGGCGTAACCGGCCATGATGCCCCACGACAGTCCTGCGGCCATCCCGGCGAGAAACCGCGACGCGAGGGTCAGGCCGTAATGGCTGGAGAACGTGGTGATGGTGTTGAACAGCAGGAAACCACCGACCGTCATCAGCAGCACCCGGCGCCGTGGCCAGCCCCGGGTGGCCACGGTCAACGGAATCGCCGCGACAATCGAACCCAGCGCATACAGCGTCACCAGTTGCCCGGCGAGCACTTCACTGACGCCGAGCCCGGCGCCGATCTGCGGCAGCAGCCCGGCCGGCAGGGTCTCGGTGAGGATGGCGATGAAGCCGGTCATGGCGAACGCCAGCAACGCGGCGTACGGCAGTTTTTCTGTACGGGCGACGCGGTCGATGCGGTTGAAGTCGGTGCTTGCGGAGTCGGTCATGACAGGTGCAGCTCCCTTTGAGTCAAATGTGACGGAGGATTGTATACAACCTATCCATCATGACTGACAACACTTCCCTGTAGGAGCTGCCGCAGGCTGCGATCTTTTGATCTTGATCTTAGAAAACAAAATCAAAAGATCGCAGCCTGCGGCAGCTCCTACAGGGATTACTGCACCGGGAGGAAATTCAGAAACAGCAGGCTCTGCGCGTAATTCAGGCCAATACGCCGGTAACGCTCGTCGAGCATCTGCGTCAGCAAGTCGAGCCGCGCGACGATCTTGCCGAATTCGGTGGCGAAGCTCAGGTTGCTGCCCTCCTCCGAGATTTCATTGGAGAACAGCAGCGGCTGGCCTTCCTTGTTCTGCCGCTGGGCCAGAATCCACGTGGCTTTCTCGATATTGCGCGCGGCGTTGTAGACGAAGGTCGGGTTGATTGCATCGGTCATGTAGAACTCGATGCGATTGCCGTGGGCGGTGACCAGCATGCTGCCGATGGCATAGATGAAGGCGCCGACCCGATCCCCGAGAAACTCCGGACTCATCGCATAGCTGAGCGCCGCCAGATCTTTGCGCCCGCCCAACACCGGTAACGGTTGCTGCTGCTCGACCGCCAGGCGCACCTGTTTCACCGCCGTGTTGATGTCGAGGAAGCCCGACTTGCGCAGTTCTTCCGGGTTGCGCAAATACAGCTTGCCCATCAACCGATAAAGGCTGTTGAGGTTGTCGCGCATCGCCAACGTGGCCATGCGATCGACGCTGGTCTGCAGGAATTCCTGCGGTTGACCGTCACGCATCTGAGCGATGAAACCGTTGCCGGTCTGGTGCGTGCAACCGCTGACAAACAGCGATGACAGACAGGCCAGCAGCAGACATGGGCGGCGAACAAATCGGATGATCGGGTGAAAAGCTCTCGGCATGGATTCTCGAACGGGCACATTCCTGCGCGGCGGGCGTCGCCGCATCCTGGCCATGGATAGAGCCGGCAATTGCAAAAAAGTGCAGTGGCGGATCTGCCCGGTTGATTGGCGGCGAATGAGCGCCAAGCTAATTAGTCAGTCTTTATTGTTGAAATACACGTTCAATCAGCTATAAATCTTTTCCACACGCGAAAATAGATTGACTAGTGCCGTGTAGGAGCTGCCGAAGGCTGCGATCTTTTGATCTTGATCCTGAAAAACAAAAGTNAAAAGATCGCAGCCTTCGGCAGCTCCTACAGGGGAATTGTGGTGTTTTGAAAACAACAACAAAAAGGAAGGTCAACCATGCTTCAATCCCGACACCTGCTCTCCGGCCTCGGACTGTCCCTGATGATCGCCACCCTCTCCGCCAACGCGGCCGGCCTCAGCGCCGAACACAAAGCCTTTGGCAAAACCAATGACGGCACGCCCGTCGAGCAATACATCCTGCGCAACAGCCACGGCATGCAGGCGACCGTCATCACCTACGGCGCCACCTTGCAATCGCTGCTGGTGCCGGACAAGCACGGCAAAGCCGCTGACGTGGTGCTCGGTTTCGACGATGTTCAGGGTTACCAGAAAGGCACGGCGTATTTCGGCGCGACCATCGGCCGTTTCGGCAATCGCTTGGCCGAGGGTGCATTCGAACTCGACGGCAAGCGCTATCAAGTGCCGCAGAACGACAAGTCCAACGCCTTGCATGGCGGTACTCAGGGTTTCGACAAGAAAGTCTGGAAAGCGCAGGAAACCAAGGATAAGGATTCAGTCGGCGTGACCCTCACCTATCTGTCGGCGGACGGTGAAATGGGCTTCCCCGGCAATCTCACCACCGAAGTGACCTATCGCCTGACCGACAACAACGAGTTGCGCATCGACTACAAGGCCAGCACCGATAAACCGACGGTGCTCAACCTGACCAACCACAGCTACTTCAACCTCGCCGGTGCCGGCAATGGCGACATCCTCAAGCAGGTGGCCACCTTGCACGCCAGCCATTACACCCCGGTCACCGGCAAGCTGATCCCGACCGGCGAACTGGCGCCCGTGGCCGGCACGCCGATGGATTTCACCCAGCCCACTGCCATCGGCACCCACATCAAGGCTGATCACCCGCAGCTGAAATTCGCCGAACCGAAACAGGGCGGCTTTGATTTCAACTGGGTGCTGGACACAAAAGGTGATGTGAGCAAAGTTGCCGCCGAGGTCAGTGATCCGCAATCCGGACGGCATCTGCAGCTGTTCACCAGCGAGCCGGGCGTGCAGTTCTACACCAGCAACTTCCTCGACGGCACGGTCAAAGGCAAGGGCGGCAAGGTCTATCCGCACTGGGGCGCGTTTACCCTGGAAACGCAGCACTATCCGGATGCGCCGAATCAGCCGGACTTCCCAAGTACGCGTCTCGATCCGGGGCAGACTTACAACCACAGTGTGGTGTTGAAGTTCTCCGCTAAATAGCACCGGCCTTGTGGTGAGGGGATTTATCCCCGATGGGTTGCGCAGCAACCCTGCTTCTTGGGGGCGCTACGCGCCCATCGGGGATAAATCCCCTCGCCACAGGTTCATCGCCCTCCATTGGAACCCCTGCGCTATCCTGCTGCCCACTAAGGTATGACCATCAGCACAGGAGGTTTGAATGCGTACCCTTGAACTGGCAGGCGTGCAGGTTCCAGTGATCGGCCAAGGCACCTGGCGCATGGGCGAAGACCGCTCGGCGCACTCGCGTGAAGTGTCCGCGCTGCGCCAAGGCATCGAACTGGGCATGACCCTTATCGACACCGCAGAAATGTACGCCGAAGGCGGTGCCGAATCTGTCGTCGGCGAAGCCATCGCGGGCCTGCGCGACCAAGTGTTTCTGGTGAGCAAGGTCTACCCGCACAACGCCAGCCGCAAAGGCATTCCGCAAGCCTGCGAGCGCAGTCTGCGCCGGCTCGACACCGATTACATCGACCTCTATCTGCTGCATTGGCGCGGCCAGTATCCGCTGGAAGAAACCGTCGAAGCCTTCGAACGCCTGCGTTCGGACGGCAAGATCGGCCGTTGGGGCGTGTCGAATTTCGACGTCGATGACCTCGAAGAACTGGCCAACCCGGCCTGCGCGACCAATCAGGTGCTGTACAACCTGGAAGAGCGCGGCGTCGAATTCGATCTGCTGCCATGGTGCCAACAGCAACGCATGCCATTGATGGCGTACTGCCCGATCGGTCAGGGCGGTGCGATGCTGGCCGAACCGGTACTCAAGCAGATTGCCACTCGTCACAAGGTGACCCCGGCACAGGTTTCACTGGCGTGGATTCTGCGCCAGGATGGTGTGATTGCGATTCCCAAGGCTGTGCGACCGGAACACGTGCAACTCAATGCACAAGCGGCGCAGTTGCAACTGGATGCCGGGGATCTGGCGGCGCTGGACCAGGTATTCAAAGCGCCACAACGCAAGCAGCGGCTGGCGATGGTCTGAGTCGCTGGCTGCTGGCGAGGTCTTCGTCATGAGAAGCACTGATCAGTACGACCCGTTCAACCTGCAGCGTTTCGTCCAGGCGCAGGATCCGGTGTTCGAACGGGTCCAGCGTGAGCTCAGCGAGGGGCGCAAGCGCAGCCACTGGATGTGGTTTGTGTTCCCGCAGTTCGCCGGGCTGGGTGGCAGTGAAATGTCTCGACGCTTCGCCATTCAGTCTGCCGAAGAGGCGCGGGCCTATCTGGCCCACGATTTGCTCGGTGCACGGCTGCGCACCTGCACGCAACTGGTGCTGAACATCCGTCAGCGCTCGATAGCCGAGATTTTCGGCCACCCCGACGACCTGAAATTCCACTCCTCGATGACCCTGTTTGCGCAGTTCAGCGCCGACGACTGCCCGTTCGCTCAGGCACTGGAGCGCTACTTCCACGGCATCCTCGACGAATGGACCCTGCAACTGCTGGACTCAAAACAGGCCTAGTTGGCCCCCGATCAGGGTTGAAAAATCGTCGTCGACAAACGGCAGAATCGCATCCGCCACCGGTTGTAGCTGGCGGGTGATGTAGTGGTCGTAGTCGATCGCGGCGCGGCGCACTTCCAGCGGTTCCGGCCCGGCCAGGGTGATGACGTAACTGATCCAGCCGCCATTCTGGTACTGCCGTGGGCGCCCGTGCTGCGCGTTGTAATCATCGGCCAGTCGTGCCGCCCGCACATGCGGCGGCACGTTACGTTCGTAGTCATCAAGAGTGCGGCGCAGGCGCTTGCGGTAGACCAGTCGTTCATCGAACTCGCCGGCCAGGGTTTTGCGCACGTAATCACGCACGTAATCCTGATACGGCTTGCGCTGGAAGATCCGTTCGTAGAGTTCCTGCTGGAACTGCCGGGCCAGCAGTGACCAGTCGGTGCGCACGGTTTCCAGGCCCTTGTAGACCATTTCTTCGCTGCCATCAGCGCGGGTCACCAGTCCGGCGTAGCGTTTCTTGCTGCCCTCCTCGGCGCCGCGAATGGTCGGCATCAGAAAGCGTTTGTAGTGGGTTTCGTACTGCAATTCGAGGGCGCTTTGCAGGCCGTATTCTTCCCGCACGTGCTCGCGCCACCAGTCGTTGACGTGCTTGACCAGCGCTTGGCCGATCTGCGCCGCCTCCTCCTGACCGTGAGGCCGGCGCAGCCAGACGAAGGTCGAATCGGTGTCGCCATAGATCACCGCATGGCCCTGCGCTTCGATCAGTTGACGGGTGCGCAGCATGATCTCGTGGCCGCGCAAGGTAATCGACGACGCCAGACGCGTATCGAAAAACCGGCAGCCGCTGGAACCGAGCACGCCGTAGAACGCGTTCATGATGATCTTCAGCGCCTGCGACAGTGGCGCGTTGTGCTCGCGTTTGGCGGTCTCGCGACCTTCGGCGACCCTCGCGACAATCGACGGCAAGCAATGCCGGGTGCGCGAGAAACGCGCGCCGCGAAAACCCGGAACCGAATCGGCATCGTCCGGGTGCTGCAAACCTTCGATCAGCCCCACCGGGTCGATCAGAAAGGTGCGGATGATCGACGGGTACAGGCTCTTGTAATCGAGCACCAGTACCGACTCGTACAGCCCTGGCTGTGAATCCATGACGAAGCCGCCCGGGCTGGCCTGCGGTGGATTGGTGCCCAGGTTGGGCGCTACGAAACCCTGGCGATGCATCAGCGGCATATACAAGTGGGTGAACGCCGCCACCGAGCCGCCGCTGCGGTCCGCCGGCAGACCAGTGACGCTGGCGCGTTCGAGCAAAAACGTCAGCAGTTCGGTCTTGGCGAAGATCCGCGTGACCAGTTCGCAGTCCTTGAGGTTGTACTTGGCCAGCGCCGGTTTGTCCTCGGCGAACATGCGGTTGATTTCGTCCATGCGCTGGTACGGGTTGTCGATCGCCTTGCCCTCGCCAAGCAGGGTCTGGGCGACGTTTTCCAGGCTGAACGAAGGGAAACTCCAGGTCGCCGAACGCAGCGATTCGATGCCATCGATGATCAGCCGCCCTGCTGCCGAGGCAAAGTAGTGCGTGCGGCTGCCGTGTTCGCGCCACTGCATCTCTTCACCGCCACGGCCGATTTTCAGCGGCACGCCGAGGCGCCGCGCGTGTTCGTGGAGGATGCGCAGGTCGAACTGCACGACATTCCAGCCGATGATCGCGTCGGGGTCATGCCGGGCGAACCAGTCGTTGAGCTTTTTGAGAAGGACGGTGCGTGAGTCGCAGTATTCAAGGTCGAAGTCGACCATGCTCGCATCACCGTTCGGTGCGCCGAGCATGTACACCTGACGCTGGCCGCAGCCTTCCAGGGCAATGGAATACAGCTCGCCGGTTTCGGTGGTTTCGATATCCAGCGAGACCAGCCGCAGTTGCGGTCGGTAGTTGGGTTCGGGTTTCAGTTGGGCATTGAGCAAGACGCCGTCGTCATCGGCACTGCCACTGAACAGCACCGGCGCGGTGATGAAGCGCTCCATCAGGTAGCGTTCCGGCGGACGCACGTCGGCTTCAAAGACGTCGACCCCGGCGCGGTTGAGCGCGGTTTCCAGGCGCATCAATTGACCGTGTTGCTGGCAATACAGGCCCAGCACCGGGCGATGTTCGAAATCCTGCAGGGCCAGCGGGCGCAGTTCGACATTCTTTTCATCGTGCAGCAGACGTTCGGCCGCTTCGCGTTGTGCAGCGGGGATAAACGCCACTGACGTCTGCGGCGCCAGACGCACACGGCGCGGCCCGGCGTCGGTCGCCAGCCAGAACTCGACTTCGGTGCCGGCCGGGGTGTCGCGCCAATGCCGGGTCAGGACGAAGCCCTGCTGTAAATCCACCACTGCAACCTCAGGAATTGAATCAGAGGGGCATTCTACGCTGCCATTCACGGGATAACCCCATTCCCTGTGGCGAGGGGATTTATCCCCGATGGCCTGCGTAGCAGGCCCAAAGCCATCCAGTGATATATGTCAGAAAAATCCGGCTTCATGAGTTTGGGGCTACTTCGCAGCCCATCGGGGATAAATCCCCTCACCACAAGGTTTCCCTTCGCGCAGGCTCAGGGGTAGGTATTTTCGGCAAATGACGTTTTTTGCGTGCTATCTGCCGCTTTGCCACCTTGCCCTGCACGCCAGCGTCTACGATGCTTGGAGAACAACGACAACACCTGAGTAACCACCATGAAGACCGTCGCCCAACTGCTCAAGCTCAAAGATCAGAAAAATCAGGAAGTGCATCAGATCAAACCCGATCACATGGTGCTCGAAGCGCTGATGAAGATGGCCGAAAAAAACGTCGGGGCCCTGTTGGTGGTGGAAGACGAAAAAGTGGTCGGCATCATCAGTGAGCGTGATTACGCGCGCAAACTGGTACTGCACGGGCGCTCCTCGGTCGGTACACCGGTGCGCGACATCATGGTCAAGGATGTCATCACCGTGGACACCCACCAGACCGTCGACACCTGCCTGGGCATCATGTCCGACAGACGCCTGCGCCACTTGCCGGTGGTGGAGAACGGCAAACTGATCGGCTTGCTGTCGATCGGCGACCTGGTGAAAGAGGCGATTGCCGAACAGGCCGAGCTGATCAAGCAGCTGGAGCAGTACATTCGCGGGGAATAAGTCCCTCCCTCCTTTAGGAGTGAGCCCTGTGGTGAGGGGATTTATCCCCGATGAACTGCGTAGCGGTCCCGGCTTTTTTGGGGGTGCTTCGTGCCACATCGGGGATAAATCCCCTCACTACAGGATCTTGTGGTGGTCAAACCGGCCAATGCCGGGCAAACACCGGCGCCAGCACCGGGTGCCGGTCAATGCGCTGCAACCACGCGTAGAACCCGGGGCGGGTCTGACGCAGGTGCTCGCGACTCCCCGACCAGCGCGTCACCACCGCTGCCAGCACGTCCAGTGCGCCGGGCGTCTCGTCGTCCAGGTACAACTCGGCGGAAAACTGGTCGGCAAACACTTCCCAACTCCAGTGCAAGCGCTCGCGGGCACCGGCCATCAGATTCTGTCGTGAGGCTTCGTCCGGCATCACCAGCCAGCGTTCGGGGTAATCGATGACGCCGATGGCCGCGTAGCAATTGCTTGCGATGTAGACCATGCCGCGAATCGCCTGATCGCGATCAGTGGCCTCGGCCGGCAACAGGCCGAATCCGGGAAAGCGCAAGCCCAGGTGAATCAGAATCGCCACACTCTCGGTGATCGCACTGCCATCGGGCAACTGCAGGGTCGGCACCTGTTTCAGTGGATTGAGGCGCGCCAGGGCTTCGGCCGCCTCGCTCGAAGCTTCGATATCGATGAAGCGATAGGCGATCTGGCATAACTCCAGCGCTGCTTCGATGGCTGCAGCACCCGAATTGCGATGTCCGTACAGTTGATACATGCCCCCTCCTCGATCTCGACGGATCTGTGTAGCCCTATTTATAGCGGGTGTATCGGCTTTGGCACGTTTTTCCCATGCATTCGCGACTTGCGAATTCAAACCCCGCAAAACCGCGCTGGCGGTGCCCATCCCGCACCAAGAGCAATCATCGAACGCTATCCGCGTTCTTGTAAGGTGCGATACCGGACCAAAAGTTCGCGTATCCGAACTGGCAACAAGGAGGTCACTGCGTGAATCTTCAATCGTTCTGCCGTTTCACGGCCTGTTTATATCCATCCGCGCAATGTCGAGTTCACCTGAACAGTACCGGCCATCCGCGAATTTACGTCATTACCTGAACCTGACAAACGACCACTGTGTTGGCGCTGAATAATGTGCCGACAGCAGCGTGTTATTTATTTTTTAAATAAGACCCATGAAGTTATTGCGCAAGCACTGCGTCAATCAACGATTGCCGAATTGTCGAACAATAATTTCAACTGATTTTTTAATTGCACCAAAAGCGTTCCTGCGCACGCAACTAACGCAGATCCGAAATACTGATTTCATTTAAACAAAAACAAGGAACATGCGCCGTGACCCGCTAAAACATTGACCCGCACCAAATCAGTCCGTCGCGCACCATCAAGCGCCTGGGCGGACCCGAGCTCAGCGGCTCTATCTGGCTAATCCGGCCGATACAGCGCCCGGTCTGACTCGCCTGCAAAAAAGCCCCGGCGTTCGGGGCCGCGGACAGTCATGCACTAAAGAAAACCGGGACATTCTGTAAAACTTATATAAATGCGACATGAGTAACAGCCATGAAATAACCGCGCTACATTTCAGCAATATTTGGCACAGCGGTTGCAAAATGAATCACGACCATTGAAACAATCCATACCGATACAGAACAACACCAGGGAATGGCGAATGAACAAACGAAGTCATTGGCGTTAAACCAGTAAGCCTGCACAAGCCTATTCAATAGATAGTTCAACTATCGGCTTGCTTACACCCAAAAGAAAGTTACACCCACCCACTCGAACATCACCGAAATGTTCGGACGGCACCTTATTGCCCTTCATCAACCCGAGGGAGCTTTAATGAACGATGCGGTAAAGCACAGAACCCTGCCGGGGTCGTTACGGGAAGCGCCAATCCCGCTGTCACCGGACAGGCCAGCCTTCACGGCCAATACCTCGCAACCCGGCGGGTTGAACAAACAGCAAATGCTGTTGCTGGTGGCGGTATCGGCGCTGATACACGGCGGCGCCTGGTGGTTTTTCCAGCAGACCCGGCCCGAGCCACTGCCGACTCCGCCGCAGATTCCGGAAATGACCGTCGAGTTGACCAGCCCGACGCCGCCGGCACCGCCCACACCGGAACCGCCACCGCCACCGCCGCCCCCTCCACCTCCGGAACCGGAACAACCGGTGGAAGACGAAGATGCGGTCAAGCCACCGCCAAAACCGGTGGAAAAACCCAAGCCGATCGAAAAACCGAAACCGGTCGAGAAGCCCAAACCGGTGAAGAAAGTCGAGCCGCCGAAAGCTCCGCCCACCCCGGCACAACCGGCCGCTCCCGCTGCGCCGGTGACACCGAGCGCGCCACCGGCCCCGGCCGCCGCGCCTGGCCCGGTCAAGGAATCGGCAGCGATTTCCGGCCTTGCCAGCCTTGGCAACCCGCCGCCGGAATACCCGTCGCTGGCGCTGCGGCGCAATTGGGAAGGCAGTGTGGTGCTGCGCATTCAGGTGCTGGCCAACGGTCGCGCCGGCTCGGTGACAGTGACCAAGTCCAGCGGCAAGCCGCAACTGGATGACGCCGCCGTCGCGGCGGTAAAGAACTGGAAGTTCATTCCGGCCAAACGCGGTGACACGCCGATTGACGGCTTCGCCACCCAAACCATCGATTTCAAATTGCCGCAATAACGGCACAACCCGACGAACTCACAACCGACTTAATGCAAGCGAGGTGTAGCGATGAACAATTCACTGTCTTCGATGATTGTCCCCGGTGTGCTCTGGGGCCTGGTGCTGTTTTCCGTGGTCAGCTGGGCGATCCTGCTGGTCAAGTCGGCGCAATACCTGCGCCAGAAAGCCCAGAACAAACAGTTCAGCAAAGCCTTCTGGGGGGCACCGGATCTGCTCACCGCTGCCGAACACGCCAGCCAGTATCCGGGCTCGCTGGCGCGCATCGCCAGCAGCGGTTTCGAAGCCTTGCTGGTGGAAGAATCGCCGCGTACCACGCAACAACTGGCGCACACCATCAACCGTTCGGATCGCCTGGAACGCAACCTGCGCCAGCAGATCCAGAAAGAACGCCGCTCGCTGGAAAACGGCCAGGCGATCCTCGCCAGTATCGGCAGCACCGCGCCGTTCATTGGTCTGTTCGGCACCGTGTGGGGGATCATGGAAGCCCTGCAAAGCATCGGCGAAACCGGTTCGGCGAGCCTTGAAGCGGTCGCCGGCCCGATCGGTCACGCGCTGATCGCCACTGGCGTCGGGATCGCCGTCGCGGTCCCGGCGGTGCTGATTTACAACTTCTTTCTGCGCCGCCTGAAACTGGCCTCGGCAGACATGGATGACTTCGCCCACGACTTCGACGCCCTCGCCTCGCGCAGCGCGTTTTCCATCAGCCGCCAGGCCATCGCCAGCAAAACCACTGCCGCCGTGCGGGAGGCCAGCTGATGTCCTTTTCCACTCAAGACAGCGATGAAGTGCTCAGCGAAATGAACGTCACGCCGCTGGTGGACGTGATGCTCGTGCTGCTGGTGGTGTTTATCGTCACCGCACCGCTGATGACCAACGCGATCAAGGTCAACCTGCCGAAAACCGACGCCGTCGCCCCCGCCGAGAAGAAAGACCCGGTGGTGGTCAGCGTCGATCAGGACGGCAAGTTCTACCTGGCGAAAACCGAACTGGCACCGGAATCTCTGGAGGCCAGCCTCAAGGAGGTCAAGGCCAAGGACGCCGAGGTGCGCGTGCAGCTGCAGGCCGACGCCAACGTCAATTACGGCCAGGTGGCCAAGGCCATGGCGTCCATCGAACGCTCGGGCATCAGCAAGATTTCGGTGATGACCACCCACTGAGTGCGGTGTCGGGCGCGCGNCCCGACACCGCGAACCGCTTCCCGTCGCAATCAGCCGACCGAAAAACGCCAGACGTCTTCGGAGGGGATCGGCTTGCTTGAAGAAAGTGGCTTTCCGCATGCGGTATCACCGAAAGCGGAGCAATGAGGGGCTCACAAGGCCAATTCGATAACGTCTGATCAAGTCGGAAACAACCATGCTGATGAACACTCCACGCTTCACGCTCAAACCTTTGGTGGCAACGATTTCTCGTCACCGTTTTGTTCCGTTGTACCTGGTGGCCATGGGGATGGGCGCCGGGACCGTGCAAGCCGCCGAGGACGACAACGCCGCCGTCCCCGCTGCAGCCGCAGTGGTGGCACCGACCACGCAACTGCAACGGGTGGAAGTGACCGGCTCGGCGATTCGCCGGGTCGATGCGGAAACGGCCGTGCCGATCACCATTCTGAAAGCCGATGAGCTGCGCAAACAGGGCGTGACCACCACCGCCGAACTGGTGCAGCGGATCACCGGCAGCCAGTCGATCAACAACAGCGCAGGCTCGGTCGGCGCCGCCACCGGTGGCGCTTCGTTTGCCGACATGCGCGGCATCGGCGCAAACAAGACCCTGGTGCTGCTCAACGGTCGACGCCTGGCCAACAATGCCTTGTCCGGCACCAACTCGGCCGGTGGCGCGGTGGATCTGAACATGATCCCGTTTGCCGCCATCGAGCGCGTGGAAGTTCTGCGCGACGGCGCATCAGCCCTGTACGGCACCGACGCCATCGGCGGCGTAATCAACTTCATCACCAAAAAATCCCTGACCGACGGCCAGCTCACCCTCGGTGGCGAAACCCCGACCCACAGCGGCGGCGGTGCCACCAAAGACATGAGCGCCAGTTGGGGCTATGGCGATCTGGAGGAAGACCGCTTCAACGTGCTCGGCGTGTTCAACTACAACAAGCAGCAGAACCTCGACGCCAACGACCGCTCCTTCGCCCGCGACTACGATCCTGGTCGTGGCCTCGATCAGACCTCCGGCACCGCGTTCCCCGGCAACTACAGCCAGAACGGCAACGCCACCAACCCGTTGGCCAACAGCAATTGCAACGGGCCGAACCTGGTCGCGCGCGATGGCCTGTGCCGCTTCAGCACCCGCGAATACATCGACCTGATTCCGCAAACCGAAAAGACCTCGTTCTTCGGCAAGACCACCGGCAAACTCGGCGACGATCACAACGTCAACCTCGAATACTTCTGGTCACGCAACAACAACGCCACGGCGGTCGGCCCGGCCCCGCTCACCGGCCTGAGCCTGGATTCCTCGTCGCCGTACTACCCCGGCAACGGCATCACGCCTGGCCCGACGGGCTTCGCCCTCGACCCGACGCAACCGGTCGATGTGAACTGGCGCGAAACCGCCGCCGGCCCACGGGAATCGAAAGACCAGAACACCAGCCAGCGCTTTCTGCTGAGCTTCGACGGTCTGGTCGGCGGCTGGGATTACAACGTCGGCGCCTCGTACAACCAGAACAAAATCGTCTCCAGCGTCACCAGCGGCTATGTCAGCGATCAGGCGATGATCAACGGTCTGGCCAGTGGTCTGCTCAACCCGTTCGGCCCGCAATCCGCCGCCGGTCAGCAATATATCGACGCCGCGATGTACCACGGCGCCTACACCACCGCTGTCGGCCGCGTGGCCGGTTTTGACGGGCGGGTCAGCCGCGAAATCGGTGACTGGTTCGGTGCCGGGCCGGCCGGTCTGGCGCTGGGTGGCGAGTACCGCAAAGAGAAATTCCATCAGGATTTCGAGCAGTTTGCCGGTGACATCCAGAGCCTCGGCATCGACCCGGCCGGTAGCGTCGAGGGTGACCGCAGTGTGAAAGCCGCCTATGCGGAAATCAACGTGCCGGTGCTCGACAGCCTCGAACTGTCCGCCGCTGTGCGTCACGACAAATACAGCGACTTCGGCAGCACCACCAACCCGAAATACTCGTTCCGTTATCAGCCGCTCAAAGAGCTGGTGGTGCGCGGCGCGTACAGCGAAGGATTCCGGGCGCCGTCGCTCTACGAGCTGTATTCGCCGCGCAGCATCACCTACACCCAGGGCTACTACAACGATCCGGTGCTGTGTACCGGCGGCGTGGTGCAACCGGGTGGCAACGGCGGGCGCGATTGCGGTCAGCAGTTCCTCAATCAGATCGGCGGCAATGAAGATCTGGCTCCGGAGAAGGCGCGCAACGTGACGCTGGGCTTCGTCTATCAGCCGGTCAGCAACCTGTCGGTGGGGCTGGATTTCTGGTGGATTCACATCTCCAACCAGATCCAGCCGTTCCCTGAATCCACCGTGTTCGATCAGGCTGGCAGCTACCCGGATCGCTTCGTGCGCAACGCCGACGGCACGCTCAACTACATCGTCACCGGCAACGCCAACCTCGGCATCGTCGAAACCAACGGTGTCGATGTGTCGCTGGACTACCGCTTCCCGAACACCCCGTACGGCCAGTTCGGCCTGGGGCTGCAAGGCACCTACGTCGACAGTTATGACTTCCAGAGCACCATCAAAGGCCCGTTCACCGACAAGGTCGGCGATTTCGAAGGGGACGGCGTGATCGCGCGCTGGAAACACAACCTCACCGGCAGCTGGACCTTCGGCGCCGCAAGGGCGTCGCTGACCAACCGTTTCACCACCGGTTACAACGACTACGACCGCGATACCCATGCGCGCGTGGCGTCGTATTCGGTGTGGGACCTGTCGGCCGGCTACACCTTCAACAAGGTGCTGGATGTCGATGCCGGGATGAAGAACATGTTCGACCGCAACCCACCGTTCTCCAACCAGGCCTACAACTTCCAGAGCGGCTATGACCCGCGCTACACCGACCCGCTGGGCCGCACGCTGTTTGCGCGCATGACGTACCACTTCTAACCCCAGGGCTGGACACATCCTTTGTGTGACTGAGCTTTTGTGGTGAGGGGATTCATCCCCGATGGGGTGCGAAGCGCCCCCAAAACCTGAACTGCGGATGACCAGAATCACCGCATGCAATGGGTTTGCGACTGCTTCGCAGCCGGTCGGGGATAAATCCCCTCACCACAGGGCACTCCCACAGTTTTCAGCGTTGCCAGTGAGTTTTCGGGCTTAGAGGAAAAACTTCATGAGATTCATGCGCAACATGGCAGGCCTGCTGCTCGGCGGAGCTTTACTCTGCGCTGCCGTGCCGGCACTGGCCGCCGGCAGCTATGCACTGACGGTGTACGGCGAGGCGCCGAAGTATCCGGCGGGTTTCCAGCATTTCGATTTCGTCGATCCCGACGCGCCCAAGGGCGGTTCGCTCAGCCGGGCGTCGATGGAAATCGGCCAGTACAACTACATCACCCCGTATGCCGATCAGGGCATTTCCGTGGTGCAGGTCAACGACTGGGTGTATGCGCCGCTGGCGTTCCGTTCGCTGGACGAGCCCTACACCGTTTACGCACTGGTCGCGCAACAAATGGAACGCGATCCCGAGGGGCTCTGGGTGCGCTTCACCCTGAACCCCAAGGCCCGCTTCGCCGACGGCACGCCGATCACCGCCGAAGACGTGCGCTACACCTTCAACCTGCTGATGACCAAGGGCAGCCTCAGTTATCGCCAGCAGTACGCCGACGTGCAGGACGTGCTGATCGAAGGTCCACGGCAGGTGCGCTTCACCTTCAAGAACAACCTCAACCGCACCCTGGCGCTGGACCTGGCGACGCTGCGCGTGGTGCCCGAACACTGGTGGAAGACGCGCGACTTCGCCAACGGCGGCGGCTTCGAACCGCCGCTGGGCAGCGGTCCGTATCGCGTGAGCAAGGTCGACGCCGGGCGCAGCATCAGTTTCCAGCGCGATCCGGACTGGTGGGGCAAGGACCTGCCGGTCAGTCGCGGGATGTACAACTTCGACACGCTCACGGTGAATTTCTACGGCGACACCGACGTCGCTCGCCAACTGCTGCAGGCCGGTGCGTTCGATTACAACCGCGAGTTTTCTTCGTCCGGTTACGTGGTCGGCTACGACAGCCCGGCATTGCGTGACGGGCGTTTGCAACAGGCGATTCTCGCCCCGGAAAAACCCACGGCGGCGCAAGGCTTCGTGTTCAACCTGCAAAACCCGATTTTTCAGGATCGCCGCGTGCGTCAGGCGATCAGCCTGCTGTGGGATTTCGAATGGACCAACAAGCAGATGATGCGCGGCTTCTACGTGCGTCAGAACAGCTTCTGGCCCAAGAGTGAAATGGCCGCCACCGCCCTGCCCGACGCCGAGGAATTGAAGATCCTCGAACCGTTGCGCGGGCAGATCCCGGACGAGGTGTTCACCGAGGTCTATCAGGCGCCGAAAACCGACGGCAGCGGCTACATACGCGACAAGCAGTTGCAGGCGCTGAAACTGCTCGCCGAGGCGGGCTGGACGCCGCAACACAGCCGACTGGTCAACGCCGATGGCGAGCCGCTGGCGTTCACCTTCCTCGACGGTCAGGGCGGCTTCGACCGCATGCTGTTGCCATTCAAACGCACCCTCGCGCAGATCGGCATCACCCTGAATTTACGCCGGATCGATTCGGCGCAATACGTCAATCGGCTCAACGCCCGCGACTACGACATGATCGTCACCAGTTTCCCGCGCAGTGGCGATCCGATCGTCTCCCCCGGCCGCGAACTGTACAGCCTGTACGCCTCGCAAAGTGCCACGCAAGTCGGCAGTTCGAACTCGATGGTGCTGGCCAACCCGGCGGTCGATCAACTGATCGACGGGCTGGTCAAGGCCGACACCCGCGATGCCATGGTGCATTACGCCCGCGCCCTCGACCGGGTGCTGCAATGGGGTTACTACATGATTCCCAACTACTACTCCAAAGGCACGCCGACGGTGTATCAGAACCGCTTCGGCATGCCGCCGGTGCAACCGGCTTACGACGAAGGCCTCAACACCTGGTGGGAGGTCTCGGCCAAGCCGTTGACCACGCAACAGATGCACGCCCAGCTTGCGGGGGGCCAGTGACATGCTGCGTTATCTGAGTCGACGTTTGCTGCTGATCATCCCCACGCTGCTGTGCATCCTGGTGGTCAATTTCCTCATCGTGCAGGCCGCGCCGGGCGGCCCGGTGGAACAAGCCATCGCGCGTCTGCAAGGTTTCGGCGGGCACAGCATGGGCGGTGGTGGCGAAGTCGCTGCGACGGGCGGTGCCGGGCGCAGCAGCCGTGGCCTCGACCCGGCGCTGATCGAGGAAATCAAACACCACTACGGTTTCGACAAACCGATGCACGAACGCCTGTGGCTGATGCTGAAAAATTACGCGCAGCTGGATCTGGGCAGCAGTTTCTTTCGCGGTGCCAAGGTCACCGATCTGATCCTGCAGAAACTGCCGGTGTCGTTGTCGCTCGGCTTGTGGGCGACGCTGATCACCTACCTGATTTCGATCCCGTTGGGCATCCGCAAAGCGATCAGCAACGGCAGCGCATTCGATGTCTGGAGCAGCACCGCGATCATCATCGGCTACGCGATGCCGGCGTTTCTGTTTGCGATTCTGCTGATCGTGGTGTTCGCCGGCGGCAGCTACGTCAACTGGTTCCCGGTGCAGGGGCTGGTGTCGGATAACTTCGACAACCTCAGCACGTTGGGCAAGGTCGGCGACTACCTCTGGCACCTGGTGTTGCCGGTCACGGCGCTGGTCATCGGTGGCTTCGCCACCCTGACCATCCTCACCAAAAACAGCTTCCTCAACGAGATCAGCCGCCAGTACGTGATTACCGCACGGGCCAAGGGTCTGACCGAACGCCGCGTGCTTTACGGCCACGTGTTTCGCAACGCCATGCTGCTGGTGGTGGCGGGTGTGCCGTCGGCGCTGATCGAAGTGTTTTTCGCTGGCTCCTTGCTGATCGAAACCCTTTTCAACCTCGATGGCCTCGGGCGCATGAGCTACGAGGCGGCGGTGTCGCGGGACTATCCGGTGGTGTTCGGCGCGTTGTTCCTGTTCACCCTGTTCGGCCTGTTGATCAAGCTGATCGGCGACCTCAGCTACACCCTGCTCGACCCGCGCATCGACTTCTCGGCGAGGACTGCCTGATGTTCACACTCTCTCCTCTGGGTCAGCGCCGGGCCGCGCAGTTCAAGGCCAACCGCCGTGGGCGCTGGTCGTTATGGCTGTTCCTCGGCCTGTGCTTGATCTGCCTCGCTGGCGAACTGATTGCCAACGACAAACCCTTGGTGATCCGCTACCACGGCGCGTTGTACTTCCCGATCCTCAGCGATTACCTGGAAACCGATTTCGGCGGCGAGCTGCCGTTCCAGCCGGATTACGCCAGCGCTTACGTGCACTCGCTGATCGAGGATCAAGGCGGCTGGATGCTGTTTCCGCCGATTCCGTTCAGCTACGACACCGTCAACTACGACCTCACCGAACCGGCGCCAAGCCCGCCCTCGGCGAGCAACTGGCTGGGCACCGACGATCAGGCGCGGGACGTATTGGCGCGGGTGATTTTCGGCACACGAATTTCGATCCTGTTTGCGCTGATCCTCACCGGCATCAGTGCGTTGGTCGGTATCGTTGCCGGCGCGTTGCAGGGTTATTACGGCGGTTGGGTGGATTTGCTCGGGCAACGACTGCTGGAGATCTGGTCGGGGCTGCCGGTGCTGTATCTGCTGATCATTTTGTCCGGGTTTGTCTCGCCGAGTTTCTGGTGGCTGCTGGGGATCATGGCGCTGTTCTCCTGGTTGGCGCTGGTGGATGTGGTGCGCGCCGAGTTCCTCCGTGGACGCAATCTGGAATACGTCAAAGCCGCGCGGGCGCTGGGGCTGACCGACAGTGAGCTGATGTGCCGGCACATTCTGCCCAACGCAATGACCTCCACCCTGACCTATTTGCCATTCATTCTGACCGGCGCCATCGCCACCCTCACCGCGCTGGATTTTCTTGGCTTCGGCATGCCGGCGGGCACCGCCTCACTGGGCGAACTGATTGGCCAGGCCAAGCGCAATCTGCAAGCGCCGTGGCTGGGCCTGACGGCGTTTTTTGCCTTGGCGCTGATTCTGTCTTTGTTGGTGTTCATCGGTGAGGCTTGCCGAGACGCGTTTGATCCGAGGAGCTGACATGCAAAACCATTTGATCGAGATTCGCGACCTGCGCGTGGCCTTTGGCGAGCAGGCCGTGGTGCACGGTTTGAACCTCGACATTCGCCGTGGTGAATGTCTGGCGCTGGTCGGTGAGTCCGGCTCGGGCAAGTCGGTCACGGCGCATTCGATCCTGCGTTTGCTGCCGGGTAAAAGCGTCAGCAGCAGCGGTTCGATTACTTACAACGGGGTGAACTTGCTGCAGGCCAGCGAGCAACACCTGCGCGGTTTACGCGGCAACCGGATTGCGATGATTTTCCAGGAGCCGATGACCTCGCTGAACCCGTTGCACACGGTGGAAAAGCAAGTCAGTGAAGTGCTGGAAATTCATAAAGGCCTGAAGGGGCGCGCGGCACGTGAGCGGACGCTGGAACTGCTGGAACTGGTCGGTATTCGCCAGCCTTTGCAGCGCTTGAAAGCCTATCCGCATCAGCTGTCGGGCGGACAACGGCAACGGGTGATGATCGCCATGGCGCTGGCCAACGAGCCGGAACTGTTGATCGCCGATGAACCGACCACGGCGCTGGACGTGACCGTGCAGCAGAAGATTCTTGAGCTGTTGATCGAACTGCAACAACGATTGGGCATGTCACTGTTGCTGATCAGTCACGATCTGAATCTGGTGCGACGCATCGCGCAACGGGTGTGCGTAATGCGCCACGGTGAAATCGTCGAACAGGCCGATTGCGAGGCGCTGTTTCGCACCCCGCAACATCCTTACAGTCGCTTGTTGATCGAAGCGGAACCCAGCGGTGCTCCGGTGCCGAGTGCGTATCAACACAATCTGCTGGAAGTCGATGATCTGAAGGTCTGGTTTCCTCTGCCAAAGGCGCTGTTCAGTCGTTCGCAGGCGTACATCAAAGCGGTGGACGGCGTCAGCTTCCGCCTGCAACGCGGCAAAACGTTGGGGATTGTCGGCGAATCCGGTTCGGGCAAATCCACGCTGGGCCAGGCGATCCTGCGGCTGGTGGAATCCGAAGGCGAGATCCGCTTCGGCAACAAGCAACTGAGCCTGCTCAATCAGCGTTTGATGCGCCCGTTGCGGCGGCAGATTCAGGTGGTGTTCCAGGATCCGTTCGGCAGCCTGAGCCCGCGCATGTCGGTGCAACAGATCATTGCCGAAGGCCTGCTGACTCATGGCATTGGCACCGAGGCCGAGCGCGAGGCGGCGGTGATTCGCGTACTGGAGGAAGTCGGCCTCGACCCGAAGAGTCGCCATCGCTACCCCCACGAATTCTCCGGCGGCCAGCGCCAGCGCATCTCCATCGCCCGCGCATTGGTGCTGGAGCCGGCGCTGATCCTGCTCGACGAACCGACCTCGGCGCTGGATCGCACGGTGCAGAAACAAGTGGTGGAGCTGTTGCGACAATTGCAGATCAAGCATGGGCTGACCTATCTGTTCATCAGCCATGACCTGGCGGTGGTGCAGGCGCTGGCTCATGACTTGCTGGTGATCAAGGACGGCCAGGTGGTCGAGCAAGGGGCGTCGCGGGAGATCTTTGCTGCGCCGCAGCACCCCTACACCCAGGAACTGCTGAAAGCCTCCGGCCTGAGCGTCCCGCGTAAAACTGCCGAGCTTGTGTAGGAGCTGCCGCAGGCTGCGATCTTTTGATGTTGTTTTTCAAGAGCAAAAGATCGCAGCCTGCGGCAGCTCCTACAGGGGATTGGTGGGGCCTGGAGAATATTTTTCGGCCACTGCATCCAAACGCCTCCGTCACGGGTAGTCCCTGTAGCAGCCCTCTTCGGCTGTCAGCGGTTTACCCCTTTCGGAGATAACACAGATGAACATCACTCAACTGATTGGCCTCACCGGTTTGCTCGCCCTGTCCTCGACAACCTTCGCCCAGAGCAGCTATCCCGACGCGATCAAAGTCCCGGAAGGCCACAAGATCGCCATGGAAACCACCGGCGTCGGCGAGATCACCTATGAATGCCGCGACAAGCCCAACGCGGCCGGGCAGACCGAATGGACCTTCGTCGGCCCGAAAGCGGTGCTCAATGATCGCAGCGGCCAGCAGGTCGGCACCTACTTCGGCCCGCCCGCCACCTGGCAGGCCAAGGACGGTTCGAAAGTCACCGGCACGCAACTGGCCGTCGCCCCGTCGAGCCCGGGCAACCTGCCCTATCAACTGGTCAAGGCCAACCCCGCCGAAGGCAAAGGCGCGATGAGTGGCGTGAGTTATATCCAGCGTGTCGCGCTCAAGGGCGGCGTGGCCCCGGGCAGCGAATGCACGGCGGCGAACAAGGGCAAACAGGAAGTGGTGAAGTATCAGGCCGACTACATTTTCTGGGCGGCGAACTAGTTCCTTGATGCTCCTATGGGAGCGAACTGGTGGCGAGGGGATTCATCCCCGATGGGGCGCGAAGCGCCCCAATATCCGGCAACAGCGGGGTCAGGAATTCACCGCAACCAACGGTTACGGCTGCTGTGCAGCCGGTCGGGGATGAATCCCCTCACCACAAAGGCTCGCTCCCACAGTAGAAGACTGTTGGCTGGATGTTTGAAGAATGTGAGCTAGATTGCACCCCATGTCTTTGCCTGAACCGCTGTTCGATTACGACGCCCGTCTCGCGGCCTGCGCCCGCGGCGAGCACTCGGCCCTGCGCGATTTGTACGTGCAGGAAGGCCCGCGCCTGCTCGGCGTGGCCAAGCGACTGGTACGTGACACGGCGCTGGCCGAAGACATCGTGCATGAGGCGTTCATCAAGATCTGGAACTGTGCGGCGCAATTTGATCCGGCGCGCGGTTCAGCGCGCGGCTGGATGTTCAGCGTGACCCGGCATCTGGCGCTGAATCTGCTGCGCAATCAGGCTCGGGAGACGCCGTTCAGCGAAGATCATGAAATGCCCGCGAACGAAGATGACGGCTTCGATGCCCAGGCGCATTCAGGGCGCATCCATCGCTGCCTGGAACAACTCGACCCACAACGCCGAAGCTGCATCCTCCACGCCTATGTCGATGGCTACAGCCACGCGCAGATTTCCCAACGGTTGGACACGCCGCTGGGCACGGTCAAAGCCTGGATCAAACGCAGCCTCAACGCTTTGCGGGAGTGCATGGGATGACCACTGAATCGGCGCAGGAACGCGATGAACTGGCCAGTGAATACGTGCTCGGCACCCTGTCGGCGCCAGAGCGCGAAGCGGTGCAACGGCGCCTGCCCCACGAGCCCGAGCTACAAGCGGCGGTGGACGCCTGGGAGCGACGTTTGCTCGACCTGACCGATCTCGCCGGGACGCAGCAGCCATCGCCGCACTTGTGGCCGCGTATCGAGCGCAGTGTCGAGCAACTCTCACGAAAAACACCGGCTCCGGCGCCCACCTCATGGTGGAATCTGCTGCCGCTGTGGCGTGGGCTGAGCGCGTTCGGACTGGCCGCGACGCTGATCCTGGGCTCGATTCTGCTGACCCAGACCACGCCGAAACCCAGTTATCTGGTGGTGCTGGTCGCGCCGCAGGACAAGGCACCGGGCTGGGTGATTCAGGCCAGCAACGCCCGGGAAATTCAGCTGATCCCGCTGGGCGTGGTCGAAGTGCCGGCGGACAAGGCGCTGGAGTTCTGGACCAAGGCTGACGGCTGGCAAGGGCCGGTGTCGCTGGGGCTGGTCAAACCGGGGCAGACGCTGTCGGTGCCGCTGGATAAATTGCCGCCGCTGCAACCGAATCAGCTGTTCGAGCTGACGCTGGAAGGCGCCAATGGCTCGCCGATCGGTAAACCGACCGGGCCGATTCAGGCGATCGGCCGCGCCGTCAAAGTGCTTTGAACCCGCGTCAACCGGCCTTGGCCATGCAGCGTTTGTAGCGCTCATCCACGCGTTTGGCGAACCACGCCGTGGTCAGTTTGCGGGTGATTTTCGGGCTCTGCAGGACGATCCCTGGCAATACCGCGCGCGGCAAGGTCTTGCCTTCAGCCTTCTCGGCCAGTTCGAACACCCGTTGATAAAGCCTGGTGTCTTCAAACTCCAGGGTTTTGCCCTTTTCCAGTTGATCGCGAATCGTCGGGTTGCGCAGGCCCAGCGCTTTGCCGAGGGTGCGCACCGCCAGTTCGGTGCTGCCGGGCATGATCGAGTCGTAGCGAATCAAGTCGCCATCCAGCGCCAGCGGAATGCCCGAAGCTCGGCTGACGGCGTTCTGGAACGCGGCATTGCGGCTGGCGTACCAGCCGGCATTGAAGTCGGCGAAGCGGTACAGCGGCTCGCGGTAACTCACCGGGTAGCCAAGCAAATGCGCGATGCCGAAGTACATGCCGCCTCGGCGGGTGAACACTTCGTGGCGGATCGTGCCGTCTACCGGGTATGGATAGTCCTTGGCGTGCTGCTCGGCGAATTCGATGCTGACCTGCATCGGTCCGGCGGTGTGTACCGGGTTGAAGCCGCCGAACAAGGTGCGGCCCATCGGCACCCTGCCGATGAAGTCGTCAAAAATGGCGCTGAGTTCTGTTTCAGTGCGCGCCGCGTTCAAGCGTTCGCTGTAGGTCTTGCCGTTGGTGGAGCGCACTTGCAGCGCGCCGCTGACCAACAGGCCGGGGATATGCACTTTGGCGGCACGACGGTCGATTTCGTCGCGGGCAATCTTGCCCAGCCCCGGCACCGTCGGGTCGACCTGATAGGTCGATTCCTGCTCGGCCACGGCCAGCACTGAACAGAGATTCTGCGTGGTCGGGCTGATGTGCTGAGCGGCGAACGCGGCGTAGATGTCGGTGGCCCAGCCCTCGCGGTCGGGCACCTTGGCCGGCATCAGCCGCACGATTTCGGCCTTCACTTCAGCCGGCGCACGCGGCGCCGGCTCCTGACTGCGCTGGCCGGCGCAACCGGCGAGCGCCAGCAGCGCAGCGAGGGTAATGAGTAATCGCATGTTGCTCCATCCAGTCCATTAAGCCCGGACACCATACACAATCCGTGTAGGCGCTGCCGCAGGCTCGGGCCGCGATCGGACGATCTTTTGATCTTGTCTTTTAGAAACCAAGTCAAAAGATCGCAGCCTGCGGCAGCTCCTACAGGTGCATGGGTGTTTTCAGGGGTGATGACAAACTGATTGCAAAACGTTACTGCGAACTCCTATCATTTGCACCTGGAGTCGTATTTGCGCAAGGAGTTCCCCGCGCCGCCCTATTTTTTCTTACCGGCCCTGCGCCTCCAGGTACGAATACATGCCCGCTTCAGTTCGCCTCGCTGTCCCGTTCCGCCCGACGCTTCTCGCCCTGCTGTGCTCCCTGACGGTCACCGCCCACGCTGCCGATGAAAACGGCAAGGCGCTGGTGCTCGACAATGTCAACGTCAACGCCCAGGCACCGACGCCCAACGCCCTGCCCCCGGTCTACGCCGGTGGTCAGGTCGCCCGTGGTGGTCAACTCGGCGTGCTCGGCAATCAGGACATGATGGACGTGCCGTTCAGCGCTGCGTCGTACACCGAACAGCTGATTCAGGATCAGCAAGCGGAAAACGTTGCCGATGTCCTGCTCAACGATGCCTCGGTACGTCAGGCTTCGGGCTTCTCCAACCAGGCGCAGGTGTTCATGATTCGCGGCCTGCCGCTCAACGGTGACGACATTTCCTATAACGGTCTGTACGGCGTGCTGCCCCGGCAGATCATTTCCAGCGACGCCCTGGAACGCGTGGAAGTGTTCAAAGGCCCGAACGCCTTCATCAACGGCGTGACCCCGACCGGCTCCGGCATCGGCGGTGGCGTCAACCTGCAGCCTAAGCGTGCCGGCGACGAGCCGCTGCGCCGCTACACCACCGACATCAACAGCGAAGGCCGGATCGGTCAGCACCTCGATATTGGCCAGCGTTTCGGCGAAGACAACCGCTTTGGCGCGCGGGTCAACCTGTCCCAGCGCGAAGGCGACACCGGCATCGATCACGAAAACCAGCGTTCGAAACTGTTCGCCATCGGCCTCGATTATCGCGGTGACGCGCTGCGTATTTCCGGCGACTTCGCCTACCAGAAGGAACGCGTCAACGGTGGCCGCAACTCGGTCAACCTCGGCACCGCCACGCACATTCCGGACGCGCCGTCGGCCGACACCAACTACGCGCCGAAGTGGGGCTACACCGACATCGAAGACACCTTCGGCATGCTCCGTGCCGAATACGACCTGAACGACAACTGGACCGCGTACGTCGCCGGCGGCGCCAAGCACACCCGCGAAGTCGGCCGCTACAACTCGACCACGCTGGTGGGCAACAATGGCGCCTCGTACACCACCGGCTCGTTCATCCCCCACGACGAGGACAACACCAGCCTGATGGCCGGCCTCAACGGCAAATTCAACACCGGCGCGGTCAGCCACAAGTTCAATTTCGGCCTTAGCGGTCTGTGGGCCGAACAGCGCAGCGCCTATGATTTCGACCTGACCCAGTACGCCAACAATATCTACCACCCGGTGGAAACCCCGTCGCCGGTCGGTAATTTTTCCGGCGGCGACCTCAGCGATCCGGGCATCGTCGGCAAGACCTTCAACCGCAGCCTCGCACTCTCCGACACCCTCGGTTTCTTCGATGACCGCCTGCTGATCACCGCAGGCCTGCGTCGTCAGCAACTGGTGGTGCAAGGCTACAACTACGCCAATTACGGCAGCGGCAGTCGCAAGTCGAGCTACGACGAATCGATCACCACGCCGGTCTACGGCATTGTCTTCAAACCGTGGGAGCACGTGTCGTTCTACGCCAACCACATCGAAGGCCTGGCGCAAGGCCCGACTTCGCCGACCAGCACCGGCGGTTTGCGCGTGACCAACGGCAACGAAGTCTACGCACCGGCACGCTCCAAGCAGACCGAGGCCGGGGTCAAGGTCGACATGGGCACTTACGGCGCGAGCCTGGGCGTGTACCGCATCGAGCAGCCGAGCGATGGCTACTGTGAAATCAACAGCGCCACCACCTGCACCTACGTGCGTGAAGGCGAGCAGATCAATAAAGGCGTAGAGATGAACGTGTTCGGCGAGCCGATCAACGGCCTGCGTCTGATCAGCGGCCTGACCCTGATGGACACCGAACTGCGCAACACCCAGAACGGCGCCAACGACGGCAACCGCGCCATTGGCGTGCCGAGCTTCCAGTTCAACGCCGGCGCCGACTGGGATGTACCGGGCCTGCAAGGCGTGGCGCTGAATGCGCGGATGCTGCGCACCGGCGGCCAGTACGCCGACGCGGCCAACAACCTTAGCCTGCCGACCTGGAATCGCTTCGATGCCGGTGCGCGTTACGCCTTCAAGGTCGCGCAGAAAGACGTGACCCTGCGTCTGGGCGTCGAAAACCTGGCGAACAAGAAGTATTGGGAATCGGCGCAGGGCGGCTATCTGACCCAGGGAGAGCCACGGGTGGCGAAGTTGTCGGGCACCATCGATTTCTAAGCGTCATCCCGCCGTAACAAAGGCCCCGCAGCTTTACCGTTGCGGGGCCTTTTTTGTTTTTTGTGGCGGGTGGTAAGCCCCCTTCGCGNGAATGCGTTCGACTGTGGGAGCGAGCCTGCTCGCGAAGAGTCCGGCACTGGCTAGCCTTTCCATCTGATCCATACTTGCTGCACAGCCAACGGAGGACAGGCTCATGCACCGCAGCGACGTACTGATCATCGGCGCCGGCCCGACCGGTCTGGTGCTGGCTCTGTGGCTGAGCAAACTGGGCGTGCGCGTGCGCATCATCGACAAGACGTCCGCGCCCGGCACCACTTCGCGGGCGCTGGCGGTGCAGGCGCGCACGCTGGAGTTGTATCGCCAGCTGGATCTGGCCGACACCGTGGTGCGCAACGGGCACAAGGTCGCGGCGGCGCATTTCTGGGTCAAGGGCAAACCGGTTGCGCAGTTGTCGCTGCAGCGCATCGGCGAAGGCCTGACGCCCTACTCGTTCATCGAAATCTTTCCCCAGGACCAGCACGAACGGCTGCTGCTCGAACGCCTCGAAGACTATGACGTGGTGGTTGAGCGCAACACCGAACTCGAAAGTTTTGAAGAACTCGGCGACGGCCTCACCGCGCATCTGCGCTTGCCCGACGGGCAGCAGGAAATCTGTCAGGCATGCTTTCTCGCGGGCTGCGATGGCGCGCGTTCGGTGGTGCGCAAAACCCTCGACACCGGTTTCCCGGGCGGCACCTATCAGCAGATTTTTTACGTCGCGGATGTGCAGGCCAGCGGCCCGGCGCTTAACGGCGATTTGCACCTGGATCTGGACGAAGCGGATTTTCTCGCCGTCTTCCCGTTGGCCGGCGAAGGCCGTGCGCGATTGATCGGCACGGTGCGCGATGAACGTGCCGATCGCGCCGAAACCCTGCAATTCGCCGACGTCAGCCGCCGCGCCATCGAACACCTGAACGTACACATCGACGAGGTCAACTGGTTCTCCACCTACCGTGTGCATCACCGCGTGGCCGAGCACTTTCGCAGCGGTCGGGCGTTTCTGCTCGGTGACGCGGCGCACGTGCACAGCCCTGCCGGCGGCCAGGGCATGAACACCGGGATTGGCGATGCAATCAACCTGGCCTGGAAACTCGCCGCCGTGCTCAACGGCAGCGCCACGGCGCAACTGCTCGACACTTACGAAACCGAGCGCATCGCCTTCGCCCGGCGGCTGGTGTCGACCACCGACAAGGTGTTCACTTTCGTCACCGCCGAGGGGCGCATCGCCGATCTGCTGCGCACGCGCCTGGCACCGTTTCTGATCCCGAAAATGGCCACGTTCGAGGCCAGCCGCGAATTCCTTTTTCGCACCGTTTCGCAAGTCACCCTCAACTATCGCGGCATGCCGCTGAGCCAGGGCACGGCCGGCCACGTCCACGGCGGCGACCGCTTGCCGTGGGCGCATGATGGTGAGGGCGATAATTACGAGCCGCTACGCCAGCCCTGCTGGCAGGTGCACGTGTACGGCGACACCAGCGACGAGATGATCGCCTGGTGCCACGAGCATCATTTGCCGCTGCACGTGTTCGATTGGCGCCCGGCGTTTGAAACGGCGGGGTTGGGGCGTAACGGGTTTTATCTGCTGCGCCCGGATACCTATGTGGCGATTGCCGACAACAGTGCGGATCCGAAGGTGATTGAGCGGTATTTTCGCGATCACGGCATCCGGCCCTACTTCAACTGCCCCTGACACAGCACAAATCAAATGTGGGAGCGAGCCTGCTCGCGAATGCGTCGTGTCAGTCAACATGGATGTCTGCTGAAAGACCGCTTTCGCGAGCAGGCTCGCTCCCACAGGGGCTAAACGTTGGACGTCAGATCCCGGCCAGCGCCAGATCCATCGCAAAGTAAGTGAAGATCAGGTCCGCACCCGCGCGCTTGATCGCGCCCAGGCTCTCGCGCACCACGCGGTCCTCGTCGATTGCACCGGCCTGCGCGCCGAACTTGATCATCGCGTACTCACCGCTGACCTGATACGCCGACAGCGGCAGGTTCGAGGCTTCACGGATGTCGCGGATGATGTCGAGGTACGCACCGGCCGGTTTGACCATCAGCGCATCGGCGCCTTCCTGCTCGTCGAGCAGCGATTCGCGCAGGGCTTCACGGCGGTTCATCGGGTTCATCTGATAGCTTTTGCGGTCGCCCTTCAGCGCACTGCCGCCGGCTTCACGGAACGGGCCGTACAGCGCCGAGGCGAACTTGGTCGAGTAGGCCATGATCGGAATCTGGGTGAACCCGGCGGCGTCCAGCGCTTGGCGGATCGCCCGCACCTGACCGTCCATCGCTGCCGACGGCGCGATCACGTCAGCACCGGCACGCGCCGCCGCCACCGCTTGCTTGCCGAGGTTGATCAGGGTCTGGTCGTTGTCGACTTCGTGGTTGTGCATCACGCCGCAGTGGCCGTGATCGGTGTATTCGCAGAAACAGGTGTCGGACATCACGATCATTTCCGGCACCGCGTCCTTGGCAATCCGCGACATGCGCGAGACTAGGCCGTCTTCACGCCAGGTGTCGCTGCCATTGGCGTCCAGGTGATGGGACACGCCAAAGGTCATCACCGACTTGATCCCGGCACGGGCATAACGCTCGATTTCGCTGGCCAGCTTGCGTTCGGGAATGCGCATCACCCCGGGCATGCTCTTGATCGGCACGAAGTCATCGATTTCTTCTTCGACGAAAATCGGCAGCACCAGATCATTCAGGCTGAACTCTGTTTCCTGGAACAGGCTGCGCAGGCTCGCATTGCGGCGCAGACGGCGGGGACGTGCTTCGGGGAACTGGCTGGACATGAGGCTTTCCTGAAATCGGAAGATGAGACGAAAGTCGTAGGGGGCGAAGCTTATGCCTTCGCTGGGTGCAGGTACAAACCTGGATCAATCAAGACAGCATTACCGAGAGCGCAATAATCCGTCAGGCAACACACGTTCACTGTAGGAGCTGCCGCAGGCTGCGATCTTNGGTCAAAAGATCGCAGCCTGCGGCAGCTCCTACAGGGGATTTGTGTGGGGTTACGAGGGAATGGTCAGCCCGCGAACAACCGCCGGTCGCGCCAGAAAGCGCTCCAGCACCCGGGTCACATTCGGGAAATTGCTGATCCCCACCAGATCGCCCGCCTCATAGAAGCCGATCAGGTTGCGCACCCACGGGAACGTGGCGATGTCGGCGATGGTGTAGCGCTCGCCCATGATCCAGTCGCGACCTTGCAGACGTTTGTCGAGCACGTTGAGCAGGCGTCTGCTCTCCTCGACATAGCGGTCACGCGGACGCTTGTCCTCGTAATCCTTGCCGGCGAATTTGTTGAAGAAGCCGAGCTGGCCGAACATCGGGCCGATACCGCCCATCTGGAACATCAGCCACTGAATCGTCTCGTAACGCAGCGCGCCTTCCTGGGCCAGCAACTGGCCGCTCTTGTCGGCGAGGTAGATCAGGATCGCGCCGGACTCGAACAGCGCCAGTGGCTGGTCCTCGGGGCCATGAGGGTCGAGGATCGCCGGGATCTTGTTGTTGGGGTTCAGCGAGAGGAATTCCGGTGACATCTGATCCTGGGTGTCGAAGCCCACACGGTGCGGCTCGTACGGCAGGCCGATCTCTTCGAGCATGATCGAGACCTTGACGCCGTTGGGGGTCGGCAGGGAATAGAGCTGAATCCAGTCGGGGTACTGCGCCGGCCATTTCTGGGTGATCGGGAACGCGGACAGATCGGTCATGGGAAACATCCAGTCACATGGAAAGCGCTGATCATAATGTAGGAGCTACACGAACCGTAACATCCTGCGGGTAATGTGCATGAACCAAACCGGCCTCAGAGGACTCTGAGCTATGCCCTTCGTAACGGAAGCGCGACACACGACATGGACAACACCCGGCGCAGGGAGCCCGTGGTGCAAGGGTTGGTCAGCCCCCACCGAATTTTCTGAAGAATTCTGTATTCAATGACGAACCTCATGAGTTTCGCCAAACGCTTCAAACATCGCGCCTGCGTGGCCCTGCCCTCCCTGTTGGCGGTCAGTGCGCTGACCTTGTCGCTCGAATCGAGCCAGATTCGCGCCCAGCCGGTAGACGGCACCCAGACCCTGGTTTTCCTGCGCCACGCGGAAAAGCCCGCCGGCGGCCTCGGCCAGCTCAACTGCCAGGGCCTGAACCGGGCGATCGAGCTGTCGACCCTGCTGCCGGAAAAATTCGGCAAGGCCGATTACGTGTTCGCCGCCGACCCGACACGCAATGTCGAGGAAGGCGAACGGGACAACTCCTACAGCTACATCCGCCCGCTGATGACTATCAGCCCCGCCGCGATCAAGCTCGGCCTGCCGGTGAACATCGAGTTCTCCGCCAACGATACCAGTGACCTGGCGCGGGAACTGACCGAAGACAAATACCACAACGCGACGATCTACACCGCGTGGTCCCACGGTTATCTGCCGGAGCTGATCAACAAGGTCGCGGGCAACGCGGTCGGCGAAAAGCAGACCATCACCGACGACTGGGCGGCGGGCGATTTCGATACGCTGTATGTGCTGACCCTGACCTGGCACAACGGCAAGGCCAGCCTGCAGAGTCACAGCTACAAGCAGGGGCTGGATAACGGCAAGGCGACCTGTCCGACTTGAGGGATTGGCTGTTTGTCGGTTCCTCATCGCTGGCAAGCCAGCTCCCACAGGGTTTGGGTGATGCTTACATTTACAGCATCCCTAAAACACTGTGGGAGCTGGCTTGCCAGCGATTGGGCCAGCAAAGCCACCCTCAAACCCGCTGGTTCACTCGCTCGCGCAAATACTCCAGCACCGCCCCGCGCTCCCCGGCAAACTCGATCCGCCCGCCCTTTTTCTCACGCTGGAACGCATACATCGGGTCGTAATATTCACGCAGCAACACGCTGATCCAGTCACGGAACTGCTCGACCGATCCGCTGCGCGCCTGCTCGGTCAAGGCCTCTTCCATCTGCAGGAACATCCGCTGATGGCGCTCGCCGCCCAGCCGGCGCTGGATATTGTTCAAGCTAGCAATCAACCGCTCGGCATACAGCGCAAAGCCCTGCTCGCCGTGCACGGCGACGAACTCGGCGTGCAGGTTGATCACATAGTCCTGCAGAATCCGCTCGACCCGCTGTTCCAGGCTGTCTTCCAGCCAGACCATCGGCGCCACTTGCATGCCTCGGTACAACGGCAGTGGCAAGGCACAACTGCCGACTACCCGGCTCTCGTCTTCCAGCACAAACTGCTGGACGCCGCCGGCGCGTTTTTTCAACACATCAACGGCCAGACGGTTTTCGAAATCGATATTGGTCGGCTGCCCAGTGGCGCGCTTGCCGAAACTCGATCCCCGATGATTGGCGTGGCCTTCCAGATCCAGACCATTGCGCAACTGCACCAGCAGTTCGGTCTTGCCGGTGCCGGTCATGCCGCCCAGCAACACCAGATCGCACTCGGCCACGGCTTGATCGATGGTTTCCAGCAGGAACGTGCGCATAGCCTTGTAGCCGCCGCCGACACGCGGGTAATCGATCCCGCCCTCCTCCTTGATCCATTGCTGGACGATCTGCGAACGCAAGCCGCCGCGAAAGCAATACAGGTAGCCGTCGGGGTGCGCCTGGGCAAACTCGACCCAACCCTGAATACGCTGCTCCCGGACCTCGGCAGACACCAGCCGCTCACCCAGAGCGATGGCGGATTGTTGTCCGTGTTGCTTGTAGCAAGTGCCCACTTGCTCGCGCTCGCGGTCGTTCATCAGCGGCAGGTTGACCACGCCGGGAAATGCGCCGTGGGCGAACTCGACTGGCGCGCGGGCGTCCATCATCGGCCGGTCGTTGAGGAAAATGTCGCGGTAATCGGTGCAGTCGCGGTACATCAGATCACCTCGACTGCGTGGGTCTGTCGCTCAACCAGCTCGCCAATCGGCGCCAGGTCCAGGCCCAGTTCGGTGGCCACGGCGAGGAACTCGTCGTTGCCTTCAGGGGTGACCGCAATCAGCAGACCACCACTGGTCTGCGGGTCGCACAGCACGCGCTTGTGCAACTCCTGCAGACGACCGAGCTTGCTCGAATAGCTGTCGAAGTTACGCAGGGTACCACCAGGCACGCAGCCTTGTTCGAGGTAGTACTCGACGCTGTCCAGACGCGGCACGTGGTTGTAGCTGATGCGAGCGGTCAGGTGGCTGCCATCGGCCATTTCCACCAGGTGCCCGAGCAGGCCGAAACCGGTGACGTCGGTCATTGCGGTGACGCCGGCCAGTTTGCCGAAGCGGCTGCCCGGTTGGTTCAGGGTGCACATCCAGTCACGGGCCACACCAATGTCGCCGGGGCGCAATTTGCCCTTTTTCTCGGCGGTTGTAAGGATGCCGATGCCCAGCGGCTTGGTCAGGTACAGCAGGCAACCGGCGGTGGCGGTGTCGTTGCGCTTCATGTGGCGCTTTTCCACCAGACCGGTCACGGCCAGGCCGAAGATCGGCTCCGGCGCATCGATCGAATGCCCGCCGGCCAGCGGAATGCCGGCGGCGTCGCACACCGCACGCCCGCCGCGAATCACTTCCCGCGCCACCTCCGGCGCCAGCACATTGACCGGCCAACCGAGGATCGCAATCGCCATCAGTGGGTCGCCGCCCATGGCATAGATGTCGCTGATCGCATTGGTCGCGGCGATACGGCCGAAGTCGAACGGGTCGTCGACAATCGGCATGAAGAAGTCCGTGGTCGACACCACACCGCGTTCGGCATCGATCTCATACACCGCCGCGTCATCACGCGAGGCATTGCCGACCCACAGTTTCGGGTCAAGGTTCTGCGCTCCGCTGCCGGCCAGAATCACTTCCAGCACCTGCGGGGAAATCTTGCAGCCACAACCGGCACCGTGGCTGTATTGGGTCAGGCGAATCGGCTCGCTCATGGGAGAGTCTCTGGCAGTTGATGGGGCGGATTCTAGCAGAGCGCGAGCCGGCAGATTTTTGCGCTGACTGTCCGGGCCTCTTCGCGAGCAGGCTCGCTCCCACACGGGATCTCCAGTGGACACAGAGTAGGTGAGTGACAGAGAGCCAATGTGGGAGCGAGCCTGCTCGCGAAAGCTATCGAGCGGTCACCGCCACTTCATCGCCGGACCTATAAAGCCGCTCTATTCTGCCTCCCAAAAAAAACCGCCCTTTCGGGCGGCTAAAGTACTTCGACCATGATTCAGAAGCTTTGACTGAAGCTGATGTTGAACGCGCTGTCGTTGTTGTCGCTCGACACCTGGCCCGAGTAGCCGATGCCCAGCTTGCCGGTCGGGGTGACCTGGAAGTCGATGCCGGCTTCGAGCAGTGCGCTGTCCTTGGCAATCGGTACGCCCTGGGTGCTGAACGAGGCGCCGCCGTCGATGAAGGTCAGGTCGGCGTCAGGTTTGGTGTCGCCGTAGGCGTGCCGCCAGCCGATGGCCGCGCGTGGTGTCAGCTGGCTGCCGTTGGCCAGGGTCACCAACTTGCCGACGCGCACGCCGAGGGTCGAGTAGGTGATGTCCTGATCGGCGTCGGCCTTCAGGCGCCCCACTCCCCCTTTTTCCTTGCCGGTGTCGCTGTCGTAATTGACATAGGCCAGCCCGGCGAACGGTTCGATGGCAACGCCTGCCGCGTTGATCGCGTAACCCACTTCACCGAACACCTGCGCACTGCGTGCGTCGTAATCGGCCTTCAGGCGATCGTTGTAGCTGCCGACGCTGACGTCGCGTTTGGTCTCGATGCTGTGCCAGCTGTAAGCCGCGCCGAGGCGCACCGCCAGTGCATCGAATTGCGAGTTCAGATAGCCGGCCAAGTGGTAGCTGTCGACCTTGGCGTCCGAGTTGCGATCATGCGCGTTGAGATTGCTGCGGGTGTAGCCGGCAGCCATCCCGGCACGCCAGTTGTCATCCAGCGCCTTGTCGGTGCCGAGCATGAAACCGCCGAGGTTGCGATCGACTTTGGCTGTGTTGCTGTCGCCACCCATGTCGCCCCAGGCACCGATGGCCCGGATCCAGCCGACCATTTCACCGTGGCAACCGTTACTGCTCAGTTGCGTGTCGCTCGGTGCCAGGGTACGACGCGGATCATCCGCAGCGCTGCACGATGGCTGGCGCATGCGGTCATTGACCGCCTCGCGGATGAAGCGCGAGTCCTCAAGCATGGCGCTGGCGGTGCTGGCGTGGATCTCGCCGGAGAGGCTGTCGAACGCATTGCGCGCACCGGCCACGCTGAGGTTGACGATCTGGTTCTGCAACGCCGCGCCGGCCGCACCGTTATTGGACAGTGCCGTGGCGGTGCCGCGCTGGTTGCCCGTGGCGGCGACGTCGGCGAACGAGTTGCCGTTGCGGCTGACGGCCAGGGTGACCGAATCTGCACCGTAGACCAGCGAGCTGCTGAGGAACGCGTACTGCGGCAGATCGGCGGCACTGAAGGTGCCAGTCACGCCGCCACCGGCGGTGATCAGCGAGTAAGTGGTATTACCGGTGAACGGCGCGAGACTGTTGACCACCAGACCGCCACCCAAGGCTGCCGTACCACCCACCACCAACGGTGTCGCGGTTGGCGAGCTGACCGTCAGCGCCAGCACACCATCACTGCTGTTGGTCAGGTTGCCGGCCACGCTCAAGGTGCCGTCAGCACCACCGGAAGCCACCACACCGTGGTTGACCACCGAACCGACGCTGCCGTTACCGCTCAGGCCTGCGCCGTTGGCGACCGTGACTTGTGCCCCCAGAGAAGCCCGGGCCGCACGGCTGCCAACTTGCAGCAGGCCTTGATCGACCGAGACGGTGCCACTGAACGGCTGATTGCCGGTCAGCAGCAACGTGCCGCTGCCGCGTTTGGCCATCGCCCCGAGTCCGCTGAGAATTCCGTTGAACTGGCCATTGGTATTCTGCTGGAACACCAGCGTGGCATTGTCGGTGATGTTGCCTTGCAGGCTGGTGGTATTACCGATCAGCGTACCGCCACTGACGGTGGTGCCGCCGCTGTAAGTATTGGCACCGGTCAGCACCAGCGTGCCGGAATCGAGCTTTTCGATCCCGCCGGTGCCGATCAGCGGCACATCGATTTGGGCGCTGGCACCGGCATTCACGCGGATCGGTGCGGGCGTGCCGCCAGGGCCATTGACCGGGGTCAGCGTGTCACCGGCATCCGGCACCAGGCTGTAGCCACCGACGAGGAATTGCAGGCCGGTGAAATTCTGATTGCCCTGCACGGTGACCACACCTGGCTGACCGCCAAACACCGCGAACTGACCATTGGCCGCCAGCGCCTGCGTGCCGCTCGGATCGGTCCAGTTGGTGCCCGGGCCCCACACGCCACTGCCGCCGCCGATGCTGCCGTCAGGATTGGTGGTGCCGCCGTTCCAGAACTGCACTTCACCTGGCGTGCCCTGCACCAGCAGGTTGACCTGATTGGCGATCGCGGTTTGCAGGGTCAGGTTGGCCGCCGACACCGGCAGGCTGCCGTAGACCAGACCGTTGTCGGTCAGGCTGCCACCGTAGCGGAACAGTTGATAGACCCCGGTGCCGAAGCCACCGGTGTTGCTGATATTCAGCGTACCGTCGAGGGTCAGGTTGCCGGCAACGTTGACCACCGTGGTCGAACTGGCCGCCGAGCCGAGGCTGAAGTCCAGGTTGGTCCCCGAGGACAGCGCCAGCGCACCGACCGACAACGGCGTGGCCGAACCGCCACCGCTCAGCGTTGCACCGCTGGCCAGTTGCACGTTGCCACCCAGTTGCCCGCTGCCGCCGATTTGCGCACCGCTGGCGACGTTGACGTTGGCGCTGTTGAGCACGCCGTTGACGATCAGGTCGCCGGCCTGCACCGAGGTGTTGCCAGTGAAGGTGTTGTTGCCCGTCAGGAGCAACTGACCAGTACCGGTTTTGTTCAGCGTGCCGCTGCCGGTGAGGTTGCCGGTGTAGCTGCCGTCGGCGTTTTGCGCGAAAGTCAGCGCCGCGTTGTTGACGATGGCGCCTTGCAGGCTGCTGGTGTCGCCAGTGGTCGTGCCAGCGTTCAGCGTGGTGCCGCCGCTGTAGGTATTGGCACCACTGAGCACGAGGTCACCGCTGCCGTTTTTCACCAGACTGCCAGTGCCGGTGATGGCGCCGAGCAACGTGGTGTTCTGGTTGCCGGCCAGGGTCAGTTGCCCACCAAGGTTGACGGCATTGGCCAGTTGCAGCGCCGAGGTGCTGTCGAGGCTGCCGTTGCCGGTCACGCTCAATGCACCGCTGCTGATGGCGCTGTTGTTGCCCAGCACCAGCGTACCGCCAGCGAGTTGCGTGCCGCCGCTGTAGGTGTTGCTGCCGTTGAGGGTCAGGCTCGAAGCGCCGGACTTGATCAGGCTGCCTGCACCGCTGACCACACCGTCGAGGGTCAAGGCGTTGCTGCCAGCGACGCTCAGGCCACCGTTCACCACCACATCGTTGCCCAGCGTGACGGCCGCGTTGCTGTCCAGTGCGGTGCCGTCTGCGGCAGTCAAGACGCCAGTGCCCAGCGCCGCGTTATTACCGACGACAATCTTGCCGCCGTTAAGTGCGGTGCCACCGGTGTAGCCGTTGGCGGCATTGAGCACCAGCGTACCGCTGTCGTATTTGCCGAGGGTGCCGCTGCCGTTGAGCGCTACGCCAACGGTCGCGGTGGCGTTCGGATCGACTCGCACCGTGGCGTTACCCAGCGAACCGTTGACCAGGTTCAGCGAACCCGCCGTGCCGTTCTGCAGGCTGTAGCCATCAGTGACGAATTGCAGGCCGGTGATGGTTTGCGCGCCGTTGACGGTGACCGTGCCGGCTGTGCCCTGGAACACTGCGAAATTATTGGTCCAGGCCTGATTGGTGGTGCCGTTGACGTCGGTCCAGTTGGTGGTGCCGGTGCCCCAGGTGCCGCTGCCGCCATCGACCGAACCGTTGGCGACGAGTTGGTTGCCGTCCCAGAACTGCACGGTGACGCCCGGTGCGGTGACCAGCAAATTGATCTGGTTGGCCAGCGCGGTTTGCAGGGTCAGATCCCCCGGGGCGACGCTGCCCGGCACCGTGCCGATCAGCATGCCGTTGTCGGTCAGGCCGCCGGTGTAGTTGATCAACCGGTACACGCCGCTGCCAAAACCGCCGATGTCACTGACGTTGAGGGTGCCGTCGAGGGTCAGGTTGCCACCGACGTTGACCAGCGCATTGCCGCCACCGGAAACCGGCACACCGAGGCCGACATCGAAGTTGGAATTGGCGTTGAACACCAGTGAGTTCACCGACAGGGTGCTGCCGGTGGCGCCGGCCAGGTGACCGCCATCGGCCACGGTCACGGCACCGCCCAGTGAGCCGCCGCCAGTCAGGGTGCCGCCGCTGTTGACCAGCACACTGGCGCTGTCCAGAGAACCGCTGACGTTCAAGGTGCCGGCGTTGACGGTGGTGTTGCCGGTCAGGCTGTTGAGACCGGCCAGGGTCAGCGTGCCGGTACCGAGTTTGCTCAAGTCGCCAGTACCGGTGAGTACACCGGCAAAAAGGCTGCTGGCGTTGTTGCCGCCGATGCTCAAGGTGTTGCCGCCGCCGATCAGTGCGGTGCCACTGCCGGTCAGGCTGGCGAGGCTGCCGGAGCCGCCGAGATTCAGCGTCGCCGCAGCGCCGAGATTGACTCCGGCGTTACTGCCCAGCGCCGAATTGCCCAGCGTGGTCAAGCTGCCGGACTGCACATCGAAGGTGCCGCTGAAGGTGTTGTTGCCCGACAGTGTCAGGTCGGCCAGACCATTTTTGGTCAGGGTGCCCGCCCCGGCGATCACACCACCGAGGGTCAGGTTGTTGTTGCCGGCCACGCTCAGGTTGGCATTGACGTTGATGTTGTTCGCCAGCACCAGCGGCGCGGTGGTGTCGAGGGTCGACGCACCCGCCACGGTCACCGCGCCGGAGCCCAGGCCCGCCGAGGTACCCAGGGTCACGGTGCCGGCGTTCAGTGTGGTGCCGCCGCTGTAGGTGTTAATGCCGTTGAGGGTCAGGTTGGACGCGCCGTTCTTGATCAGACCGCCGGTACCGCTGACCACGCCGCTGAGCGCTACGTCGCTGTTGCCGGTGTTGGTCAGATTGGCGTTGAGCACCACGTTGTTGCCCAACGACACCGAGGTGTTGCTGTCCAGCGCCGAGGCACCGGCCACGGTCAGGTTGCCCAGACCGAGGGCGCCGTTGCTGCCGGCGGTCAGGGTGCCGGCGTTGAGGGTGACGCCACCCAGAAAGTTGTTGGCCCCGCTCAGGATCAGGTTGGCCGCGCCGTCCTTGGTCAGGCTGCCAGCGCCGTTGATCGCGCCGCTCAGCGTCAGATCGTTGCTGCCGACGATGCCGAGGTTGCCCGCCAGGTTGATCGCGTTACCCGCCGTGAAGGCGCCGCCGGCATCCAGGGTGGTGCCGTTCGCCGCGTTCAGGGTCGCCGAGCCCAGCGCGCTGTTCGACGCCAGAATCAAACCTCCCGCATTCAGCGCCACCGGCCCGAGGAAAGCGTTGTTGCCACCGAGGGTCAGGCTGGCCGAACCGTTCTTGATCAAGCCGCCAGTGCCGGAAATGACACCGTTGAGGGTCAGCGCATTGCTGCCGAGGATCGTCAGGTTGCCGTTCAGCGTGGCCGCGTTGGCCAGGGTCACGGCGGTATTGCTGTCGAGTTGCGTGCCGGCGTTGGCGATCAACGCTCCGCTGCCCAGCGCGGTGTTGCTGCCGACCACCAGGGTGCCGCCATCCAGTTGTGTGCCGCCGGTGTAGCTGTTGGCGCCGTTGAGCACCAGGGTGCCGGCGTCGAGTTTGTTGAGGATGCCGCTGCCGTCGATGTTCACGCCGACCGTGGCGGTCACGCCCGGATCGACCCGCATCGCGGTGGTTCCACCGCTGCCATTGACGGCAGTCAGCAGACCCGACGTGCCGTTGACCACGTTGTAGCCATCGGTGAGGAATTGCATTCCGGTGAACAGTTGCGTGCCGTTGACCGACACCGTACCGGCCGTGCCCTGAAACACCGCAAAGTCGCCGGCCCAGGTCTGGTTCAGCGTACCGTTGGAGTTGGTCCAGTTGGTGCCGCCGGCAGTCCATGTGCCGCTGCCGCCGTCCACATTACCGTTCGGGATGGTCTGGCTGCCGTCCCAGAAGCGCAGATTGGTGTTAGGCGCCGACACCACCAGATTCACCTGATTGCCAAGGGTCTGCACAAGGATGTCGCCAAGGCCGTAACCCACCGGTACACCGGCCACGGTCAGGCCGTTGTCGGTCAGTGCGCCGATGTAGTTGAACAAGCGATAGACACCGACGCCGAAGCCGCCGGCATCGGTGACGTTGAGGTTACCGTCGAGGGTCAGGTTGCCGCCGATGTTCATCAGCGAGCTGGTCGATGGCGTAGCGAGGCTTGCGTCGACATTGCTGTTGGCCGTGAGGATCAGCGACGAGGTGGACAAGGTGTTGCCCGAGGACAACGCCAGATGACCGCCGCTGTTGACAGTGATGACGCCAAGCGCCGAACCGGTCCCCGTGAGGGTCGCACCGTTGTTGACGTTGAGCTGGGTACTGGCCAGCGAACCGGTAAGGTTCAGCGTGCCGCCGTTGACCTCGGTGTTGCCGGTGATGCCGTTACTGCCGGTGAGGTTCAGCGTCCCGGTACCGACTTTGGTCAGGGTACCGCTGCCACCGAGGTCGCCGTCGAAGATGCTGGTGCTGCTCACGCCGCCCACGGTCAGCGTGTTGCCGCCGGCGACCTGCACGCTGCCGCTGCCGCTCAGCCCGCTGAGGCTGGCGCTGCTGTTGAGATAGAGATTCGCACCGGCGCTGATGTTGGCGCCGGAGGTGTTGCCGAGCGCCCCGCTGCTCACGGTGGTGACGCTGCCGGAGGCGATGTTCAGCGCACCGGTGAAGGTGTTGTTGCCGCTGAGCGTCAGATCGCCAAAGCCGTCCTTGGTCAGGCTGCCGGCGCCATCGATCACGCCGCTCAGGTTCAGGGTGTTGCTGCCGGCCAGGGTCAGGCCGGCGTTGAGGGTGATGTTGTTGCCGACGTTCATGCCGGTGCTGGTATCCAGCGTCGAAGCGCCACCGACGGTCAGGCCACCACTGCCCAATGCAGCGGCCGAGCCCAGTGTCAGCGTACCCGCATTGAGGGTGGTGCCGCCGCTGAAGGTGTTGGTGCCGTTGACGGTCAGGTTGGCCGCGCCGTTCTTGATCAACTGGCCGGTGCCGCTGGTAACGCCGCCGAGGGTCAGGTCCTGGGTGCCGCCGACGCTCAGCGCCGCATTGAGCACGACCGCGTTGGCCAGGCTGGCCAGCGGCGAGCTGCTGTCGAGGGTTGCTGCGCCACCGACGGTCAAGGCACCGGTGCCGAGGGCCGAGCTATTGCCGACGGTCACCGTGCCGGCATTCAGTGTGGTGCCGCCGACGTAGGTGTTGGTGCCGTTGAGGCTCAGGTTGGCCGCGCCGTCTTTCACCAGACTACCGGCGCCAGCGACGGTTCCGGTAAGGCTCAGATCCGCACTGCCGCCCACATTGAGCGCCCCGGCGAGGTTGACCTGATTGCCCAAAGTGACGGCGGTATTAGTGTCCAGCGTGGTGCCCGCCGCCGCGTTCAATGCGCCGCTGCCCAGCGCGGTGTTGCTGCCGACAATCAGCTTGCCGACGTTGAGTGCGGTGTTGCCGAAGTAGGTGTTGGCGCCGTTGAGAATCAGGTCGGCGGGGCCACTTTTGGTCAACCCACCGACGCCGGAAACCACGCCCGCGAGGGTCAGCGCGTTGCTGCCGCCGACGGTCACGTTGCCACCGAGGTTGACGTTGTTGGCCAGGCTCGTCGCGGTGCTGGCATCCAGCGTGGTGTTGTTGCCGGCGTTGAGCACGCCGGTGCCGAGGGCGGTGTTGGAGCCGACGATCAGTGTCCCGGCGTTCAGCGACGTAGCGCCGGTGTAGGTGTTGTTGCCGGTGAGGATCAGGGTCGAAGAACCGGTCTTGATCAGGTTGCTGCCACCACTGATCACGCCGCCGAGGGTCAGCGGGTTGGCGCCGCCGGCAGTCAGGTTGGCGTTCAGGGCAATCGCGTTGTTCAGCGTCACGTTGGCGCTGCTGTTGAGCGTTGCGCCCGCGCCGCCCACGGTCAGCGTACCGGTGCCGAGTGCCGCGCCGTTGCCGACGGTCAGGCTGCCGGCGTTGAGCGCGGTGCCACCGGTGAAGGTGTTGGCGCCGTTGAGGGTCAGGTTGGCGGTGCCGTTCTTGGTCAACTGGCTGGCGCCACTGATCACGCCACCGAGGGTCAGCCCGTTGCTGCCGCCGATCCCCAGATTGTTGTTGAGAATGACGTTGTTGTTCAGCGTCACCGCTGTATTGCTGTCGAGGGTCGCAGCGCCGCCGACGGTGATATCGCCGCTGCCGAGCGCAGCGTTGGCACCCGCCGTGATGGTGCCTGCGTTCAACGCAACAGCACCGAGGAAAGTATTGGCGCCGTTGAGAATCAGGTTGGCCGCGCCGTTCTTGGTCAGCCCGCCGCTGCCGCTGACCACACCACCGAGGGTCAGGTTGGCGTTGCCGGCAATGTTCAGGTTACCGCCAAGGGCGACCGCGTTGCTCAGCGCGACGGTGGTGCTGGCGTCGAGGGTAGTGCCCGCCGCCGTGGTCAATGCGCCAGTGCCCAGCGCGGTGTTGCTGCCGACGATCAGCGTACCGGCATTGAGCGCCGTGCCGCCGGAGAAGGTGTTGTTGCCGCTGAGGGTCAGGTTCGCGGTGCCATTCTTGATCAGGTTGCCGGCACCGCTGATGACGCCGCTCAGGCCCAGCGCCTGGGTGCCGCCGAGGGTCAGATCCGCCGCCAGCGCGACAGCGTTGGCCAGGGTCACCGCGGTGGTCGCATCCAGCGTGGTGCCCGCCGCCGCGTTCAAGGCGCCCGTGCCGAGGGCGGTGTTGCTGCCGACGAGCAAGCTGCCGCCGTTGAGCGCAGTGGTGCCGCTGTTGGTGTTGTTGCCGGTCAGGGTCAGGCTGGCGCTGCCGCTCTTGGTGATCGCACCGGTGCCGGACACAATACCGCCCAGGGTCAGCGCATTGCTGCCGAGCACGTTCAGCGCACCGGTGATGCCGACGTTGTTGGCCAGGGTCACGTTGCCGGTGCTGTCGAGGCTGGTGCCGTTGCTGGTGTTGAGTACCCCGGTGCCCAAGGCATTGTTGTTGCCGACGCGCAAGGTCCCGGCGCCGAGACTGGTGATCCCGGTGTAGGTGTTGCTGCCGTTGAGGGTCAGGCTGCCGCTGCCGGTTTTGGTCAGGTTGGCGGCGCCGCTGATCACCCCGCCCAGGGTCAGCGCACCGGTGCCGGTTGCGGTCAGGGTGCTGTTGAGCGTGATCGCGTTCGCCAGCGAAATGGGCGTCGTTGCCGAGATGCTCGAAGAGCCGCCAACCGTGATGCCACCGGTACTGAACGACTGGTTGTTGCCCACCAGCACTACACCGCCATTGAGCACGGTGCTGCCGGTGTAAGTGTTGATGCCGTTGAGGTTGAGCTGACCGCTGCCGATCTTGGTCAGGCCGCCGCTGCCGGAGATCACACCGTTGAGGGTCGTACCATTGATGCCCTGCAGGGTCAGGCCGCCGGCGCCCAGATTGATCTGGTTGGCCAGCGTCAAACCGGCATTGCTGGCCTGCAGGATCCCGCCGTTGGACGTCAGCACGCCGCTGCCGAACGCCGCGTTGTCGTTGAACTGCGCGACACCGCCATTGAGCGTGGTCGCACCGCTGACCAACGGCCCCTGCAAGGTCCAGGTGCCGCTGTTGAGGGTCAGGTTGTTGAAGTTGACGTAGGTCGCGCTGGACGCCGTGCCGGTCCCGGTGGTGCCGCCGCCGAGGCCGATCGGGTTTTGCAGGATCAGCGTGTTAGTGCCGGCCGCGCCGCCATCGATCGTCCCGGTCGGGGCGAAGGTCAGGTTGATGCCGATCAAGCCCCCGAGGCCGACGGAGACTTGCACACCGTCGCCGACGTTAACGCTGGAACCGGTGATCGCGTAGAAGGTGTTGGTGCTGCCCGCCCCCATCGACACACCGCCGGTGATGTTGCCGGCGTTGGTGAAGGTGTTGCCCGCCACTGACGTCTCGAACGCAATCCGGCCGTTGATCGTGCCACTGGCACTGTTGGTCATGTTGACTTGCGAACCACCATACACCCCGACCACCGGGGTATCGGCCAGGGTGATGCCGCCGACCGACAGTCCGGTGGAGGTGATGGTGCCGTCGTTGGTGATGGTCGTGGTGCCCGACACCGAGTTGTTCACGCCAATCCCCAGCCCGTCGATGCTGGTCAGGTTGAGGCCGAGCAGCATGCCGGTACCGCGAATGATCCCGGTGGCGTTGTTGACGATGCTCACCGTGCTGGTCGCGCCGGTACCGATGAACGCACCACCACTGAGGATCGAGACCAGGCCCAGCAAGGCCGGGTCGAGGGTACCGGAGTTGTTCAGGTTGATATTGGCCCCGGTCAGGTTGATGACCTTGCCACCCAGCGTCGCGTTCATCTGCGCCCCGGAGTTGACGTTGACCGTCAAGCCGCTGGTGGCGCTGCTGTAGTCATTGAGAAACAGCGGCAGCGTCGGGACGCCCGAACAGGTAATCGTCGAACCTGCCGCCGAGCATGTCGCGAGCGCCTGCTCGCTGACCCCACCGAACAAAAGTCCGGCAACGCTCAGGTGCACGGCAAGGGAAAGAGGGGAAAAACGCGAAACGAGGGCGACACCAAACCTTGCTTCCACGGGCTACTCCTTGTCGTGGCCAAATTCTTCCTTGAAGGCGTGCAAGTCGGGCTTATTCCACACGCGAATCAAGACTGCGACGGTCATCACAAAACCGCGTTATGGGTGACAAGCTAGTAGACGCCCCGCGATGGGGCACTGATTAAATGGTGTTAATACTTTAATACTAGGGCCGTCTAAACCGCGGGTTTCGGCCCCTAAACACAGGACTTTGCCTAAACGATATCCCCCTGTAGGAGCTGCGGCACGCTGCGCCTACAGGGGCGAACGGTGCGACTTGGTACGTGTTGTGCAAACGTTTGCGACCTGCCTATATCGGCTTTTTCGTAACAAAACCGTACAGACCCGCAGAACCCGGGCCTTGATCCGCAAAAAAGGACTTTGAATGCACGCTGCTTCCCTTCTTCGCGCCCCGTTTGCGCGCACGTTTGCTGTTTCCCTGCTACTGACCGGCGTTACCGGAGTTCTCAGCCACAGCGCATTGGCGCAACCGGCGCTGCCCGACGAATCGGCCCAGGGCGAAGCCCTCAGCCCGGAAGCTGCCCCGGCGAAAAAAGGCGCTTATCTGTCGGACTGGTACAACCAGGACCTGACGTTGATCGGCAGCAAGGACATCAGCTTCGGCCCGCAACCGGCCGACGACATTTATCTGGAATACGAGTACTTCGGGCGCAAGGGGCCGTTCGAGCTGTACGGCTACGTCGACATTCCGAAGATCTTCAACATCGGCAACAGCCACGACAAAGGCGTGTGGGACCATGGCTCACCGGTGTTCATGGAGCACGAGCCGCGCATCTCCATCGACTACCTCGCCGGCCGCAGCCTGGCCATCGGCCCGTTCAAGGAATGGTACGTGGCGTTCGACTGGATCTACGATCACGGCAGCCGTAAAGAGAACCGCGCCAACACCCTGTACAGCGGCTTCGGCACCGACATCGACACCCATTCGCGGGTCAACCTGTCGGCCAACCTGTACGGGCGCTACCAGTGGGAAAACTACGGTGCGAGCAATGAGTATTCGTGGGACGGCTACCGCGCGCAGCTCAAGTACATCGTGCCTATCGACAAGTTCAGCAACGGCGCGTCGCTGACCTACATCGGTTTCACCAACTTCGACTTCGGCTCCGACATCCACAAGGACAACCCGGCGCGCACCGCCAACGCCACGGTGGCGACCAACGTCTTGCTGTACTCGTTCACCCATTTGCGCTTCACCCTGGTCGGCCGTTATTTCCACAACGGCGGCAACTGGGAGGATGGCAGCGAGCTGAACTTCGGCGACGGCAATTTCCGCGCGCGCTCCAACGGTTGGGGTTACTACGCCGGCATCGGCTACCAGTTCTGAATTCAGGAGATTTTCATGCAAGCAATGACGCGTCTGACCCTGGCCGCTGCGGCCCTGCTCTCTTCCACCACTTGGGCGGCTGAAGCGCCGATCCAGCCGAAAGTGGTGTTGATCACCATGTTCGCCCCCGAGGCGCAGCACTGGATCGAGCGCCTCGATCTCAAGCAGGAAATCCGCGTGCCGGGCCTGTCCGCCGAGTACCCGACCGTGCGCTGCAACGCACAACAGGTGTGCCTGCTGACCACCGGCATGGGTCAGACCAACGCCGCTGCTTCAACCCTGGCACTGGCCTTGTCGCCGAAATTCGACCTGCGCAAAAGCTGGTTCCTGATCGCCGGGATCGCCGGCATCAGCCCGAAACACGGGACCCTCGGCACCGCCGCGTGGGCGCATTACCTGGTGGAGTTCGGTACGCAATGGGAGCTGGATTCGCGCGATGCGCCGGCGAGCTGGCCGACCGGCTACCTGGGCATCAACACCAAGGGCCCCAACGAAAAACCGCCGCTGGACTACAAGACCGAAGTCTTCGAACTCAACCCGAAGCTGCAGGCCAAAGCCTTCGCCCTGAGCCACAAGGTCGAGCTGAGTGAAAGCAAGGAATCGGCGGCCTGGCGCCTGAAATACCCCTCGGCCCCGGCCAATCAGCCGCCAGTGGTTACGCGCTGCGACACGCTGGCTGGCAACACCTGGTTCTCCGGTACGCGCCTGAGCGAACGCGCCGAGGTCTGGACCCAATTGTTGACCGACAACAAGGGCGAGTACTGCACCACGCAACAGGAAGACAACTCCACTTATGAAGCCTTGTTGCGCGCCAGTCGCGAAGGTCTGGTGGATGTGCAGCGTCTGGCGGTGGTGCGCGCCGGTTCCGACTTCGACCGCCCGGCGCCGGGCGGTAGCGAGGTGGACAATCTGCTGAAGTACGCCGATCAGGGCGGGTTCGTGCCGGCGCTGGAAAACCTCTATCGCGCGGGTAATCCGCTGGTGCAGGACATTCTGAAAAACTGGTCGGCGTGGGAAAACGGCGTCCCGCAATCCTGAGCCCGACAAAGAATCCTGTGGGAGCTGGCTTGTCAGCGATGGCGCCAGTTCAGTCAACATCTTCATCGACTGTTCTACCGCTATCGCTGGCAAGCCAGCTCCCACAGGTTATGCGGTGTCTGGAAGATCAGGGGATGAGGATGACCTTGTCCCCACTCCCATGATTCACCTCTGCATAGCTCTGCACTCCCTGCGCCAGCGGCACCTCCACCAACCCCAGCGGCAACGGCAACAGCCCCTCATCGAAGAACCGTCCGAACTGTTCGAGCATCGCCGCACAGGCTTGCACGCCGTACAGCAGCGAGTTGATCCCGACCACCGAGCCGCCCTTGCGGTACAACGCCAGCGCTGGCAATTGCACGTGGCCGTCGACCGGCGCGGCGATGATCGCGATGCGGCCGAACGCGGCCAGTGCCGCCACCGAGGCGGGCAGCCAGAAACCGGTGGTATCGAAGACCACGTCAGCGCCGCCGCCGTACACCGCGTTGACCTGCGCGCCGAGGTCTTCGGGCTTATCCAGCTGAATCGTCGCATAGCCCTGTGCCTGCAACGCCTTGACCTGCTCCGGCCGCCGCGCAGCCGCGAGGATCTGCGCGCCGCGCACCTTGGCCAATGCCAACGCCGCTGTCGCCACCGCACCACCGCCGATCACCAGCAAACGGGTTTCAGCGCTCACCAGGCTGCGCTCCAACGCATCCCAAGCGGTGGTGTAAGGCACGCCGAGGCTGGCCGCCTGAGCGAAGCTCAAGTGCGACGGTTTATGCGCCACGCCATTGGCCGGCAATTTGACGAATTGCGCGTGCGAACCATCGGCAAAAAAGCCCAGTTCGCGCCCGGTGCCCCAGACTTCCTGACCGAGCAACGCCTGCGGGCCTTCGACCACGACACCGGCAAAATCGCGCCCGGGAATCCGTGGCAATGTGGTGTAGGGAAACCGCCCGAGTACGTTCTTCACATCGCTGGGGTTCAGACCGGCGGCCTTGATTTCGACCAGCACGTCATCAGCGCCGGGCACCGGGGTCGGTACGTCGACGAAACGCAGGGAGGACAGGTCGCCGGTTTTATCGAATTGCAGTGCTTTCATGAGGACATCCACCAAAGGAAAAAAAGGACATTCAGGACAACCAACCGGCGACCAGTTGCCGGCCCAGCGGCCACAGCTGCTCACCCGCGAGCATGCCCAGCAGCCCCACCAGCGCGATGGCCGGTGGCGCCGGGGAGCGGAAATCCAGCGCGCCATAGAGCAGGCCGACGCCCAGACCGATGGCCAGCGAAATCAGGTAGTTCATGGAAAACTCCGCCGCGTGAAAGGAATGGGCAAAGTCTAGGGAAGGATCGGCAGAGGTGTCGGCCAAGGACTTCTGAATTTCGGCCAAAAGACCGACATTCCCCTGTAGGAGCTGCCGCAGGCTGCGATCTTTTGACTTTGATTTTGAAAACAAGATCAAAAGATCGCAGCCTGCGGCAGCTCCTACAGGGTCGCGTTCAGGTGGTGGAGAATTGCGAAGGCGCCACCCCCAACTCACGCCGGAACATGTCACTGAAACTGCTCGGCGAATACCCCAGCTCCCGAGCGATCGCATTCACCGGCACGCCCTGAATCAACTCGGCCACCGCCGTCGCCAGTTGCACCTGCCGCCGCCATTCAGCGAAGCCCATGCCGAGGCTGTCCTTGAACAGCCGCGCCAGCGTGCGCACACTGGCTCCGGCGTTTTCCGCGTGCTGCTCGAACGGAATGTCCAGCGACGGCGCCGCCATCACCGCCTGACACAGGTTCATCAAACGCCGGTCGGAATCGTCGGGCAGCGGGATCTTCAATGGCGAGCGCCGGGCACGCTTGAGTTCCAGCAACGCCAGCCCGACCAAGGCGTCGTAATAAGCCGGCTCGCCGCTGTGACCCTGCTCCACCAAACCGACGATCAACTCACGCAGCAGCCCACCGACCTCAATCACCTGTACCGTCGCATCCAGCGTTGCCGCCAGCACCGGGCGCAGGTAGATATTTCGCATCTGCAAGTCCGACACCACGCGAATCCCGTGGGGCACTCCAGGCGGCAACCACACCGCCCGCTGCGGCGGCACCACCAGCGCCTCCTGCGGGGTCTCGACCCACATCACCCCGCTCATCGCATACAGCAACTGCCCCCAGACATGCTCGTGCGGCTCGATGAACAATCCACGCGGATAGGTACGCGCCAGCGGTTGCACCGGCACATCGGTATCCGTCAGATCGGGGGGTGCGGCGAGGGCCATGGCGAGTATTCATTGGGGTTGGCGGAAGGCGCATGGTAACCAGTCGGTCACAGCGCCGCCAACGATAGATACCGTCGGACAATCCGAATGAATTTTCGCGACGCGCCGCGATCCTTCTAATACCACAGGGAGGAATACGGGCTTTATGAACAACGCAAAACTGTTTGTCATCGATTACACCCTTCACGGCACGCCCAAGTCGTTCATTATCCGCTCGGACAAAATGGACAACGCCGAGGCGTGGCACTGGGCAAGCTGTGATGCCGGCGTGGGTCGCATCCCGCGTTTCGGCCGGGAAAAAGTGCAAAAGACCAGCAAACCGATGGCGGAGAAATTCGGCGTGGAAAACGTCACATGGCGACCGGCGAGCTAGACTCTCGCCAGGCAGTGGGGACTCTTTGGGGGCGTACACAATGACCAGCATCTTCAGCCCGGCGCATCTGGATTATGGCCTGGACACCTTTTTCGGACGTATCACCAGAAGCGTGGACTGTCAGGTGGGTCTTGAAGCTGTCGAAGACGACCCCTATCGCTTCGCCTTGCGCGTGCCGGCGCCGTTACCGGAGGACCTCGACCAGGCGAAAACCGTGGTGGTCAGGGTCGAAGGCCGGCGTCTGCAAGGCACGGTTCGCCATACCGAACGGCTGGATGATGAAAGCCTGAAACTGCAAGTGGAGCCTGATTAGGCTCCACTTTTTTTTGCGCGCGGTTATTTGGGGTGGGCGCAATGGCAGCCTTTGCTTGAGCACTCTTCACCGCCCTTGTGGTGATGCGCGCAAGCCTCGCAGCAATAGTGTTTGCCGTGCACGGCGTAGGCGTGTTCGCCTTCCTTGATGGTGCATTTGCAGTTTGGGCAGTCACATTTTCTATCGGGCATGGGGGCAGACTCCTTTTTGGGTGGTTGTCTGGGCTTGTGGGATAAGCCGTAAATAGCAGTGTAGGAGCTGCCGAAGGCTGCGATCTTTTGATCTGGTGTTTTTTGCGGGATTGGGTGTATATCCGTTCGTGCTGGCGATATTGGATGAATATCCATTTGTGCTGGCGATATTGGGTGAATATCCGTTTCTTCGGGTGCTGCCGCTGGCGGTTTCGCTCTTACAGCGAGTCACCTTTTCCAAACGCCGGAGTGCCGGCCCAGCGAAAAGGTAACCCAAAAGGCTTTGCCCCGGCGTACGGCACTTCGCTTAGGCTCAGTGTTCCCTCGCTACGGTGCCCATCCGGGGGCATCGCCTACGGTTTGCTTCGCTGCACCTCCTCTCGATGTATGCGGCTTCGCCGCATGGCGCTGCGCGCCTCCCCCCGGATGAACACCTCCGCTCGGCCTGCCGAAGGGGCTGAAGATCAAAAGCCACATCAAGAGCCAGAGCCAGAGCCAGAGCCAGAGCCAGAGCCAGATCAAAAGATCACAGCCTTCGGCAGTTCCTACATGGGATTGAGTGTTTTCAGTTAGAAATTGGTCGGCTATCAGGCCGCCTTCGCTGGCAAGCCAGCTCCCACAGTGGGATCGGGTGTTTTCAGTTAGAAATTTGGTTGGCTATCAGGCCGCCATCGCTGGCAAGCCAGCTCCCACAGTGAGATCGAGTGTCATCGTTAGAGATTAGTCGGCTGGCAGGCCGCCATCGCTGGCAAGCCAGCTCCCACAGTGGGATCGGGTGTCATCGTTAGAGATTGGTCGGCTGTCAGGCCGCCATCGCGAGCAAGCTGGCTCCCACAATTTTATTCGCGCACACCCCATGCGGCGAAGCCGCCCCACTCAACACGATGAGCG
>NZ_JBQEPG010000034.1:0-49186 GCF_052045635.1 Pseudomonas sp. 22189
GCTGTGGGCTCGACCTGCTTGTTCAACCAAGCTTCAAACTCTTTGAAACCCTTCGCGTCATTAGGCAGCTTGGCCTTGGTTTTGTGCTTACCGTTTGGCAAGTGCGTGGCGATATCAAAGGTGTTTTTAGCGATATCGACACCGACGAAACTGGACATGAGTGTCTCTCCATTGATCTGTTTTCGATCATCACTGCACTCTGTCCAACCTTGCGAATGCGAGCTCTCGCCAGAGACGGGCCCAAGATACCGTTCGAACTATATGAGTGAGTGTGGAGGGCTGGAGCACGATCTACATCACAGGCAAAAAGCCTAAGGAGCTGCACGGCTTCCAAGTCCCTCCCTCGATGATCAGTCGAGAACTATCGCTCCTGACGGAGCGATAGTCGAGATACAAGGAGCTGCCGAAGGCTGCGATCTTTTGGCTTTGGTTTTAAAAACAAGATCAAAAGATCGTCCGAACGCGGCCCGAGCCTTCGGCAGCTCCTACAGGGGTTTCATTGATGTCTCAGCGTTTGGTGATCACCACCTCCAGGTACTCGCTCGGCACCACCAGCGAACCGGCTCCCGCCCGATTCGAGCGGTTGAGCAAGTCCGCCAGATCACTCTCCAGCGCCTGACCGCTTTCCGGCGGCAATGCCGCGAAAGCCTTGTGCACCGGCCCGTACCAGTGACGGAAGATGTCGATGAAATGCGCTGCCGAGCGATAACGGAAGTTGAACGTGCGGCGGGTGACCTGCAGCAGAAATGCACGTTCATCGAAATGGCTGTGCAACCACGCTTCGGTGCCCCAGTTTGACGGTGGCTGCGCCACGGCGGGCGGCGGCACGTGACGGCCGAGAACCTTGAACATCTGGCCGACGAAACCTTCCGGCGTCCAGTTCGCCAGACCGATGCGCCCGCCACGCCGGCAGACCCGCGCCAGTTCCGCCGCCGCAGTCGCCTGATCCGGGGCAAACATCACGCCGAAGGTCGACAACACCGCGTCGTAACTCTCGTCAGCGAACGGCAACGCTTCGGCATCGGCGACCTGAAAAATCACCTCCAGATGCTCGGCTCGTGCCCGATCCTGCCCACGTTCGAGCAGCGCCGCGACATAGTCGGTCGAGGTCACCTGGCAGCCACGCCGCGCTGCCGCCAGGGTCGCATTGCCGTTGCCGGCGGCGACATCCAGCACCTCTTCATCGCAGCGCAGGTCGCAAGCCTCGGCGAGGTTTTCGCCGACGATCTGCAAGGTGGTGCCGATCACCGCGTAATCGCCGCTGGCCCAGGCGACTTTCTGGCGCTCCTTCAGACCCGTCAGATCAATGGGCGTACTCATCAATCGTGCTCCGCAGCAGGTTGGAGAACTTCATTCAGCCGTGGTCGGGTCAATGACCGTCATGACCCGTGCCACGCTGTTGGCCGGGAAGCCGCCCAGCCTGGCGTGCTCGCGTACCTGCTCCTCGTCAGGGGCGATGTAAACGCAGTAGATTTTGTCGGCCGTGACATAACTCTGCAGCCACTGCACTTGCGGCCCGAGTTCACGCAACACTTGGCAGGAGGTTTGCGACACGGCTTTGAGTGCTTGCTCCGACAGCTTTCCGGCCCCTGGAATCTCGCGTTCAATCACGAATTTCGGCATGGCAACCTCGCGTTCTTTTTATCAAGGACAGGGTCGGCAGTGGCCCTGCCTGTTCACTATCGCGCCGAGGGTCGATGGCGTCCGTGCCAATCGTCCGAAGAGCACGTAAAACAAGGGCTGGGCCGATGAATGGCGGTTTTTTGTAAAGCCTTCGAAACACTGTCGGGATTACTCGGGATGGCGAGGAGCACTCAATTTTCGTTGTTGCAGCCATCGGCGAATTTACGGTAATCCAGCACTTGGGTTTTGCCTGCCGAATCGAGGTAGGTCATGCGCGCATCGACAATGCCGCAGGTCACAGAGGTGTCCTGGGTCATCGACAGCACTTTCTGCACGTCCAGGTGCGTGCCGTAGGTGTAGGTGTGCGGGGTGATATCGGCTTCGGCACGGGCCGACAGGGTGCAGATGTTCAGGGCGGCGAACAGGCAGGCGGCGATCACGGATGTGCGGGTCATGGCGGTTACCTCAAGGCGTGGGTGGGTTGAGCCGAGGCAAGCTGGATGCGCCTCGATGGAGCCTATTTGAGGCGCTTGAGGTATCACGTCTGTGTCTGGAAATGCCCGTTATGACGCGTTGTGTATCTGCGCCACCCGGAGATACACAGCGATACAAAACCCTGAAAAAATCGCGTTTTTGCGTGTATCTGTATCCGTCATGGCGCCAGATACACTGCAATACAAACCCCGGCAGGCAAGCCGGCGCAGGCTCGATAGACTGCATGGCATTGCCCTTTGATTAGAGGTTCTGCACCGATGGAACATGTCGATCACATTCTCATCGTCGACGACGACCGCGAAATCCGCGAGCTGGTTGGCAATTACCTGAAAAAGAACGGCCTGCGCACCACCGTGGTTGCCGATGGCCGACAGATGCGCAGTTTTCTCGAAGCCAACACCGTCGACCTGATCGTGCTCGACATCATGATGCCCGGCGACGATGGTCTGCAGGTGTGCCGCGAGTTGCGCGTGGGCAAGCACAAGGCCACGCCGGTGCTGATGCTCACCGCGCGCAACGATGAAACCGACCGCATCATCGGCCTGGAAATGGGCGCTGATGATTACCTGACCAAACCGTTCGCTGCCCGCGAACTGCTGGCGCGGATCAACGCCGTGCTGCGGCGCACGCGGATGCTGCCGCCGAACCTGGTGGTCACCGAAAGCGGTCGTCTGTTGGGTTTCGGCCGTTGGCAGCTGGATACCTCGGCCCGACATCTACTGGACCAGGACGGCACGCTGGTCGCGCTCAGCGGCGCCGAATACCGCTTGCTGCGGGTGTTCCTCGATCACCCGCAACGGGTGCTCAGCCGCGATCAGTTGCTCAACCTGACCCAGGGGCGCGAGGCCGATCTGTTTGATCGTTCCATCGATCTGCTGGTCAGCCGCCTGCGCCAGCGTCTGCTCGACGATGCGCGCGAACCGGCTTACATCAAGACCGTGCGCAGCGAGGGTTATGTGTTCTCGCTGCCGGTGGAAGTTTCCGGGGCTTCGGCATGAGTTTCAGGCTGCAGTGGCCGCGTACGCTGGCGTCACGCTTGTCGCTGATCTTTCTGGTCGGGCTGATCCTCGCTCAGGCATTGTCGTTTGGCGCGCAGTACTACGAGCGTTTCCAGAGTGCCCGAAGCACCATGCTGGGCAATATGCGAAACGACGTCTCGACGTCGATCGCCATCCTCGACCGTTTGCCCGCGCAGGAACGGCCCGCCTGGCTCAAGCAACTGTCCCGCAGCAACTACGACTATCTGTTGAGTGTCGGCGAATCCGGTGCGCCGCTCGACCCCGACGCCGACGAGGTGCCGGTGGCCGTGACCTCGATCAGCGCCGCGCTCGGCGGTACACGCCCGCTGAGCTTCACCCGGTTTGCCGGGGAGCAAAAACACTTTCAGGCCCATGTCAGACTCAGCGACGGCAGCCCGGTGACGATTGATGTGCGTCCAGCCATGCCGCCCTTGTCGCCGTGGCTGCCGGGGGTCTTGCTCGGACAACTGGCGTTGCTGATCGCCTGCACCTGGCTGGCGGTGCGCATCGCCATCCGCCCCCTCGCCCGCCTCGCCAACGCCGTGGAAACCCTCGACCCCAACGCCCATCCCGTGATGCTCGACGAGCAAGGCCCGATCGAAGTGGCCCACGCCGCGCGGGCCTTCAACGCGATGCAGAAGCGCATCGCCGCGTATCTGAAGGAGCGCATGCAACTGCTGGCGGCGATTTCACATGACCTGCAAACCCCGATCACCCGCATGAAGCTGCGTGCCGAGTTCATGGACGACTCAGTGGAAAAAGACAAACTGTGGAACGACCTCGGCGAAATGGAGCACTTGGTCCGCGAAGGCGTGGCCTACGCCCGCAGCATCCATGGTTCGACCGAAGAAAGCCGGCGCACCGACCTCGATGCCTTCCTCGACAGCCTGGTGTTCGATTACCAGGACATGGGCAAGGATGTACGCCTGATCGGCAAGAGCGCGGCGGTGATCGATACCCGCCCCCAGGCCCTGCGGCGGGTGCTGGTGAACCTGACCGACAACGCGTTGAAATTCGCCGGTGCCGCCGAAGTCTGGGTCGAAGCCCACAAGGATAGCCTCGCAATCACCGTCATGGATCGCGGCCCGGGCATCGCCGACGCCGAACTGGCGCACGTGCTGCAACCGTTCTATCGCGTGGAAAACTCGCGTAATCGTGATACCGGCGGTACTGGTCTGGGACTGGCGATCGCCCAGCAACTGGCCATGGCCCTCGGGGGTTCGCTGACCCTGAGCAATCGCGAGGGCGGTGGGCTGTGTGCCGTGCTGAAGCTGCCGCTGCAGGCCTGAGCCGTTCAACGGCCACTGTTCAATCGCTGCCGACAGGTAACTGACGGTAAGGTGCACATTGTTGCACCATGCCTGCACCTTTATCGCAATCCACTGACTGCGCCGCCGGGTTGTCGCACTTATCGTTATGTTGTCCGTATCGCGTTAGCGACCACTGGTCACCACTGTCAGATCTGACAGTGGTGAATCAGCGTCGGGATGCGGTTCCATGGCGATTGGTCCAACCTGTCGGGGCGCCACATGACTCTGCTCGAATCCGTCAGCCACGTGTGTACGCGCCTTGCCCCCGGCGGCTGGCATTCGCTGATGCTCGCCCACGGCCTGGATCTGCTCGGTGAACCGTTCGCTGCCGAACTGCAAAAGCCGCTGAACATCGACCGCTCGATACCGGGGTTTGCCGATTTCACAGTGGCCGGCAGCCGCGCGATCGAAGCCGGCGTGCCGGCGCACAGCCTGCTGTATCACGCGCTGGCCTCGCCCGATGTGCTCTGCGATGAGAACGGGCAAACATTGCAACTGTTTCCCACCGCCGCCGAGATCGAGACAGTGCTCGACTATGTCTACAGCGTCATCCCGCCCACGCTCGACAGCCTGCGCCACAAAGCCCGGGGCGCGCCGTTGGCGGTGGTCGCGTTCGCCAGTGAATATCGTTGCGCCGCCGACACCGTGCATGGCCGGCATGCCGACCTGTGCTTCTCGCGTACCGGTATCGCCCGCGTCGGCACCGCCCCCGCGCGCTATGACGCGATGCGGCGCAGTTTCCTGCCCTTTGTCGACGATGACCCGCACGGCATCCGGGTGATGCCGGTACGCTACAGCGCCTACATTGCCGTGCAACTCAAGGGCGATGCCGAACGCTTCGGGCCGATGGATTTCCAGGTGGATCTCGACCCCGGGCTGGATTTCTGGGTGCCCCTGCACAAGTTGTTCAATGGTTCGCAGTGCCTGGAGGGGCTGAACCTGACGCTGACGCTGGACAACCACCAGATCAACGAAAAACTGCGACATATTCATTTGCGCCACAGTGGCACCGGTTGGCAGGAACCGCTGATCAGCCAGCCGCCCTTCGTCGTGACGGACAATCTTGCGCATTGGGCGTCGGCTGTGGATCTCGGGCCGGGTCTGCTGGTGCCGGAAACCAGAGCCCGGCTGGTCGCGCCTGTCGAGTACCAGGGCAAACCGTTGTCCTTTGTGCTGCCGGCCAACACCGGCGGCATGGTGCACGGACGTCACCGGGTCGAGGCGGATGGCAGCATCGAAGATCTGAACGACCACGAAGGTGTCGACGAGTTGGTTCGTCAGGGCGGTTATCGCGCCTTGCATTATCAGGACGGCACCGCCGATGGCTGGGTGTTGCCACGCTGCCGGATGCTGGAAAACTGCTTGCCGACGGTAGCCGCCTATTCACTGATTGGCCCTCCGGATTTCTACCCGTTATGCACTCAACGCCGGCTGTTGCACTGGCTCCGCAATGAACCGACGCTACCAGGTGCCGGCGTCTGGCACGCCCGACTGGAAGCACTCTCTAACGTACGCTACTGCGCCAACCTGGACTTGCAGGGTCAATTGTTCTCCCCGGCTGACCGCGGGGTGAGCGCGATAGTCGGCCTCGTCGATCAGCTCGGCCCGCCGCAATCCACCGGCGCACAAACGTCACCCTCGCGGCCCACCTCGTTGCCCGACGGCGCCGCCGGTGTGTTCGGGCCTGGCTGGGAGGTCGGCTGGGTTCGCCAGCGCACGGCGGACGACGAATGGATCAACGTCCTCGCCGGTTATCAGATGGCCAGCCCGTTTCCCGAGGATGCCAAGATCTGCGCCGCGCTAGGTTCTTTCTGGCCCGGGGTCGCGCCGGATTCGGCACGGGTCTTCGAACCGCGCTCGACGCTGCACAGCATCATTCCCCTGACCGATGAGGAAATCGGCATGGGCGGCGTGGCCTGGGATAATCAGCGCGCCCCGCAACTCATCACTGAAGACGAGCGCCTGATTGTCCAATACCACGCGTACGCCCATGCCGATTACACACAGGTGGCCCTCGATGGCCGGTTTTCCCTGAGCCTGACCGGCCACACCGCGCAAGCCGCGTATCAGCAACGCGTGCGCTCGATGTATCGCGTGTACCGCGTGCTCGGCGCCGCCAGCGACAAGCCTCTGCGCAATGCCTGGCCGCTGCTGTCGTTCGTAGAGTTGCAGCGACCGAATGCCGAACTTGAAACCGCGCAGGAAGAGTCAGGGCGGGTTCTCGACGGCTGGGTGCAGCGCTTTTTGCTGTACAGGCGCGGTGCCGTGAAAGTTGCTGAAAGTGATTTCAGGTTACGCCACGTTGAAGTCGAAGAGCGGGTGATTCTGCTGCTCAGCGCGGATGCAATCCTGATCAAACGCGACACCCTGCCATGGCAGGTAGCCGATGAAGCCATTTGACGTCGTGATCATCGGCGCCGGGCCTGCGGGCAGTGCAACCGCGATCAGTTGCGCCCGACACGGGCTGCGTGTGGCCTTGCTTGAACGGCAGGCGTTCCCGCGCTTTCGCCCCGGGGAAAGCCTGCATCCGGGCATCGAACCGCTGCTGCAGCAACTGGGGGTTGCCGAGCAACTGTGTGGCCGCACGGCCCGGCGCTTCGACGGCCACTGGGTACACTGGGACGGCGCACCGCGCTTCAATGGTTTTGGTGCCGATGATCGCGGCGCCTGGCAGGGTTTTCATCTGGAACGAGCACAACTGGATGCGGCGTTGCTATCGAGTGCCGCCGCGTTGGGTGTAGAGGTCAATCAACCCTGCCGGGCACGACGGGTACTGACCCAAAGCAACCGAGTAATCGGCGTGGAAACCGACAGCGGCTGCTTCTACGCGACCTGCCTGATCGACGCCAGCGGCGCTGGCTGCTGGCTCGGTCGCCAACTCGGTTTGCCGGTGCGCCACTGTTCACCGCCGCTGGTGGCGCGTTACGGCTACCTGCAGGGCCACAGCGCGACCTATGCAACGGCCGCGCATTTGCTGGCCGATCCTGACGGGTGGACCTGGATCGCCCAGGTTGAGCCCCAGTTGCTGCACTGGACGCGCCTGACATTCGAAAACAACGGTCGATCGGCGAGCCTTCCCTTGGCGCTGCATGCATTCCCGGCCGTGGGGCCGATACGAGGCGCCGATGTGACCTGGCGCATCACCACGACCGCCGCCGGTGCCGGCTATTTTCTGGTCGGCGATGCGGCCAACCGGCTCGACCCGGCGTCCTCCCACGGCGTGCTGAAGGCGTTGATGAGCGGTATGCAGGCCGCGCAAGCCGTGGTGGATTGCCTGCGCAAACCGGCCTTGCAAATACCGGCGCAGGCGCAATATCGCCATTGGCTGAACGCTGGATTCGCGCGCGATATGACGCACTTGCGCAATTTCTATCGTCAGCATCCCTGCCCACCGTCCTGGCTGCCTGTCGCATGACTCACAGGAAGCTGGCGAGCACGGAGTCCTCATGAAACCGCCGCAACAACGCCGAGCCGCCGACTGTATTCTTCCCACAGTGATAAAACCGCACTGTCTTTGCAGGTTCACAAAGCCTGCAGGTTGCCGCAGCCCGGCTAGACTGATTTATTACCCAGTCGAGGGGGCTGCAGGACGCATCGTCTCGCCCTGCCCGCATCCACGACCACCGCCCGGTGGTGTATGCCTCGACCTTCAACACCGCCGGACTGTGATCCTGTTTCAGGAGCACATGTGATGGACGAGGCCCGACTCAACGCATTCATGGGCAAACTGGTCAACGACATGGGCGGCGCCGCAATGTTGGCGAACGTCATCGTTGGCGAAGAACTCGGGCTGTACCGGGCAATGGCCGACAGTCAGCCGATCACCCCGCAAGCCCTCGCCGAAAAAACCACCTGCAATCCCCGACTGGTGCGCGAATGGCTCAGCGCGCACGCCGCGTCTGGCTACATGGAACATCACGATGGTCAGTTCCGTCTGCCGGAAGAACAGGCACTGGCACTCGCCGTCGAAGACTCACCGGTGTACGTCGCCGGCGGACTCGGCGTGGTGGCCTCGTTTTTCCACGACAAGGACAAACTGGTCAAAGCCATGCGTGGCAACGGCGCCCTGCCCTGGGGCGATCACCATCCGTGCATGTTCAGCGGTACCGAGCGCTTCTTCCGCCCCGGCTATAAGGGGCACCTGATCGCGGAATGGCTGCCGGCGCTGGACGGCGTGGTGGCCAAGCTCGAAGACGGCGCCAAGGTCGCCGACATCGGCTGCGGCCACGGTGCCTCGACGGTGATCATGGCCCAGGCGTTTCCCAACTCGCGCTTCGTCGGTTTCGACTATCACGCACCGTCGATCACCGTCGCCACTCAGCGCGCGGAAGAAGGCGGCGTCAGCAGTCGGGCGAAGTTCTTCCAGAACACCGCCAAGAGCTACCCCGGTGACGAATATGACCTGATCTGCTATTTCGACTGCTTGCACGACATGGGCGACCCGGTCGGCGCTGCGCGGCATGCGTTCGAATCATTGAAGGACGACGGCACGGTGCTGTTGGTCGAGCCATTTGCCAACGATACGCTGGACGACAATATCAACCCGGTCGGACGCCTGTTTTACGCGGCCTCGACCTTTATCTGCACACCGAATTCGCTGTCCCAGGAAGTCGGCCTGGGGCTCGGTGCGCAGGCGGGTGAAATGCGCTTGCGCAAGGTGTTTGCCGAGGCTGGGTTCAAGCATTTTCGCCGGGCGACGCAGACGCCGTTCAACCTGATTCTGGAGGCGCGCAAATAAACCACCGCTGTCACCTGTGGCGAGGGAGCTTGCTCCCGTCGGATTGCAAAGCAAGCACTAAACAGGCCTGCTGCGCAGTCCAGCGGGAGCAAGCTCCCTCGCCACACGGTTAATGCTAACCTGCGAGCACCGTCCTCCCCGGAGTGCTGAGCATGCTCGACAGCCCGATCCGCGAACACTTCAACACCCTGTGCCAGGCCATGGCCGATGGCGATTTTCTGGTGCTGACCGGCGCCGGCATCAGCACGCCATCGGGCATTCCGGATTACCGCGATAGCAAAGGTGTGCGCCGGGGCCGGCAGCCGATGATGTATCAGGAATTTCTTGCTGCCCCCGAATCCCGTCGCCGCTATTGGGCGCGGGCCATGCTCGGCTGGCCCCGGGTGCGCCAGGCGCAACCCAACGCCGCGCATACAGCACTGGCGGATTTGCAGCGCCAGGGACGGATCAGCGCCTTGATCACGCAGAACGTCGACACCCTGCATGATCAGGCCGGCAGTCCGGATGTGATCGAACTGCACGGCAGCCTGCACCGGGTGCTGTGCCTGGATTGCGGCCAACGCAGCGCGCGCGATGAGATTCAGCAACGCATGGTCGAGCAGAATCCATATCTGGCCGGGGTCGATGCGGTGCAGGCGCCGGACGGCGATACCCTGCTCGATCCGGCCTTCGAGGCGCGCTTTCAGACGCCGCAATGCCCGTATTGCGACGGGGAGCGGATGAAGCCGGACGTGGTGTTCTTTGGCGAGAACGTGGCGCAGCCGACGGCGGCGCGGGCCATGGCCGCAGCGGAAAAAGCCGAGGGTTTGCTGGTGGTGGGTTCGTCGCTGATGGCGTATTCGGCGTTCCGTCTGTGCCGGGTGATCGCCGATCGCGGCAAGCCGTTGCTGGCGATCAATCTGGGCAAGACTCGCGCCGATGATCTGTTGGATCTGAAGATCGAGGCGTCATGCGAACAACTGCTGCCGTTGCTGGCGCAACACTTATCTACCTGAATCCGCACTTTTTTTGTAGGAGCTGCCGAAGGCTGCGATCTTTTNTTGATCTTGCTTCTAAAAAACAACGTCAAAAGATCGCAGCCTTCGGCAGCTCCACAGAGATGGGATCTCAGTTCAGGGTTCAGTGTTCGGCTTTGAGGATGTCGAACAGTGCCTGCGCCGCCGCCGACAGTTCATTGCCTGGCTCGGTCAGCACGCCAATCGCTCGCTCCACCGAATCATTCAAGGTCAGGCAATGCGCGCCCAGTTCGAGCATCTGCTCGGCACACAACGCCGGCACTGCACTCACTCCCAGCCCACTGGCGACCATGCGCCCGACGGTTGCCAGTTGATGGCTTTCGAACTCCACCGGCAGCTTCATGCCCCGCGCCAGCAAGTGTTCTTCGAGCATCACCCGCACTGTCGACGGCCGTTGCAGGGTGATGAACGGTTCCTGCAGCAAGGTCTGCCAGTCGATTTCGCCAAGCCTGGCCAGCGCTGAATCTTGCGGCACCACCGCGACAAAGCGGTCCATGTACAACGGGGTGAACGTCAGCGAGGTGTTCTGCATCGGCTCGAACGCGACACCCAGTTCCACGTGGCGGTCGCGCACCATTTCCAGCACTTGTTCGTTGATCACGTCGTTGACCGTGACATTGACGTTCGGATAGCGCGCGCGAAACGTCTTGAGGATCGGCGGCAACAGGTTGCCGGCAAACGACGGCATCGCCGCCAGCGTCACCCGCCCGCGTTGCAGGCTGAAACGCTGGCGCATTTCGTCTTCGGCGTTGTCCCAATCGGCGATCAGGCGCCGAGCCAGCGGCAGCAGCGATTCGCCCTCGGCGGTCAGCGCCACATTGCGCGTGTTGCGGCTGAACAGCCGCCCGCCCAGCCCCTCCTCCAGCGCCTTGATGGTCAGGCTCAGCGCCGATTGCGACAGGTGCAGACGCTCGCAGGCCACGGCGAAACTCAGGCTCTGGGCCACGGCGAGGAAGGCGCGGATCTGTTTGATGGTCATACTGGATAACGCCCTGTTAGCGATATTGCCGGATAAACACCGTACCCACTGTAGGAGCTGCCGCAGGCTGCGATCTTTTGATCTTGATCCTAAAAAACAACATCAAAAGATCGCAGCCTGCGGCAGTTCCTACAGGTAACAGTCAAGATTATTGAGTTTTATCTATTAATCAACCTTAAAAATCAACTTAACAAATATATCCTCCAGCGCGACACTCCAGTCATTCGGCTAGCCAGCCGCCCGACAAACAATAAAAGAGGTGCATATGGCAGGTTTCGACAAGCGCGTGAGTTCCTACGAGGAAGCTCTGGCCGGTCTTGAAGATGGCATGACCGTGATCGCCGGCGGCTTCGGCCTGTGCGGCATTCCGGAAAACCTGATCGCCGAGATCAAGCGCAAGGGCACCCGCGACCTCACCGTGGTTTCCAACAACTGCGGCGTCGACGGTTTCGGCCTCGGTGTGCTGCTGACCGACCGCCAGATCAGCAAAGTGATTGCCTCCTACGTCGGCGAAAACAAACTGTTCGAAGAGCAACTGCTCAAGGGCGACATTGAAGTCATCCTGACCCCGCAAGGCACCCTCGCCGAGAAAATGCGCGCAGGCGGCGCCGGTATCCCGGCCTTCTTCACCGCCACCGGCGTCGGCACCCCGGTCGCCGAAGGCAAGGAAGTGCGTGAATTCAACGGGCGCAAGTACCTGATGGAAGAGTCCATCACCGGCGACTTCGCCATCGTCAAAGGCTGGAAAGCCGACCATTTCGGTAACGTCATCTACCGTCACACCGCGCAGAACTTCAACCCGCTGGCGGCCACCGCCGGCAAGATCACCGTGGTCGAAGTCGAAGAAATCGTCGAGCCCGGCGAACTGGATCCGTCGCAGATCCACACCCCCGGCATCTACGTCGACCGGGTCATTTGCGGCACGTTCGAAAAGCGCATCGAACAGCGCACCATCCGCAAATAATTCAGGCTGACGGAGAATAAAAACATGGCACTTACCCGCGAACAAATGGCTCAGCGCGTCGCCCGCGAAATGCAGGACGGCTACTACGTGAACCTCGGTATCGGCATTCCGACCCTGGTCGCCAACTACATTCCCGAAGGCATGGAAGTCATGCTGCAATCGGAAAACGGCCTGCTCGGCATGGGCCCGTTTCCGACTGAAGACACCATCGATGCCGACATGATCAACGCCGGCAAACAGACCGTCACCGCGCGCATCGGCGCATCGATCTTCAACTCCGCCGAATCCTTCGCGATGATTCGCGGCGGGCATGTCGACCTGACCGTGCTGGGCGCGTTCGAAGTCGACGTTGAAGGCAACATCGCCTCGTGGATGATTCCCGGCAAACTGGTCAAGGGCATGGGCGGCGCGATGGATCTGGTGGCTGGCGCCGACAACATCATCGTGATCATGACCCACGCCTCCAAGGACGGTGAATCCAAACTGCTGAGCAAATGCAGCCTGCCGCTGACCGGCGCCGGCTGCATCAAGCGCGTACTGACCGACCTCGCCTACCTGGAAATCGAAAATGGCGCTTTTGTCCTCAAGGAACGCGCACCTGGCGTCAGCGTCGAAGAAATCGTCGCCAAAACCGCTGGTAAACTGATCGTCCCGGATCACGTACCGGAAATGCAGTTCGCTGCCCAGTGAGGAATTCGAAAATGCAAGACGTCGTAATTGTTGCCGCCACCCGCACCGCGATCGGCAGTTTCCAAGGGTCTCTGGCCAGCGTGTCCGCAGTGGATCTGGGCGCTGCGGTGATCCGCCAACTGCTCGAACAGACCGGTCTGGACGGTGCGCAGGTCGATGAAGTGATCATGGGCCAGGTGCTGACCGCCGGCGCTGGGCAGAACCCGGCGCGTCAGGCGGCGATCAAGGCTGGCCTGCCCCATGCCGTGCCGGCCATGACCCTGAACAAGGTTTGCGGCTCGGGCCTGAAAGCCCTGCACCTGGGCGCGCAGGCGATCCGTTGCGGCGATGCCGAGGTGATCATCGCTGGCGGTCAGGAGAACATGAGCCTGTCCAACTACGTGATGCCGGGTGCTCGCACCGGTCTGCGCATGGGTCACGCGCAAATCGTCGACACCATGATCAGCGACGGCCTGTGGGATGCGTTCAACGATTACCACATGGGCATTACCGCCGAGAATCTGGTCGATAAATATGAGATCAGCCGCGAGCAGCAGGACGCCTTCGCCGCCGCTTCGCAGCGCAAGGCCGCCGCAGCCATCGAAGCCGGGCGTTTCGTCGATGAAATCACCCCGATTCTGATCCCGCAGCGCAAAGGTGATCCGGTCGCGTTCAAGGTCGACGAACAACCACGCGGCGACACCACCGCCGAATCCCTGGCGAAACTGCGTCCGGCGTTCAAGAAGGACGGCAGCGTCACCGCCGGCAACGCCTCTTCGCTGAACGACGGCGCCGCCGCCGTCATCATGATGAGCGCCGAGAAAGCCAAGGCTCTGGGCCTTCCGGTACTGGCAAAAATTGCTGCTTACGCCAATGCGGGCGTGGACCCGGCGATCATGGGCATCGGTCCGGTCTCGGCCACCCGTCGCTGCCTGGACAAGGCAGGCTGGAACATCGGCCAACTGGACCTGATCGAAGCCAACGAAGCCTTCGCCGCACAATCGCTGGCGGTGGCCAAGGATCTGCAATGGGATCTGGACAAGGTCAACGTCAATGGCGGCGCCATCGCCCTCGGTCACCCGATCGGTGCGTCGGGCTGCCGGGTGCTGGTGACTTTGCTGCACGAGATGCTCAAGCGTGATGCGAAAAAAGGTCTGGCGACCTTGTGCATCGGCGGCGGCCAGGGTGTGGCGCTGGCGCTGGAACGCGGTTAACCCAGAGGAGCAATACAGGCGGCGGACGGATCCACGACATCCACTGCTCGCTGGCTACAAAAAAACCGGTGCGACTTGCGTTGCACCGGTTTTTTTTGCCTGAATTTTGTGTCGATCTTCAGGGCCCCATCGCTGGCAAGCCAGCTCCCACAGGGTCTTGGGGTGTACAAAGAATTTGAATCCACCCTCAATCACTGTGGGAGCTGGCTTGCCAGCGATGAGGCCGGTTCAGGCAGCACAAAACATGGCTCACACCACCATCTGCAGAATCAACCAGGCATTCGCCCCACTGATCACCACAAACAATCCCCACGCCAGCACCCGGGTCGGCAGCCGATTCACAAACGGCCCCATCAGTTGTTTGTCGCTGGTCATACGGATCAACGGATACAGCGCGAATGGCAGTTGCAGGCTCAACACCACCTGGCTCAACACCAGCAATTTGCCCACCGCGTTATCGCCCATCAGCCACACGCCAATGAATGCCGGGATCAACGCCAGCCCGCGCGTGATCAAACGCCGCTGCCAGCAGGGAATCCGCAGGTTCAGATAACCCTCCATGATTACCTGCCCGGCGATGGTTCCGGTGAACGTCGAGCTTTGCCCCGACGCCAGTAACGCGACGCCGAACAGTACACTGGCCAGCGCGCCGCCGACCAGCGGGTCGAGCAGGTGGTAGGCGTCCTGAATGTCGACCACGTCGGTATGCCCGGACTGGTGAAAAGCGGCCGCCGCCAGAATCAGGATCGCCGCGTTGACCAGCAGCGCCAATGCCAGCGAACCGATGGTATCGATCCGCGCCAGGTTCACCGCGTCCTGTTTGCTGGCCAGATCCTTGCCGATCATCCGCGTCTGCACAATCGAGGTGTGCAGGTAAAGGTTGTGCGGCATCACCGTGGCGCCAAGGATGCCGATCGCCAGGTACAGCGGCGCAGCATCGCTGATCGCCGAGAGCGACGGTTTGAATCCGGCGAACACCTGCGGCCAGTAAGGTTTGATCAGCACCAGCTCAACGAAGAAACACACGCCGATGGTCGCCACCAGCACCAGCATGATCGCCTCCAGCCGACGGAAGCCACGGTTCTGCAAGGCCAGCACCAGCAGCGTGTCGAAGGCGGTCAGGGCAATGCCGAAGGTCAGCGAACAGCCAAGCAACAAGTGAAACGCCAGGGCGCAGCCGAGCACTTCGGCCAGATCAGTGGCGATGATCGAGATTTCCGCCAGCACCCATTGCAGGCGTGCGGTCGGGGTGCTGTAGCGCTCGCGGGACAATTGCGCCAGATCGCGACCGGTGGCGATGCCCAGACGCGAGCACAGGCACTGCACGACCATTCCCGCCAGACTTGCGAGCAACACCACGAACAGCAGGCTGTAACCAAAACGCGAACCGGCCTCGATGGCGGTCGCCCAGTTGCCCGGGTCCATGTAGCCGATCGACACCAGCAAGCCAGGCCCGGCAAAACGCAGCACGCGTTTGAAGAACGAAGCGTTCGGATCGACCGCGACGCTGCCGGCTACTTCTGGCGGGCAGAACGGCGCAGTGGCGATTTTGGGTAAGCTGAATTTCACGCACACATCCAGAAACAAGTTCGAAAGACGCAGCTTAGACGTTTCAGTTGAACCCTTGAAGAGCAAAAGATCGCAGCCTTCGGCAGCTCCTACACTGGAATGCGTTCCCCTGTAGGAGCTGCCGAAGGCTGCGATCTTTTGACTTTAATGGCTCATGCCCAGTAACTGCTGACGCAACTCGGGGTTACGGGTGCGCGGATCCAGCCAGATATCGAAAAACGCCCGGGCAAATTGCGGATCATCGATTTCATGCTGCAACTGCTGCCCGACAAAAAACCGCGCGCCCTGCCCCGGCAGGTACACGCCGGTAATCCGCGTACCCGCCTGCACATCGACGAACGATTGCTGCATTTGTCCTTGCCACTTGGCCAACTGCGCGGGGCTGACGCCGGAGCCTGCCAGCCGTTTGATTTCATCGACACTGGCCTGCACCAGATCATCGCGCGAGATCTTGCGCCGGTAGATCAGCTCCAGGGCAAAGGGCTGTTCGGTCGACAACGGGCGTGCCGCGCTCCACAACCGGGCGTTGTAGACGTCGAAGCCGAACACACTGAAATCGCCGGTGCCGATGATTTGCGCGCCGGGCACCGCGTCCTGCCAATTGGCCCAGGTCGGCGTGAGTAACAACGCCCACAAGCCGATGCCACAGCACCCACGCAGCAACTTCGATGGTTTGCTCATCGCCGCCATAACTCCCGCTTGAACCCTGATAGCCAGAGCATAGCGGATGTCCACCCAGCGCTTTGTATACAATGTTTGTCGATCAACGCACCAATCGGTTACCTTGGCCGTTCCATCCCCGGAGGCCTCCCGCGTGCTGATCCTCAAATTACTGCTGATCCCCGGTTTCCTGCTGCTGATTTCCCTCGCTGGCAAGCGCTGGGGGCCGAGCGTCGCCGGTTGGCTATCGGGGCTGCCAGTGGTGGTCGGGCCGATTCTGTTTTTCCTCGCCATCGAACAGGGGCCATCGTTTGCTGCGCAATCGGCGGTCGCGGCGCTGTCGGCGATGTTCGCCATGATCGCCTTCTGCGTCACCTACGCGCAGGTGGCGCAGCGGGCGAACTGGCCGTTGGCGCTGACGATTTCCCTGACGGTTTGGGCGGTGCTGGCGCTAATGTTGTCGCTGATTCCGTCGTCACTGACGTTCTCGGTCGCGGCGGCGGCCACTGCCCTGCTCGCCGCGCCGTATCTGTTCCCCAACGTGCAACCGGTGCTGAACGGTCCGGCACCGAAGTCGGACAAACTGCTCTGGCGAATGATTGCCGGCGCGGCGCTGACGCTGTTGGTGACGATGCTCGCCAGCACCGTGGGCGAGCGCTGGAGCGGTCTGCTCGCGGTGTTCCCGGTGCTCGGGAGTGTGATGGCGGTGTTTTCTCAGCAGACCCGTGGCCCGGCGTTTACTGCGGCATTGCTACGGGCGACGGCGACGGGCATGTACTCGTTTTCGGCGTTTTGTCTGGTGTCGGCGCTGACCCTGCCAAGCCTCGGCCTCAGCGGTTTCATCGTCGGTGTCGCGGTGTCGGTGGCCATGCTCGGGGTCACCCGCAAACTGCTGGCCCGACCTGTTCCGGCAAAAAACCGTATTCCCGAGGCGGATGTCAACACCTGACAAACCGCGCTGGAATGCCGGGCATGCTCCGTGGGATCATCGCCGCCCTGGCGCGACCATCCCTCGGAGATTCACATGTCATTGCTCAGCAAGAAAGCCGTCGTCCTGTTGCTGGCGGCGGTCGCCGGTCTCGGCGCCCTCAACGCCCAGGCAGCCAAGCCCAAGGAAAAGGCCTCGACCAACAACGTGTCGATGCTCGACGGCAAGTTCACCTTCGTCCTGCCCAAAGGCTTCACCGCCGACCCGCTGCCAGCCGGGCCGACCGGTGCCAAGGGCACGATGTACACCAATCAGGCGACCAAGACCGTAGTCATCGCTGCGGAAAACCAGATCGCCGGTGGCGCCAGCGTCAAGGACAACGACAACGAATTTCTCGACGGCAGCCTGGCAAGTTTCATCGATGACCAGCGCAAGGCGCTGCCGGACTTCAACAAGCTCACAGAAAAAAGTCTGACCCAGAAAAGCAGCGGCCTCGGCGTGCGTCAGGTCGACAGCACTGCCACCCAAGGCGGCGGCCAGACACTCAATACCACCCTCCTCGCCGCCTCCGGCAAGCGCATGGCGCTGGTCCAGGTGATTTCCCGAGCCAGCGACAAAAGCGGTCACGATGCGCTGGTGAAAACCATCCTCAAGGACAAGTGATCGTCACGGGTTGAGCTGCTGCAGCCAGGCGTTCAAGTCACGCAGCTCGGCCGTGCTGATGCTGTGGCCGACGCCGGGATAGGCGTGAAACTCGGGCTTATAGGCGAGTTTCTGCAGCAGCGTATTGGCCTCGGTACCGTCGCGGTACGGCACTCGATCATCGGCGGTGCCATGGCCGATGAAGATGTGCAGCGGCAGCGGTTGCTGCTCGGCTTTTAGCTCGGTTTTCAACACCGGCAACAGCCGTCCGCTCAACGCTGCGATGCCGCCGACCGCCACGGGCGGACGCAGGCCCACTTCGTAGGTCATCATCGCGCCCTGGCTGAAACCGATCAGGTACACCTTGTCCGGGCTGGCGTGATATTTCTGCGCCGCCTGCGCGACAAACTCCCGCAACTTCCGGCCGCTGGCCTGCAGATCATCGGTCTCGCCGTTGTAAGCCCCTTCGCCTTTCTTGCGAAACCACTGGAAACGTCCTTCGCCCAACGCCAGCGGCGCCTGCACCGAGAGGTAGTTGTACTGCGCCGGCAGCTGAAATTTCATACCGATCAGATCGGCTTCGTTACTGCCGTAGCCGTGCAGGAAAATCACCAGTGGTCGAGTGTTCGCGTCCGGGTGAACCTGTTCAATGTATTTCAGTGGCAAGTCGCTTTGCAGCGTGGTTTGCGCATGCACGGCGCTGGACGCCAGCAGGGTTAACAGGGCAAACGCCTTCAACATAGAGCCTTCCTTCACGGAGTGTCGGGTTCCGGGAGAGCCTAACAGCCTTGATCCACCACACCCACCCCTGTAGGAGCTGCCGAAGGCTGCGATCTTTTGACTTTGACTTTTAAAAGCAAGATCAAAAGATNCGGCAGCTCCTACAGGGGTGGGTGAAATCTGGACTCAGTCGTTGATCAACTTGCCCACCCGAATCGGTTCACGCCCCGCCACTTTGGCCTGCCAGATCCCCGGCTGGGTATAACGCCCACGATCAATCGCAAACAGCACGCCACTGGTACCGGCGCGGACAGTGGTGAGGCGGTCATTCAACGGGTCCACCACCTCGAACAACGCATCGCCCTGCTCGACCCACTCCCCGGCATTACGCAGGAAACTGACCACGCCGTGGTGCGGCGCGAACAGGTATTCGGTGCCTTCGAACGGCATGCCTTCGCAGCATTCGCTCGGTGCCGCCGGCCATTCACCGCTGATAAACCCCTGCTCGGCGAGAAAGCCGAGTATCGCTTCGCAATTGGCCTGCGCCTGATCGACCCGGGTGTCGCCCATACTGCCCAGTTCCAGGGTGGTGGCAAGGTTCGCCGGGGGAATCGCCGCGTTCGGAAACGCCCGCGCCAGACGCAACCAAGGCGATGAGCACGACTCGTCGAACGAACTGCCGCCGGAGTCTTCACACAACAGCGCAACGCCGGCCTGCAGTCGCGCCGCCAGCGATTGCCAGCGCGGCCAGTGTTGCGGCAATGCGTAAATGTGAATCGCCGCGTCGAAATCGCAATGCAGATCGAGGGTGATGTCGGCGTCGCAGGCATGGCGCAGCAGCAAGCGGTGCAGAGCTTCCAGCTGCGAGGCCGGGGCCGGCAACTCATCGAGCACCTGGCCCATGGTTTGCCGGATCAGCGCTATGTTGGCCTCGGCATCGCTGCCCAGCCGCTCGCCGATGCGCGCCGCCACTGGCGCGCTGAGTTCGACAAACGCGCGGTTGAAATTTTTCCCGCTGCCCAGCTCGAAGCGGCCCATGTGGCTGCCTTGCAAATGCTGATCGAGCCCGATCGGGTTGGCCACCGGCACCAACTCGATCACCCCTTGCAGACGGCCCTGCTGCTCCAGCGCGTTGAGGCGTTGCTTGAGTTCCCATGCGGTGCGCATGCCCGGCAGTTCGTCGGCGTGCAGACTGGCCTGGATGTAGACCTTGCGGCTGCCCGCGCCGTAACGGAAGACGCTGAGGGAACGTTCGCTGCCCAAGTGGCTCCAGGGCAGGACATGGTCGATGCGTTGCATGGGAAAACTCCGATAAACCTGTAGGAGCTGCCGCAGGCTCGGGCCGCGATCGGACGATCTTTTGATCTTGCTTTTCAGCGTCAAGATCAAAAGATCGCAGCCTGCGGCAGCTCCTACATTGGATAGGTGTTGGCAGAATAAATCATGGGCACAAAAAAAGTGGCCACCGCGCATACGGGACCACTTTTTTCTACAGCGTATTAATGGCCGTACACGTCAAAGTCGAAGTACTTGTCCTGCACTTTCTTGTACTCGCCATTGGCGCGGATTTCGGTGATGGCCTTGTTGAATTTCTCGGCCAGCTCGGTATCGCCCTTGCGCACCGCAATGCCGGCGCCGCCACCGAAGTACTTGGCGTCTTCGTAGGTCGGGCCGACGAATTCGAAGCCTTTGCCGGCGTCGGTCTTCAGGAAACCGTCGCTGAGGTTGACCGAGTCGGCCAGCATCGCATCCAGACGACCGGATTTCATATCCAGGTTGGCTTCCTGTTGCGAGCCGTAGCGCACCACTTCAAACCCGGCGTCCTTGGCCATGTCGGTGGCGTAGCGGTCGTGGGTACTGGCGCGCAGTACGCCGACTTTCTTGCCCTTGAGCTCGGTCAGCGGGTCTTTGACACCGGAGCCTTCCTTCATCACGAAGCGCGCCGGGGTGTGATAGTACTTGATGGTGAAATCGACGTTCTTCTTGCGATCGTCGGTGATGGTCATCGAGGACAGGATCGCGTCGATCTTCTTCACTTTGAGTGCCGGGATCAGTCCATCGAACTCCTGCTCGACCCACACGCATTTAACGTCCATCTGTTTGCACAGCGCATCGCCGATGTCGACATCGAACCCGGTGAGCTTGCCGTCAGCGGTTTTCATCGAGAATGGCGGGTAAGCGGCTTCGATCCCCAGACGAATCGGTTTGGCGTCTTCGGCCACAGCGGTCAGGGACAACATCGACAGTGCCAGGGCACCGAACATCACTAGCTTCTTCATTTATTACTCCTGTGTGCGGAGGCTTTTATTGGCAGCTTTCGATTGGCGTTCGGTCATGGCCATCAAGTAGCAAAAACCGAAGTGGACGGCAGTCTATGGCGGCGCGCACAGGGTAAATTGTGTTTAGGCGACAAATACTTACAGAACATCGGCGCACGCGTTGACCGGGATCAACGGTGCGCCGACATGGTGCAAAGGCTGTAGGACAAATCTTTGAAAATGACAAAAATTGCCTTTGTAGGAGCTGCCGANAAGTCAAAAGATCGCAGCCTTCGGCAGCTCCTACAAAAGCATTCAGCATTCACATCCAATAGGCGCCTTGGCGGCTTGAGTAGTACTCAAGCTGAAGCCCTCATCCAGCCAGCCGCACACGCCACCGATCATCTCCTTGACCGAGTAACCCAACGCCGCCAGTTTCACCGCAGCCTTGTTGGCGCCGTTGCAGTGCGGTCCGGCGCAATAGACCACGAACAACGTGCTCGTCGAATACTCCGCCAGGCCTTCGGCGGTCAGCAAGCGGGTCGGAATGTTGATCGCGCCCGGCACATGACCACGCTCGAACGCCAAAGGCCCGCGCACATCGACCAAGACAAAATCGACCTCACCGGCCTCCTGGCTGCTGTACACGTCAGAACAATCGGTTTCAAACGTCAGACGGTTGCTGAAATGCATCAGGGCAATGGCCGACGGTGCGGCAGGAATGTCGCGAACCAGGCTGGTCATGTTGTGTGGCTCCTTCATATGTTGGGGTGTGAACAGACTTTATCGGGCCGTCACTTGGCGCTACAGTGGCGCGCAAGACACTCACCGGGAACTTTCCGCCAAATGCCTGATTCACCTGGATTGGTCGCGATTCTGGCCTACGACGGCCTCTGTACCTTCGAGTTCGGGATTGCCGTGGAAATCTTCGGCCTCGCCCGGCCGGAGTTCGATTTCCCGTGGTACGAGCAACGCATCGCCGCCGTCGACGCAGGGCCGATGCGCGCCATGGGCGGCATTCACGTCCTGGCCGACGGCGGCCTGGAGCTGCTGGCGCAGGCACGCACCATCATCATTCCCGGTTGGCGGGATCGCGAAGCCCCGGTGCCACTGGACCTGCTTGGCGCATTGCGTCAGGCCCACGCCCACGGTGCGCGGCTGTTATCGATCTGTTCAGGGGTGTTCGTGCTGGCCGCCAGCGGCTTGCTCGACGGCCACGGCGCGACCACCCACTGGCGCTACAGCGATGAACTGGCGCGGCGCTTCCCGGCGATTGCGGTGGATCCGGATGTGCTGTACGTCGACTCGGGTCAATTGATCACCTCGGCCGGCAGTGCCGCCGGGATCGATGCGTGTCTGCATCTGGTGGCCCGCGACTTTGGCACTCAGGTCGCCAATTCGGTGGCGCGGCGGCTGGTGATGTCGCCGCAACGCACCGGCGGCCAGGCGCAATTCATTGCCACGCCTGTCAGCCCAACGCCGCGCAACGATTTGTCACGGGTGATGCAATGGGCTCGCGAGCGTCTGCACCAACCGCTGGAAGTACGCGATCTGGCGAGCGAAGCGGCGATGAGCGAACGCACGTTTCTGCGGCGATTCAGCGAGGCCAGCGGCCAATCGCCCAAGGCGTGGCTGCAACACGAACGCCTGGCGCGGGCGCGGGAACTGCTGGAAAGCACAGCACACAACAGCGAACAGATTGCCGAGCGCTGTGGTTACCGATCGGTGGAAAGCTTTCGCGTGGCATTTCGCAGCGTGGTCGGGGTGCCGCCGTCGGTGTATCGGGAGCGGTTTGGGCGTGGGGTCAAAGCCATTTCCTGAGTTGGCTGTGATGACTCCTTCGCGAGCAGGCTCGCTCCCACATTTGAAATGCGTTCCCTGTGGGAGCGAGCCTGCTCGCGAAGGGGCCAGCCCTGACAAACACAATCTAGGGCTTGCGCAACAGATAGGTATCCATGATCCACCCATGCTCGGCCCGCGCCGCTTTGCGCGTGCGCTCGATCTGATCCGCAACATCCTCAAGCTTGCCACTGATCAGAATTTCATCCGGTGTGCCGAGGTAAGCGCCCCAGTAAATCTCGGTCTGCTGATCCGCCACATGGCGGTAGGAATCTTCAGCGTCGAGCATCACCACCAGGCTATCCGTGTCACTCACCTGCCCCGCCGCCAGACGCCGGCCCGTGGTGATTTCGATTGACCGGCCAATGCTGTTCAACGGCACTTTATGCTGCGCGGCCAGTGCCTGAACGCTGGTAATCCCGGGGATCACTTCAAACTCGAACGCACAGCGGCCTGACGCCAGAATCGCCTGCAGGATACGAATCGTGCTGTCGTACAGCGCCGGATCGCCCCACACGAGGAAACCGCCGCATTCGTTGTCAGCCAATTCTTGATTGATCAGCCGCTCGAAGGTTTCCTGCTTTGCACGGTTCAGATCTTCGACCGCGCGGGTGTAGTCCACGTCGCCACGCTCACGCTCCGGGCTGTGAGCCTCGACGAAGCGAAAGGCAGGATCGGTGATGTAGCGCTCACAGATGTCGCGACGCAGATCGATCAGTTTGTCCTTGTGCGGGCCTTTGTCCATCAGAAAAAACACGTCTACCCGGTTGAGCGCTTTCACCGCCTGCAGGGTGATGTAGTCGGGGTTGCCGGCGCCGATGCCGATGACCAGCAGTCGTTTCATCACTGTGCTCCCACACGAACGCTACTCGGCAAGCGTAGCCGCCAGATCCCGTTGAACCGCAGTTCAACGACTGACAGCGGTTCAACATCAATCGCGTTGAACGCTACGCCCTGCACCACCTGCATCAATGCAGCTCGCACCACGAAAGGATGGGTGATCGCGACGATAGGCCCCGGCGTGCCTTGCAGGCTGGCCAGCCACGCCGCCACGCGTTCGCCCAATTGCGTCACCGACTCGCCGCCATGGGGTGCCGCCTGCGGATCACTGATCCATGCCTGCAAAGCCTCGGCCTCGCGCAGTTGCAGATCCTTGATCGCTTGTCCGTGCCAGCGCCCCATATCGCAATCGCGCAGCGCTTCGTCTACCTGCGGCGCCGCACCAAACCACTCGGCGGTCTGGCGCGTACGCAATTCCGGCCCGCACAGCAGACGGCCGGCGCTGGCGAGTTGTGCGGCCAACGCACCGAGCCCTGATGGCGGATTTTCAACAGGCTCGTTCGTAGGAAAACGCGACAATTTCTGTGCGACGGTTCGAGCGTGGCAGATCAATGTCAAACAGGTGGATTGCACAGGGTTGCACTCGCTGAACATCGGTTGAATCGGCGGCAAACCGCCGGTTTTGCGGCAATTGTGCCGTAAAACCGGGCGGCCCGGGGGACCTCGCGAGCTAGGACGATACCCCGGCGAGCGTACAAAAACGGCAATGTCTCACACACCAATAGGCAATGGACTACAAGGGTCGAGGACATCGGTGTAGCCCTTGTGACACAGCTCTTTGAGGTTATTTAAACAGTGAATTCCTACCGCAAAAAATTCACTAGACATGTAACCTGAGTTACATAAATACTGTTTTAACGGATTATGAAACAAATTCAACACCCCCTCATCCAGCAGGAGCCCGGATGCCCCCTCTTAGAGACTTGATCACCGATCCCGGCCTGGAGCTGACGCCGTCGGAGCGCAAAGTGATTCGCGCCCTGCTCGACCAGTATCCACGCAATGGCCTGGGTCCGATGGCGCGTCTGGCCGAACACGCCGGCGTCAGCGATCCGACCATCGTGCGGCTGGTGAAGAAGCTCGGATTCGGCGGTTATGCCGAATTCCAGGACGCCCTGCTCAGCGACATGGACCACCGCCTGCGCTCGCCGCGTACCCTGTTGCAACCGCGTTCGCACCTGAACAAGGACGACGCCTGGGGCCATTATCTGGCCGATAGCCAACGCCTGCTGGTGGAAACCCAGGTTCTGACCCAGCCCGAAGACGTACGCATTCTGCTCGACTGGCTGCTCGATACGCGGCACCAGATCTACTGCTTCGGCGGGCGTTTCAGCAGCCTGATGGCCAACTACCTGCTCAATCACCTGCGCCTGCTGCGCCCCGGCTGTTTTGCCCTGGAAGACAACGCGCAGCTGCCCGACCGCCTGTTCGATCTGCAACGCCAGGACGTGGTGCTGCTGTTCGACTATCGCCGCTATCAGACCCAGGCCTTGCGCGTGGCCAGTGCTGCAAAAAGCCGCAACGCCCGGGTGGTGCTGTTCACCGACATCTATGCCTCACCGCTGCGCGAACTGGCCGACCTGATCATCAGTGCCCCGGTGGAATCGGCTTCGCCGTTCGACACCATGGTGCCAGCGCTGGCCCAGGTCGAAGCACTGATTGCCTGCCTGACCCTGCGCAGCCCCGATCTGGCCGATCGCCTGGAAGGCATCGACGCCCTGCGCAACGAGTTCCACACCCACTTGCTGGAGGATAAATAAGGATGTTCAGTCTTCCCCACCGCTCGCCGCGGGACTTGCCGTTCGTCATCGACCACACTGCGTTGCTGCTGGTGGACATGCAGCGTGCCTGGCTCGAACCGCAGTTCGACCCGCACCTGAACGGCCCGGACGCCGAGTATTTCCTGACCCGCACCCACATGCAGGTGGTGCCCAACCAGCGCCGCTTGCTCAGCGCCTTTCGTGAAGCGCGGCAGAACGTGCTGCACACCATTATCGAAAGCCTGACCGCCGACGGTCGCGACCGCTCGCTGGATCACAAACTGTCGGACATGCACCTGCCCAAGGGCAGTGAACAGGCGCGGATCATCGACGACCTGACCCCGGTGGAAAACGAAATCGTGCTGCCGAAAACCTCGTCCGGGGTGTTCAACTCGACCAACATCGATTACGTGCTGCGCAACCTCGAAACCCGCCACCTGATCATCGCCGGCATTGTCACCGACCAGTGCGTCGACATGGCGGTGCGTGATGCCGCCGACCGCGGTTATCTGGTGACGCTGGTCGAAGACGCCTGCGCCACCTACACCCCGGCGCGACATGACGCCTGCCTGAATGCGATCAAGGGCTACTGCTGGATCAGCGACACCCAAACCGTGCTCGGCCGCTTGCAGGAGATGCGCCCATGAGCGAGCGCCTGACGCCGTTGCCGATGACCACCATCGTCACCACTGACCTGATCGGCATCACCCGTGGCCGTTCTTTTCCCACCGATCAGCTGGAGCATTATCAAGCGGCCGGTTGCGGCTGGGTGCCGGCCAACAGTGCCTTGACGCCGCAGGACATCATCGCCTCGACCAACCCGTGGGGCGCGTATGGCGATTTGCGGCTGATCCCTGACTTGAGCAGCCGCGTCACCGTCGGCAACGGCCCGGATGCCGCAGCGCCGGCGCTGGACTTCATCCACGGCGACATTCGCGAAACCGATGGCCGCCCGTGGAGTGCCTGTCCGCGCACGCTGCTGCGCGATGAAATCGAACGTTATCGCAACGACCTCGGCCTGCAGGTCAACGCGGCGTTCGAACACGAATTCAACCTGCATGCCGGCTTCGCCGAACACCTGGCGTTTTCCCTCGAAGCCCAGCGTCAGGGCGCCGAGTTCGGCGGCTGGCTGCTCAGCGCCTTGCGTGCCGGTGGCGTCGAGCCGGAGATGTTTCTGCCGGAATACGGCAAGCATCAATACGAAATCACCTGCCGCCCGACCTGTGGCGTGGCAGCGGCGGACCGTGCGGTCAATGTGCGCGAGATCACCCGTGAAATCGCCCGGCAAATGGGCCTGGACGTCAGCTTCGCGCCGAAAACCAAGGCCGATGCGGTGTGCAACGGTGTGCATTTGCACGTCAGCCTGCTCGACCTGCAAGGTCTGCCGCTGCTCTACGACGCCGGCACCAGCAACGGTCTGTCGACCCTCGGCCAGCATTGGGCGGCGGGGATTCTGCATTATCTGCCAGCGCTGTGTGCATTCACCGCGCCGACGCCGGTGTCGTACGAACGCCTGCAGCCGCATCACTGGAGCGCGTCCTACGCGTGTCTGGGGCAGCAGAACCGTGAAGCGGCGTTGCGCATTTGTCCGACCGTGAGCCTGGGCGGCAAATCCGTGGCGGCGCAGTACAACCTGGAGTTCCGCGCCATGGACGCCACCGCTTCGCCGCACCTGGCGATGGCCGCGCTGCTGATCGCCGGACGGCTGGGCATCGAACAGCGTCTGGCGCTGAACGCGATCACTGACGAAATTCCCGATTCACTCAACGACGAGCAACGCAAGGCCCGGGGCATCGTTGCCCTGCCCGCCTCGCTGGCCCAGGCGCTGGATTGCCTGCGTGACAGTGCAGCCTTCAACCAATGGCTGCCCAAGCCGTTGCTCGACACTTACCACGCCCTTAAAACCGAGGAACTGGCGCTGACGGAACAGCTCTCGCCCGCTGACCTGTGTGAGCACTATGCACGCCTGTACTGAATCCGCCGAGCTGGGGTTGTATACCCGCCCGGTCTACAACCTGAGTCGTGAAGATTCATCGCATCCGTTGATCCTGGTGTGTGAGCACGCCAGCCGCTACATCCCCGAAGCCCTGAACAATCTGGGCCTGGACGATGCAGCCGCGCGCGAGCACATCGCCTGGGACATCGGCGCCTTGCAACTGGCTGAAAAGCTCTCGCAAGTGCTCGGGGCGACACTGTTGAGCGCCAACTATTCACGGTTGCTGATCGACCTCAACCGGCCCCGGCATGCCCCCGACAGCATTCCGGCACAGAGCGAGATTTATCAGGTGCCCGGCAATCGCGAGCTGGACGAAGCCACTCGCGAGTACCGGCGCCAGACGCTGTTCAAACCGTTTCACGCCCGGCTGCAAACCCTGATCGACCAACGCGTCGCGCAGGGTCAAGCGGTACGGGTGGTGGGGATTCACAGCTTTACCCCGGTGTATTACGGCCAGCCGCGCCCGCTGGAAGTCGGCGTGTTGTTCGGCCAGGCCAGCGCCTATGCACAACAGCTGATCGACGGCCTCGGCCAGCACCCGTTGAAGGTCGCGGGCAACCAGCCGTACCGGATCGATCCGCTGGGTGACATGACCGTGCCGGTGCACGGCGATGCCCGTGGACTGGAGTCGGTGCTGATCGAGGTGCGCAACGATCTGCTGCGCAGCCCGGAAGCGGTTTCGCTGTGGGTCGAGCGCCTGGCACCGCTGCTGTAACGAATGCAAAGATTGATAACGCGGTAACCGATGGACCGACATAACAACTAAAAACGCCGGATAGGCTGACAAGGAGTTGCGCTTCATGGAAATAGAAGAGTTCGGCTACAAACAGGAGTTGAAACGTAGCCTGACACTGACCGATCTGGTGGTGTACGGAATGATCTTCATGATCCCCATCGCCCCGTTTGGCGTGTATGGCTACGTCAATGCCGAGGCGCCCGGGATGGTGCCGCTGGCCTACATCATCGGCATGGTGGCGATGCTGTTCACCGCGTTGAGCTATGGCAGCATGGCGCGGGCATTTCCGATTGCAGGTTCGGTCTACTCCTACGCGCAACGCGGCCTCAACCAACACGTCGGCTTCCTCGCCGGCTGGCTGATGCTGCTCGACTACCTGCTGATTCCGCCGCTGCTGTACGTCTACGCGGCGATGGCCCTCAACCATCTTTATCCGGACATTCCGAAAGTCGGCTTCATTCTGGCGTTCCTGGTCAGCGCGACGTTCGTCAACCTGCGCGGCATCACCTTCACCGCACGGATGAACATCATCTTCCTGCTGGCGCAATTGGTGGTGTTGGGGATTTTCCTGTTCTACGCCTGGAATGCCCTGCACAACGGCGGCGGCAACGGCGGGCTGACCCTGGCGCCGCTGTATCACCCGGAAACATTCAACTTCGCCCTGCTGATGCAAGCGGTGTCGATTGCGGTGCTGTCGTTCCTCGGCTTCGATGCGATCTCGACGCTCGCCGAAGAAATCAAGGGCGACCCGGGCAAAAGCGTCGGTCGGGCAGCGCTGATCACGCTGGTGGTGATGGGCGCAATTTTCGTCGTACAGACCTGGATCGCCACCGACCTCGCTGCCGGCATGGGCTTCAAGTCCGCCGACACCGCGTTCTATGAAATCGCCGAAATCGCGGCGGGCAGCTGGCTGGCAACGCTGACCGGTGTGGCGACTGCTCTGGCCTGGGGCGTTGCCGTGGCAATCACCTCGCAAGCCGCGGTGTCGCGCCTGCTGTTCGGCATGGCCCGTGACGGCAAGTTGCCGAAAGTGCTGGCCAAGGTGCACCCGAAGCACAACACCCCGTACCTGAGCATTTATCTGGTGGCGCTGCTGTCGCTGGTGATCTGCTACCTGTTCATCAATTCGGTCGACACCCTGACCTCGCTGGTCAACTTCGGCGCCCTCAGCGGTTTCATGCTGCTGCACCTGACAGTGATCAACTACTACTGGCGTCGGCAGAAGTCCGGCCAGGTCGTGCGCCATCTGATCTGTCCGGTGATCGGCTTCATCATCGTCGCCGCCATCATGTACAACATGGGCGTCGATGCGCAGAAACTCGGCCTGATCTGGATCGCGCTGGGTCTGGTGTACCTGTTCTTCCTGAACAAGCTCGGCGCCAGCAGTGCGTTGCCTGACCCGAGTAATGGCTGACAAGAAAAAGAGCGGCGTCTGACAACAAATCAGGCGACCGCCGCTTTAAAGCGTGGCAACCGACAGTGATAGTCAGGTTCGGTGCGGATCACCGGACCCTTTGATACAGGAGTACATCCATGCTGGTCTTACGCCCAGTCGAGCCAACCGACCTGCCGCAATTGCAGCAACTGGCCCGCGACAGTCTGGTCGGCGTCACGTCGCTGCCAGACGACAGCGAACGCCTGCGTGAAAAAATCGCCGGTTCCTGCGCCTCGTTCGACCACGACATTCAGGCGCAAGGCCCGGAGAATTACTTCTTCGTGCTGGAAGACCTCGACACTCGGCGGCTTGTCGGCTGCTCGGAGATCCTCGCCACGGCCGGTTTCAACGAACCGTTCTACAGCCTGCGCAACCGCCACTTCACCAGTGCCTCGCGGGAATTGAACATCGAACACGGCGTGCCGGCGTTGTCGCTGTGTCACGACCTCAACGACCACACCCTGCTGCGCGGTTTTCACATCGACAATGCGCTGGTGCGCAGCGCTTTTTCCGAACTGCTGTCGCGGGCGCGGCTGCTGTTCATCGCCGCTCACGCATCCCGTTTCGCCGATGCGGTGATCACCGAAATCGTCGGCTACAGCGATGAGAATGGCCATTCACCGTTCTGGGATGCACTGGGCAAGCATTTCTTCGACCTGCCCTACGTCGAGGCCGAGCGCCTGTGCGGTCTGCAAAGCCGCACGTTTCTCGCCGAACTGATGCCGCAATACCCGATCTACGTGCCGATGCTGCCCCCGGAAGCACAGGCATGCATCGGCCGGATTCACCCGGACGGCCAGGAAGCGTTCGACATCCTTGAACGCGAAGGCTTTGAAACCAACAGCTACATCGACCTGTTCGACGCCGGCCCGACCCTGTATGCGCGCACCGCGAACATCCGTTCGATCGCCCGCAGCCAGACCGCCACCGTGCGTCAGCAAGCACAAATCGATGCACGGGGACGCTATCTGGTGAGCAACGACGCCTTGCACGGTTTCCGGGCCATCGTCGCCGAACTGGATTACCAGCCCGATCAACCGCTGTCCCTTACGCCAGCCCTGTGCACGGCGCTGAAGGTCACCGATGGCAGCACGATCAGGCTGACAGCCCTGTGAACGGCGCCCGGTTGCACACCCAACGACAGTGCCCGAACAGGCGCGTACAAGGAGTTACCGCATGATCGTCCGTCCGGTCAAAGTCAGCGACCTGCCAGCGCTGATGACTCTGGTGCAGCAGGCTGGCCCCGGGTTCACCACCCTGCCGGCCAATGAAGACCGCCTCGCTCACCGGGTGCGCTGGGCGCAACGTGCGTTCGCCGAGCAGGTGGAACGGGCCGACGCCGACTACCTGTTCGTGCTCGAAGACGACGACCTGCGCGTGGTGGGTGTCAGCGCCCTGACCGGCGCGGTTGGCCTGCGCGAGCCGTGGTACAACTACCGCGTCGGGTTGACCGTGAGTTCATCAGCGGATCTGGGCATTTCCCGGCAGATACCCACGCTGTTTCTCAATAATGAGCTGACCGGCCAGTCGGAACTGTGCTCGCTGTTTCTCAGCCACGACCATCGTCATGGCAGCAACGGCCGGCTGCTGTCGTTGGGGCGCCTGCTGTTCGTGGCTGAATTTCCGCAATTATTTGGCGAGAAGATGATCGCCGAACTGCGTGGCAGTGCCGATGAACGCGGTTGTTCGCCGTTCTGGGACAGTCTGGGCCGGCACTTTTTCCAGATGGACTTCAGCCACGCCGACCACTTGTCGGGTCTGGGCAACAAGTCGTTCATCGCCGAACTGATGCCGCGCCAACCGTTGTACACCTGCATGCTGACCGAACAGGCACAAGCGGCCATCGGCCAGACACATCCCAATACCGAGCCGGCGCTGAAGATCCTTCGCGAGGAAGGCTTTGTGCATAAGGGCTACATCGACATCTTCGACGGCGGCCCGGTGATCGAAGCGCCGATCGGCAGCATTCGTACCGTACGCGACAGCCAGGCGCTGACCCTGAGCCTCGGCACGCCGGACGATCAGGCCCCCTTGTGGCTGATCCATAACCGTCGCCTGGAGAACTGCCGCATCACCGTGGCCCCCGGTCGTCTGGTCGGCAATACCCTGGTGGTCGATCGCCTGACCGCCAAGCGCCTGCAACTGCAGCCGGGCAATTCGGTCCGCGCCGTGCTGCTGCCCAGGCAACAGCAACATGCAGTCGCGGCCTGAACGCCGGCCCTGACACTGGAAATCCGCTGATTGCAGATGAAACCTTTCAGCCTTTGCATCCGTGATCAACGCCTCACTTGCAAATTCGTCATGAACCTTGACCCATTCGCGTGATAGCCTTTTCATTCTTCGGCGTTGACACCTTTGCTCAAGCCGTTCCATTCCTTTGTATTGGTGGAACTCGTATGACCAGGCTTTCCCATCAAGATTTGCGCCGTAACTTCCGTCAATTGCTGGCTTCCGACACCTGCTACCACACGGCCTCGGTGTTCGACCCGATGTCCGCGCGCATCGCCGCAGACCTGGGTTTTGAAGTGGGGATCCTTGGCGGCTCCGTCGCCTCGTTGCAGGTGCTGGGCGCTCCCGACTTCGCCTTGATCACCCTCAGCGAGTTCGCTGAGCAAGCCACCCGCATTGGCCGCGTCGCTCAGCTGCCCGTGATCGCCGACGCCGACCACGGCTACGGCAACGCTCTCAACGTGATGCGCACCATCGTCGAACTGGAACGCGCCGGCGTCGCCGCCCTGACCATCGAAGACACGCTGCTGCCGGCACAATTCGGCCGTAAATCCACCGACTTGATCTCGGTTGCCGAAGGCGTCGGCAAGATCCGTGCAGCGCTGGAAGCCCGGGTCGATTCGGAAATGGCGATCATCGCCCGCACCAACGCCGGCATTCTGCCGAACCAGGAAATCATCAGCCGCACCAAGCAATACCAGGCCGCCGGTGCCGACGGCATCTGCATGGTCGGCGTGCAGGACTTCGATCAGCTTGAACAGATTGCCGAACACTTGACCGTGCCACTGATGCTGGTCACTTATGGCAACCCGGCGCTGCGTGATGACAAGCGTCTGGCCGAACTCGGTGTGCGCGTAACCATCGACGGTCACGGCGCGTACTTCGCGGCGATCAAGGCCACCTACGACAGCCTGCGTGAGCAACGCCAGATCTTCACCCAGGCTTCGGACCTGAGTGCCACCGAACTGACGCACACCTACACCCAGCCAGAGGATTACATTCTGTGGGCGAAGGAATACATGAGCGTCAAGGAGTGATTGCTCACTGATACGAAGGTTTCGGGCAACTCTAAAGATGGCCGGTAGACGCAATGTCACCGGCCAAGTTGCGAGAAAAGGCGAATTGATAATAGCCAGCTTCTACCAGCGATACACACCTACAAACAAACACCAATATTTAACAACAACTACAGCGTTGATATTAAATATCGCCTCTCTATAATCGCAAACCGTTAAACAGCAAAAACATTCAAACCCTCAAGCGCGGAGATCTGTTTAACAAAACGAAATAACAAACCTGATAATTACGCCTGATCAAATAGTCTAAAAAGTACATTTGACAGAAAATGACAAAGCGACTTCCCATGATAAAAAACCTGCTCAACCCAGACTTGAAGCCTGACCAGCTTATTACCTGCATCAAAACAACAAACATGGGGAGCGAAGTAAAGAGTCTGGCCGACCAGTTATCCGAACCTGAAGCAGATACCGAGAATTTGTCCCGTCACGCCGCGATCATGAAAGCGACCAACATCCACACCGGAACGTTGACGTTATATTGCAACAAAGATGGAAACATCAGCCTCAAGGCACCTGATAACGCATCTGCGCCTGAGCAACTATATTCCGTACCCGGAAACAGCGTTTTGTTCGCCATCAACGGGCAATCGTATGCCATCCAGCTTTATCGGCTCGACGGTGAATATCTGACGCGCGCAGAGCAGGTGATCGTGGATGCCGAAAATCCGTTGTTCATCGACGGCAGCAAAATGCTGTATGACAGCAATCCGAATGGAAACGGGCACCCGGCGTTTATTGGCAGCATCAATCTGCCCGACAGAACTGCCGACATCAGTGTGTTCGACCCCCACTCGTTGCGCAAAATCGGCTGGTTTCCTCATGACGACAGCGCCGCGCGCTTTCTGGTGAGTCTTGAACTGCTCGAAGCAGCACAGGATCCCGGAGCCTGCAAAGTGGCGCAGGAATTGATTTATCACTATCACCCCGCTGTCGCTTGGCGGGCCTTTCAGATGATCAACAGAACGGATCGTCAGGCCGCACTAAGTTGCGCCCCGCTGTTGAGAAACCTGCAAGACAGTCGCCTGAACTACTTGCTTGACCAGTGTGAAGCGGCATGAAACTACAGTCATTTATCGAGCGCATGGCGACTTACGATCTGCAACTGGACAGTTCAAGGATCGTGGAAGATCTGCGTCAACTGGCGACTAACCGCACGTTGTTGAGCGAGTACCTCTACACCACGATTCAACAGGACGGCTTCAGTACCAAAAACAGGCTTTACGGGGCCTATGCATTTGTCCTGCACTCCAACGATCTGTTTACAGTTCGCCTGGGGTTCTGGTCGCCGGTCACGTCACGGGATGAAAGGGAAACCTTTATCTATGACCTTAACCACAGTCATGACTTCGAACTCTATTGCGTGGGTTACAGCGGTGACGGTTACACCACCGTTTCACGGGAGATTCTGGATCAAGCGCCGCTCCAGGCCGGCAGAAGGCCCGAGTTCGGCGAAGAACGAGTCCTTAAACTTATTCCGGGTGAGGTGCTGCACATGCTTCCACTAAAGGAAGTACACAAACAGCTACCACCTGAAACAATGTCTGCCTCGCTGAGTTTGCTTATTCATCCTCCGCAGGCAGCCAAAACCGAAGAAGCCTGGTGCTTCGACGACAATCTGGTGCCGACTTATCCCGGCATCGCCCGCCAGGAGACAGCACTCTATGACAGCCTGCTGTCACGGCTACAACGTGAGCAGACATCACTGCTCACTTAATCAGAAAGGAAATCTGCATGAACAAGCAACTCGATAACTGGAACCAGACTCCACTGCTGCACGCCGGCGCCAACGTCATCAATACGCCGGTTGCAACCGCTGCGGCATCGCCATGTGCAGGCATCATTCCACGTTACAACGTGGGCAACATTCACGAAATCAAACAATTCTGGAACACCCCGCAACAAGCCTGATTGCTTCAGGATTCACCGTATGAAGGTGGCAGGCCTTAACGGCTGCCGCCTTCACGCGTGGCAACTATTTGCCCGCCAATTCCATGATCATCCGCGACAACAGATAAATCCGCGGCGTCACGCTCGCCACTTCGGCGTACTCCTCCGGCGTATGAATATTGCCGCCGACAATCCCGAAACCGTCCAGCGTCGGCGTCCCCACGCCGGCTGACAGGCTGGCATCCGCCGCACCACCACTGCCCTCTTCGGTCAGCTTGCGGCCGATCTCGCCGTAAATCCCTTGGGCCATCGCCATCAAGCGATCCGACTCCGCCGTTTGCGGCATCGGCGGCAAGCCGCGTTTGAGGCTGGTGGTGACTTCGGTTTCCGCGATCAGCTTGTCCTGCGAGACCCGCGCCAGGTCTTTCTCGATCCGGTCGAATTCTTCCGGCACGGCCGCGCGCACGTCAGCCTTGACGGTGGCGTGATCGGGAATCACGTTGGTGCGATCACCGGCCTGGAGCACGGTGAAGTTGATCGTGGTTTTCTTCGCTTCGTCGCCGAGTTTGCCCAGTTGCAGAATCTGGTGCGCCGCTTCCATCGCTGCGTTGCGTCCCAGCTCCGGCGCAACGCCAGCGTGCGCAGCCTTGCCCTTGACCTCGACCAGCGCCGTTGCGCTGCCTTTGCGCCACACCACCAGACCATCGGCCGGACGCCCCGGTTCGAGGTTGAGCGTCACGTCGTGGGCCTTGGCGGTTTTCTTGATCAGGTCGGTGGCGACGTCCGAGCCAGTTTCTTCGCTGGCATCGAGCAGGAAGGTGATTTGCGCGTAATCCTTGAAATCGAGGTTCTTCAGGATCTTCAGCGCGTAGATCCCGGCGACGATGCCGCCCTTGTCGTCCATCACCCCCGGCCCGTAGGCGCGGCCGTCCTTGATGTGGAACGGGCGCTCGGCCGCGGAGCCTTCCTTGAACACCGTGTCCATGTGCGCCATCAAGAGGATTTTTGCCTTGCCGGTGCCTTTGAAGGTGGCCAGCACGTGGTTGGATTTTTCCGGGGTGTTGGGCACCAGTTCGATGGTGGCGCCAAGCTTTTTCAGCTCATCGATGGCGATCTCGCTGACTTGCTTCAGGCCCGGCTCATAGCCGGAACCGGAGTCGATGTTGACCAGCCGTTCCAGTAGTTTGAGGGCTTCGGGTTGATATTGCTCGGCATCCGTCAGCACTTGCTTGTGCGGTTCGGCAAAGGCACCGGCAGCGCTGAAGGCGAGGGAAAGGCCGAGGCTGGCGGCCAGCAGCGAGCGGGAAAATGAGAACGTCATGAATCGATCCTTGTTTCGCGTCGGGGGGATTGAACCGTACCTGACATCGGCGCAAGGCTCTACACCGGATGCGACATCTCTGCGGCCGACACCGAACACCTGTAGGAGGAAATTGTGCTGGGCAGTCAGACCGAATCGAGCAGTTCCTGCTTCGGCAGATCGTCATTGTTGCAGATCACCCGATTGCGCCCGGTTGCCTTGGCCTCGTACAGCGCCTGGTCCGCATCATTGAGCCAGCGGGTCGCGTCGCCATGCGCCGGATCATAAGCCGCCAGGCCAATGCTCAGGCTGACCTTGAGCGCCGGGTTCTGCTCGTAACCCAGGGTGGCGAAACGTTCGCGCAAGGCTTCCATGGCCTGCGCGGCATTGAACAGCGGCAGGTCGGGCAGAATCACGCAGAACTCATCGCCGCCGTAGCGCCCGGCAATATCCGCAGCGCGCAGGTTCTGCTTGAGCATTTTGCTCAATTGGCGCAGGACGATGTCACCCGCCACATGCCCATACGTGTCATTGATCGACTTGAAGTGGTCGATATCGATCAACGCAATCGCCGCGCCCTGTTGCTGTCGACGGCAACGTTGAAACGCGATGTCCAGTTGATCCTTCCAGGCGCCGTGGTTGAGCAGACCGGTCAGGCTGTCGGTGCGACTCAGGGCCAGCAGTTCACGTTTGTGCAGGCCCAGCGTGTAGGCCTGGCGAAAGCAGATCCAGCCCAGCGCCAATGGGTACAACATCAACAACGGCAGGCAGGCATACAGCTGTAAAGGTGAGGTGGGCGGGATGAACGCCGGGGCGAACACCACCAGGCCGACGCCGATTCCAAGGACCTGCGCCGCCAGGCCCGCCGCGAGAAAACGCAAGCCGCCGATGGCGACATTATTCATCGCCATCATCGAAACGGTGGTGGCACTGGGCAACGGATTGAACTGCATGGCGGCGACCCAGAAGCCGCCCATAAACGCGTCGATCAACAGATTGCGGTGTTCAGCATGGTAGGGAACGCTGGAGCGACGGGCCCATTGAAACGCCAGATGCGGCCAGATCAGGCCATTGAACAGCATCAGTGCCCAGACCCACGGCGGCGGGTCAAGCGGGTACATCGCCACGCCAACGCACAACAACCCCAGCACCAGGCCGAGGGTTCGCGATGTATAAAGCCTCCTGGCCAGTGAAAGTCCCTTTCCCCCCTTGTTTCGCATAAGGGCCTCGACCACTCAACGGAACCTGCGCACACCGTCAGACCGATGTGCTGGGAGTCTATCAGCCAGCCGTTAAATAGCCATCACCGCCCAGCCACCCGCTCCCACTCGGCGAATTTTTAGCTATACCTGAAAGGATGAAAACGGTGAAACGACTATAAGAAGGAGACCCATGCGGACCTACCAGGTGTTGATCATCGGCAGCGGATTTGGCGGTCAATGTGCGGCGGTCAATTTGCTCAAGGCCGGCATTGACGATTTTCGCCTGCTGGAACGAAGGGCGTTCTTCGGCGGCACCTGGTGCCAGAATACCTACCCCGGCGCGGCGGTGGATGTGCCCTCACCGCTGTACTCGCTGTCCTTCGCGCCGTACCGCTGGACGCAGATGTTTGCCACCCAGCCTGAACTGCACCGATACACCGAACACGTCATCGAACGCTTCGGCCTGCGCGAACGCGTGGAACTGCAAACCAACGTCGAACGCATCGAATGGGATGACGCCGCCAGGCAGTGGGCGGTGCACACTGACAAAGGGATGTTCTGCGCGCAGTTCGTGATCAACGCCTCCGGGCCATTGAGCCAACCGGTGATCCCGCCCTTCCCCGGCCAGGATCGCTTTCAGGGCAAGACTTTTCATACAAACAATTGGGATCACCGCTACGACTACCGCGGTAAACGCGTGGCCATCGTCGGCAGCGGCGCCAGCGCCGCGCAGGTCATTCCGGCAATTGCCCCCGAGGTCGCACAACTGCACGTATTCCAGCGCACACCACATTGGGTGCTGCCGCGCGCCGATCGACGGTTCGGACCTTTTCAGCGCTGGCTGCTGGGGGTAAAACCGGCCTACAAGCTGCTGCGCTGGCTGCTTTACTGGCAATTCGAAACGCGGGTCATCGCCTTCAAATATTCGAAACCGGCGATTCACCTGGTCCAGCGCCAGGCGCTGCGTTTTCTCAAGCAACAGGTGCTGGACCCGGTATTGCGCGCAAAACTCACCCCGGACTTCACCATCGGCTGCAAGCGCATTCTGCTGTCCAGCACCTATTACCCGGCGCTGACCCGGCCCAATGTCACGTTGCACAGCCGCGAACAAGGCATCGCCGCGCTCGATGAAACCGGGATCACCACCACGGACGGCCAGCACATCGATGTCGATCTGATTATCTGGTCGACAGGCTACGACGCCACCGACGGCGTGGTCTCCTATCCGGTGACCGGCAGGCACGGCGTGCAACTCAAGGATGTCTGGGCGCAGTACCCGCGCGCCTACCTGGGCACCAGCCTGCCAGACTTTCCCAACCTGTTTATCGTCACCGGGCCCAACACTGGCATCGGGCATACCTCGGCGCTGTTCATCATCGAGGCGCAGATGAACTACATCCTCGACTGCATCCACACCCTGCAGGCAAAAGGACTGCGCAGCATCGAAGTGCGCCCCGACGCGGAACGTACCTACACTGCAATGATCCACCGTGAGATGGAGCGCACGGTATGGAAGTCCGGCGGCTGTCACAGTTGGTATCAGAGCAAGAGCGGTCATGTGATCGCGATATTTCCGGGCTTCAGTTTCAGCTATTACCGGTTGACCCGGGCGCTGAAACCGGCTGACCACATTCTGTCCTGAACACGTAAAAGGAAGACGTCGATGCTTGTGCTGTTTGTCGCTCTCGCGGTTTTCGTGGCCTGGAGCTGGTTGAGTTATCCGGCGATCGGCCATTGGCTGTATGACCTGAGCACGGCGCTCGAGGCCAGGATGTACAAGTTGCACAAGATCGAAGTGCCGATTGCCGAAATGACGGTCTCGACCTGGCAGGGTGGCCCCTATGAAGCGGCCAGCGCGATCCTGATGCTGCACGGCTACAGTGCCGAGAAAAACCTCTGGCTGCGCTTCGCCAGGCACTTTGTCCGCCAGTACCGAGTGATCATTCCGGACATCGCCGGCCACGGTGAAACCGGCTTCAAGGCCGGTGGCGGCTATGACATTGCGCTGCAGGCCAAGCGCATGATCCAGCTGCTCGACGTGTGCGGTGTGGAGAAAGTCCACGTGATCGGCAACTCGATGGGCGGCTACATCGCAGCGTGGCTGGCGGCAACCTACCCGGACCGGATTGCCTCAGTGGCACTGATCGACCCGGCCGGCGTCACCGCACCGCAGGCCAGCGACATGGAACGCCATCTGGCCCGTGGACATAACCCGTTCCTGATCAACTCCCGGGAAGAATTCCGCCAGTTTTATGCGATGACCATGGCCTCGCCACCGTGGGTACCCGGACTGGTGCTGGACGCCATCGCCCAGCGTTACCAACGCCAACGTGATGAGCTGGAAGAGATCTTCCGCGACTTTCGCGCCAGCCCGCCGATGGAACCGAAACTGGCCGAAATCAAATGCCCGGCGCTGCTGCTGTGGGGGCGCAAGGACCGCTTGATCGACGTCAGCAGCGTGCCGGTGTGGAGCAAGGGCATCGCCAATCTGCGGGTCGAGGTGTGGGACGGTGTCGGGCACATGCCGATGGTCGAACAACCGGGGAATACTGCGCGGTTGTATCGGGAGTTTCTGGGCAATCAGCGATGAATCCCAACACTATCCCCTCACCACAATGAATTTCCTCACCACCTTAAGTCTTATTCATGCAAAGAATTAAGGTTGGCAGAAGGCTGTGTGGAATGAACATTCTCTACGACGAACGCTTCGACGGCCCGCTACCGGAAGTGAACAAGGCTGAGCTGCTGAAAACCCTGCAGCACGCCCTCCCGGACCTCGACCTTCTGTGGCGCGAAGACGAACTAAAGCCGTACGAATGCGATGGCCTCTCGGCCTATCGCACCACGCCGATGCTGGTGGCGCTGCCCCGGCGACTCGATCAGGTACAAACCCTGCTCAGACTGTGCCATCAACACCACGTGCCGGTGGTGGCCCGTGGCGCCGGCACCGGGTTGTCGGGCGGCGCGCTGCCGCTGGAAAGCGGCCTGTTGCTGGTGATGGCGCGGTTCAACAACATCCTGCACATCGACCCAGCGGCTCGCACCGCACGGGTTCAACCCGGGGTGCGCAACCTGGCGATCTCCCAGGCGGCGGCGCCGTACGGCCTGTATTACGCGCCGGATCCGTCGTCGCAGATTGCCTGTTCGATCGGCGGCAACGTCGCGGAAAATGCCGGTGGCGTGCATTGCCTCAAGTACGGTCTGACCGTACACAACCTGCTGAAGATCGAAGTGCTGACCATCGAAGGCGAACGCCTGACGCTGGGCAGCGAGGCCCTCGATGCCCCGGGTTTCGATTTGCTGGCGCTGTTCACTGGCTCCGAAGGTTTGCTCGGGATCATCACCGAAGTCACGGTCAAACTGCTGCCCAGACCGCAGGTCGCCAAGGTGCTGCTGGGCAGCTTCGATTCGGTGGAAAAGGCAGGCCGCGCGGTGGCCGACATCATCGCTGCGGGGATTATTCCCGGCGGCCTGGAGATGATGGACAACCTGGCGATCCGCGCCGCCGAAGACTTCATCCACGCCGGTTACCCGGTCGCTGCCGAAGCGATTCTGCTATGCGAACTCGATGGTGTCGAAGCCGATGTCCACGACGATTGCCTGCGGGTGCGCGAGGTCATGCTTCAGGCCGGCGCCAGCGAGGTGCGTCAGGCCCGCGATGAAGCCGAGCGCGTGCGCTTCTGGGCCGGACGCAAAAACGCCTTTCCGGCGATCGGCCGCTTGTCCCCGGACTACTACTGCATGGACGGCACCATCCCGCGTCGCGAATTGCCCGGCGTACTGCAAGGCATCGCGCGCCTCGGCGCCGAATACGGCTTGCGCGTGGCCAACGTGTTCCATGCCGGCGACGGCAACATGCACCCGCTGATCCTGTTCGACGCCAACCAGCCTGGCGAACTGCAGCGCGCGGAGGCGTTGGGCGGGAAAATTCTCGAATTGTGCGTGCACGTCGGCGGCAGCATCACCGGCGAACACGGCGTCGGCCGCGAGAAAATCAATCAGATGTGTGCGCAATTCAACAGCGCAGAGCTGACCCTGTTCCACGCCGTCAAAGTCGCGTTCGATCCGCAAGGCCTGCTCAACCCCGGCAAGAACATCCCGACCCTGCACCGCTGCGCAGAATTCGGCGCCATGCACATTCACGCCGGACAACTGCCATTCCCCGAACTGGAGCGCTTCTGATGGCTGACGTCGACGCCAGCGGCGCCCTGCTCGATCAGGTCAATCAGGCCCGGGCCAACGCCACGCCGCTGAAAATCCAGGGTGGCAACAGCAAGGCGTTTCTGGGGCGCGAGGTGGCCGGCGAAGTGCTCGACACCCGCGCGCACTGCGGCATCGTGCGCTATGAACCGACCGAGCTGGTGGTCAGCGTGCGCGCCGGTACGCCGCTGCGCGAGTTGCTCGCGGCGCTCGACGCGGCCGGGCAGATGCTGCCGTGCGAGCCGCCGGCCTTCGGTGACAGTGCCACCGTTGGCGGGATGATTGCCAGCGGACTGTCCGGGCCACGGCGGCCATGGTCAGGTTCGGTACGCGACTTCGTCCTCGGTACCCGGGTCATCACTGGCCTCGGCGAACATTTGAGGTTCGGTGGCGAGGTGATGAAAAACGTTGCCGGCTACGACCTGTCACGCCTGCTGACCGGCAGTTTCGGCTGTCTCGGCGTGCTCACCGAGGTCTCGCTGAAAGTCCTGCCGAAACCGCGTCAATGCCTGAGCATCCGCCTCGATATCGACTGCACCCGAGCGCTGACCAGGCTGGCCGAATGGGGTCAGCAACCGTTGCCGATCAGCGGCGCCTGCCATGACGGGCAAAGCCTGTACCTGCGCCTGGAGGGCGGCGAAGGCTCGGTGACCGCCGCGCATCAACGACTCGGCGGCGAGCCGCTGGACTCGCTGTTCTGGCGCGATTTAAACGAGCAACGCCTGAGCTTTTTCGACGAAGGCCTGCCGCTGTGGCGCCTGTCGCTGCCGAACAATCTCGGGCCGCAAGAATTGCCCGGCCAGCAGTTGATCGACTGGGCCGGCGCGCAACGCTGGCTGAAGTCCGATCACGAGCACGTTCAGATTCTCGCCCAGGAACTCGGTGGCCATGCCATCTGCTTCACCCATGGCGCCAGCGACACACCGTTCCAGCCGCTGCCGCGCACGCTGATGCGTTATCACCAGCAACTCAAGGCGCAACTCGACCCGCAAGGGCTGTTCAACCCCGGCCGGATGTACGCGGAGTTCTAGCCATGCAGACCACCCTCAGCGAACAATCCCGACAACTGCCGCGTGCGGCCGAGGCGGAAAAGATTCTGCGCACCTGCGTGCATTGCGGTTTTTGCAACGCCACCTGCCCGACCTATCAGGTGCTCGGTGATGAGCTCGATGGGCCACGCGGACGCATCTATCTGATCAAACAAGTGCTCGAAGGGACGCCGGCCACCGAGCAGACTCAGTTGCATCTGGATCGCTGCCTGTCCTGCCGCAATTGCGAAACCACCTGCCCCTCCGGTGTTGACTATCACAACCTGTTGGATATCGGGCGGGCGGTGGTCGATCAGGCCGTGCCGCGACCTGCCGCCCAGCGCTTGTTGCGCGAGGGCTTGCGTGCACTGGCGCCGAATCCGGGCGTATTCAAGGGACTGCTGCGGGTAGGCACGACGTTCCGGCCGCTGTTACCGCGCATCCTCGAAAGCAAATTGCCGCAACGCGCCCCAGTGTCCGGCTCACGCCCCGCCCCATGCCATGCGCGGCGGGTGTTGCTGCTCGAAGGCTGCGTGCAACCGGGCCTGTCGCCGAACACCAACGACGCGACGGCACGAGTGCTGGACCGGTTGGGGATCAGCGTCACGCCGGTGACCGAGGCCGGTTGCTGCGGCGCGCTGGACTATCACCTCGACGCCCAGGCCAAAGGCCTCGAGCGCGCCCGACAGAACATCGACGCCTGGTGGCCGCACCTGGAAAACGGCGCGGAAGCCATCGTGCAGACGGCCAGCGGTTGCGGCGCGTTCATCAAGGATTACGGGCATCTGCTGGCGCAGGATCCGCGCTACGCCGACAAGGCGCGGCAGATCAGTGAGCGAACGCTGGATCTGGTGCAACTGCTCGCTCAGGAACCTCTGGAGCAAGTGTGCGCCGCCCGCCAGCGGCGGATCGCCGTGCATTGCCCCTGCACCCTGCAACATGCGCTGAAACTCGGCGGCGCAGTCGAGGCGCTGCTGACCCGCCTTGGGTTCAATCTCACACCCGTGCCGGACGGTCACCTGTGTTGCGGTTCGGCCGGCACTTATTCGCTGACGCAAGCGACCCTCGCCCGGCAATTGCGCGATAACCGCCTCAATGCACTGGAAAGCGGGCGCCCGGAGCTGATCGTCACGTCTAACGTCGGCTGCCAGAATCATCTGGCCGGCGCCGGACGCACGCAGGTTTTGCACTGGATCGAACTGGTGGATCAGTCGTTGGCAGAATGAAGTTCGTAGGATTCTTCGTTTGCTGCCGTCGGCGAAGGCTGCGATCTTTTCCTCTATCCAAACCGTGACCGTGGCAGGAATTTTTTTCATGACCGTGCAGCCTTTCGTCAGCCCCGACCTGATCCGTCAACGCTTCTCCAAAGCGATGTCCGACATGTACCGCGAAGAAGTGCCGTTGTACGGCGCGCTGATGGAGTTGGTGGAACAGACCAACCGTGAAGTGCTGGCCGCCCAGCCAGACCTCGCACGGCAGCTCGACAGCACCGGTGAAATCGAGCGCCTGGACATGGAGCGACACGGCGCGATCCGCGTCGGCACCGGCAAAGAGCTTGCGACCCTCGCGCGCCTGTTCGCGGTGATGGGCATGCAACCGGTGGGCTACTACGACCTGACCCCGGCGGGTGTGCCGGTGCACTCCACGGCGTTTCGCGCGGTGCATGAAGCGGCGCTGCAGGTCAGCCCGTTTCGGGTGTTCACCTCATTGCTGCGTCTGGAGCTGATCGAAGATCCCGAGTTGCGCGGTTTTGCCGAATCGGTGTTGAACCGGCGTTCGATCTTTACCCCTGCTGCCTTGCAGCTGATCGAGCGGGCGGAGTCAGCCGGTGGGCTGAATGAGGAGGACGCGGCGCAATTTGTCCTGCAGGCACTGGAAACCTTTCGCTGGCATCACAGCGCCACCGTCACCGCTGCGCAGTACCAGACCCTCAGCGCCCAGCACCGTCTGATCGCCGATGTGGTGGCGTTCAAAGGCCCGCACATCAATCACCTGACCCCACGCACCTTGGACATCGATATTGTCCAGGCGCAGATGCCGGTGCACGGCATCACCCCGAAAGCGGTGATCGAAGGCCCGCCACGCCGCAAGTGCCCGATCCTGTTGCGCCAGACCAGCTTCAAGGCGCTGGACGAGCCGATCGCTTTCACCGATCAACACGAGACTCGCGGTAGCCACAGCGCGCGTTTCGGCGAAATCGAACAACGCGGTGCGGCGCTGACCCCCAAAGGCCGGGCGCTGTATGACCGCTTGTTGAACGCCGCGCGCGATGAACTGGGCGACTTTCCCAACGAAGGCAACGCCGCACGTTACAACACGCTGATGACCCGACACTTTGGCGAATTTCCGGACAGCGTCGACGGCATGCGTGAACAGGAGCTGGCGTATTTTCGCTATTTTCCCACGGAAAAAGGCTTGGCAGCGGGTAGCCTCAAATCAACATCGCTGGAGGATTTGCTCCGCGATGGCCATGTGAAAGCTGAACCGTTGGTGTACGAAGATTTCCTGCCGGTGAGTGCGGCGGGGATTTTTCAGTCGAACCTTGGGGACGCGGCGCAGACGCACTATGGCGAACACTCGAACCGCCAGGCATTCGAACAGGCGCTGGGGCGTGCGACCATTGATGAGCTGGGGTTGTATGCCGAGACGCAGCGGCGTTCGATTGAGGAGTGTCTGGCAGCGCTTTCGCGCTGAAAGATCAAAAGATCGCAGCCTGCGGCANTGGAATGTGTTTCCCCCTGTAGGAGCTGCCGCAGGCTGCGATCTTTTGCTTTCGCTTCTAGCGCAAGCGTGACAACAACGCGAAAGCCGTCTCCTCCGACGACGCCGGATTCTGCCCCGTCAGCAACAATCCATCTTCACGGGTGTAGCTCGACCAGTCCGCGCCCTTGGAGAAATTTCCGCCTTTGACCTTGAGCTCGTCCTCCACCAGAAACGGCACCACGTTGGTCAACTGCACCGCATCTTCTTCGCTGTTGCTGAAACCGGTCACCTGCTTACCCTTGACCAATGGCTGACCGTCCGCACCTTTGACATGGCGCAGCACCCCGGGCGCATGACACACGGCCGCCACGGGTTTGCCACTGTTGTAAAACGATTCGATCAGCGCAATCGAATGGCGGTCTTCAGCCAGGTCCCACAATGGGCCGTGGCCGCCGGGATAGAACACGGCATCGAAATCCGCAGCCTTCACCGTGTCCAGTGTGACCGTAGAGGACAGTGCCGACTGGGCGGCAGAATCCTTGCGAAAGCGCTCGGTCGCGGCGGTCTGCGCATCGGGCTCGTCACTTTTCGGGTCCAGCGGTGGCTGGCCGCCCTTGGGCGAGGCCAGCGTCAGTTGCGCGCCGGCATCCTTGAACACGTAATACGGCGCGGCGAACTCTTCCAGCCAGAAGCCGGTTTTCTTGCCGGTATCACCCAGTTGATCGTGGGACGTTAAAACCATCAGGATTTTCATGTCGTTCTCACTCGCGGTGGGGAATGTTCAGACGCCTGCGGCGCAGTCGTGAGTGATTGACCGTCGCGCTGGGTGGATCGTTTCAAACGCTCGACGCTGGCACTTGGCCTTACTGCGCAACTTCTTGCGCACTCGCTCGGCGAAAAAGACTGATCATCGCGCTGTAGGCCTTGAGGCACGTGGCCCGCAGCCGAGTGCGCAANGAAGTTGCGCACTTTCCACCTCGATTCAGCAAAAAACATCGGTCATAACGCAGACTAGAGCCGCTTCACCCCCGGCTGCCGGGCCCTTCGACAAACCTGGCACGCTCCTTGATAACAGTCAGGCACCCACCGGGCGATTTCGCCTCCCGGGCACCCTAAATTTATCCGCAAGGAGAGCACCCCATGGCAACACCAGCGTACATGTCGGTTACCGGCGAAAAACAAGGCCTGATCACTGCCGGCGCTTTCACCGCCGACTCCGTTGGCAACACCTACCAGGAAGGCCACGAAGACCAGGTCATGGTTCAGGCTTTCAGCCACGACGTGATCATCCCGCGTGACCCACAATCCGGTCAGCCAACCGGTCAGCGCGTTCACAAGCCAGTGATCATCACCAAGGTCTACGACAAGGCTTCGCCTCTGCTGCAAGCGGCTCTGACCTCCGGCGAGCGCATGAGCGAAATCGTTATCCAGTGGTACCGTACTTCTGCTCAAGGTACTCAAGAGCACTACTACACCACCAAACTGGAAGACGCGATCATCGTCGCCATCAACAACAAAATGCACAACTGCCAGGATCCAGGCAACTCGCACTTCACCCACCTGGAAGAAGTGCAGTTCACCTACCGCAAAATCACCTGGACCCACGAAGTATCCGGTACTTCGGGCTCCGATGACTGGCGTGCTCCAGTCGTTTAATTACGGCTGATCGTTACAAGCATCGACCAGCCCTGCTGGTCGATGTTGTTTACGCCCCTCCAGAATTTCGCGTGCGTTGAACCGCTTTGCGGTAGTCGACGAACGCCGCTGTACAGCACGAGGAACAAGGGATGTTCGCGCCGGCCAATGAAACCCACTTTGCCCTGACCATCGAAGGGCTCTCCGCCGATTTTCAGGTATTCACCCTGACCGGCCGGGAAGCCATCAGCCAGCCTTTTGTGTTCGAGGTGGAGCTGGTCAGTGAGCAGCCGTCGCTGGACCTCGAAACCCTGCTGCACAAACCGGCCTTCCTGCAGCTGTCGCCCGACGGCAGCGGTATCCACGGCCTGATCTACCGCGCCGCGCAAGGCGATTCCGGCAAGCGCCTGACGCGCTACTCCGTGACCCTGCGCCCGCAACTGGCGTACCTGGCGCACCGGATCAACCAGCGGATCTTCCAGAACCTCAGCGTGCCGAAAATCATCGGCAAGGTCCTCGAAGAACACGGCATCCAGGGCAACGCCTACGCCTTCCAGACCGGCTCGATCTACCCCGACCGCATTTACTGCGTGCAATACGACGAATCGGACCTGCATTTCATCCAGCGCCTGTGCGAAGAAGAAGGCATTCACTACCACTTCCAGCACAGCGCCACGGGCCACAAACTGGTGTTCGGCGACGACCAGACGGTGTTCAAGAAACTGGCGCCGGTGGCCTATCAGCAGGACTCCGGCATGGTCGCCAGCAACCCGGTGATCAAACGCTTCGACCTGCGCCTGGAAACCCGTACCAGCCGCACCACCCGCCGCGACTACGACTTCGAAAAACCGCGCCTGACGCTGGAAAGCGAAAACCGCGGCGACGCCCTCCCCGACCTCGAGGACTACGATTACCCGGGCCGTTTCATCGACCGCGAGCGCGGCAAACACCTGGCCAAACGCGCCCTCGAACGTCATCGCAGCGACTTCCAGCTCGCCGAAGGCAAGAGCGACCAGCCGTTGCTGGTCAGCGGCCATTTCCTCGCACTCAAAGAACACCCGAAGGCCAAGTGGAATGACCTGTGGCTGCTCACCGAAGTCCACCACGAAGGCAAGCAGCCGCAGGTGCTGGAAGAGTCGGTCACCAGCGACACCACCGCGCTCAAAGACGATTTCCATCAGGGTTACCGCAACCGCTTCCAGGCCACCCCGTGGGACGTGCCGAACCGCCCGCCCCTGCGCCACCCGAAACCGCGCATCCTCGGCAGCCAGAGCGCCGTGGTCACAGGCCCGAAAGGCGAAGAAATCCACTGCGACGAATACGGCCGCGTGAAAGTCCAGTTCCACTGGGACCGCGACGGCCAGGCCGACGACAAGACCAGCTGCTGGCTGCGTGTCTCCAGCGCCTGGGCCGGCGCCCAGTACGGCGGCATCGCCATCCCGCGCATCGGCATGGAAGTGCTGGTGACATTCCTCGAGGGCGACCCCGACCAGCCGCTGATCAGCGGCTGCCTGTACCACAAGGAAAACACCGTCCCGTACGCCCTGCCGGCGAACAAGACCCGCACCACCTTCAAAACCCTGAGCTCGATGGGCGGTGGCGGCTTCAACGAACTGCGCATCGAAGACAAGAAAGGCCAGGAACAGATCTTCCTCCACGCCCAGCGCGACTGGGACGAGAACATCGAACACGACCAGAAAATCCGCGTCGGCAACGAACGCCACGACGTCGTGGAAAAGAACAGCTACACGGAATTCAAGGCCGAAGAACACCACACGGTTTATGAAGACCGCAAAGTCGAAGCACGGGCCAACGACCACCTGACCGTGGGCGTGAACCAGCACATCAAGATCGGCACCGGACAATTCATCGACGCCGGCCAGGAAATTCACCTGAGCAGTGGCATGAAGGTGGTGCTGGAAGCCGGGGCTGAACTGACGCTGGTCGGCGGTGGCAGCTTCATCAAGATCGACGGCGGCGGCGTGACCATGAGCGGGCCGGCGATCAACATCAACTCCGGTGGTGGACCGGGCAGCGGCACCGGCGCCGCCCCACTGCTGCCGGGCGTGTTGAAGCAGGCGGATGCCGACAAGGCTGGCGCCGTGCTGACCCCGGCGCAAATCAACACTCTCAAACGTAATGCGCCGTTCTGCGAAGAGTGCGAAAAATGCAAGGCAGGTGCCTGTGCCATCTGATCGACTGACACCCAAGGACTGGCTGGCACAACAGCCGTTGCAGACTGGCGAGCGCCTGTACCTGATCGTCAGCGCAGCAAGCGATGCCGACGCGCTGAAAACCCTGTACCTGACCGAACCCACCGCCCAGCTCCTGCCGATCTGGGGCGGCACGCCCTACTCCACCTGGCAACCGGTGATGCCCTACGTCACCGAACTCAAACCGAACTCGGCATTCCTGCCCTGGATCGCCGAAACCGACGCCCTCGACTGGGGCTGGCTGGCCGTCTCACGCGCCGAACCGAACGACGTGTTCGAGCACCTGCGCAGCCTGACACA
>NZ_JBQEPG010000035.1:0-44499 GCF_052045635.1 Pseudomonas sp. 22189
ATCAAAAGATCGCAGCCTTCGGCAGCTCCTACAGGGCAGTTTCAGGGAGCAATAAAAAGGGCCTGCTTCTTTTGGAAGCAGGCCCTTTTTATTTATTGAAGTTATAACTCAGCAAAACCGGTCAATCACCCGAACTTCATTCTTGTTCTGCATCGAATCCCACGCCTGTTTCAGCGTCTGCAGCACATTGCCGATGAAGTCTTTATCGGCCGCAGCTTTCTTGCCGACATAACCATGGCCACGGCGGTACATCTTCAGGCGGGCCAGCAGGTTCTGGTTGTTGCGGTCGAATTCTTCTTCACCAGCGTGGGGCGACAGGCAGTCGATATGCACCTGACCCGACTTGCTGATCCAGAGAATGTGGCTGTCGTGGCTGTCTTTTTGCGCCGCGAACATACGAGCCAGTTCTTCGATAGTAGGTTGATTGTTCAGATTCATGATGTTTGCCCCTTGACCAGTCTGGTGATCTTTCAAAGTTGATTCGCTAATACAGGTAGCCCATCGGTTAGTTGATCCCTGGCACCGAAACCAGGACGTCAGCGGTCGCCCGTGAGAAGTACGGGGTCATGCGTCTGTTGCATGTAGTCGTGTTGAATAACTGCTACGCAATAGCGTCACAACGAGGAGAAGCAGCGAAAACCGGGAGGCTCCTTGACGACGTTTTCAGGGTCGACCACAAGCGTCTTGAGAATTTTCGCCAGCGCTTCTCGTCCTTGTACTGGACGTTCAGGCCAGGTCAGCTTCTTCAATCTGCCTTGTGGGCAGCGTGTATCCGGAAAAAACAACTCGGCGGTCAGACGAGTTTGCTCAAGCGTGTTACCGATGTTCCCGATCGGGGAACGTCTTCATCATGCAAAAGCAAAACGACGCCGTCAACGGTTTTGTAGTGATTATTTTTGATCACTACATATTGTCGGACAAAGCTGTTTTGGAATGAGAAAAGTTCCGTTCAGGCAACGGACGCGGGGCTGTGAAAGACATAGAAGGTACAGGGATAACCGTCGACCGAACGCTGCTGGCGGACGAACTCACCACCGCTCAATTTGGGGATCAACCTGGCCCAGAAGTGCCGTGCAGGCAGGTTGGCGTCGATATGGAAAATCTGCCACTGACCGGGCAAACGGCTCAAGAGGGCAGAGACGACAAACTGCGCGACGCCTCGGCCACGGAAGCGTCGAGTGAGGAAGAGGTAGCTGATGTTGTATTCGGCGCCGTCGATGTGGGTGTCGTTATCCACGGTCACGAAGCCGGCCAGTTCACCGCCGACGCGGATCAGGAACGGTTGGGTAGCGGGATTGCGCCAATAGTCGTCTTTCTGCTGAATACTGAAGAAGCCATGTCCGCCGAGTTTCAGTGGTAGCCATTGGCTGAAGTCGTACATGTAGAACTGCATGAGGTTTTCGATGGTTTGCAGTTCGTCGCGGTGGGCGGGGTGCAGTTCGATGGTGGGCATGTTCAATAAACTCCAAAAGGGAGACTTAAGAACCCTGTGGCGAGGGAGCTTGCTCCCGCTGGGGCGCGAAGCGGCCCTAAAACCTGCAATCGCGATGTTTCAGATAGACCATAGTTGCAGGATTGCGACTGCTGCGCAGCCGAGCGGGAGCAAGCTCCCTCGCCACAAAAGCCTATTTTGTTTTGCGTTGTGTGGTGCCAGAAGTTTTACTGCGCGTCGATTTACGCTTTTTCTTCCACGGCGCGGCAGCCTTGCCGGCCGGTGGCGGGCCGCTGATGGTCAGGCTCAGCGCAGAACAGCGGGTGACCTGCTTGCTCATCCACGCCGCCTGTTTGGTGACGAACTCTTCCAGACTCATCTCGCCGCTCTGCACCATGTCCAGCGCCTGTTCCCAGATGGCGGTGGTGCCGGGATCGGCAATCGCCCGGGGCACGGCGTCGATAAGGCTGAAGGCCGCCGGGGTCGCGGCCAGCGCCTTGCCGTTCTTCACCAGATAACCTCGATCCAGCAGACCCTGAATGATCGAAGCGCGGGTCGCTTCGGTACCGATGCCGGTGGTGTCCTTGAGTTTCTGTTTGAGCAGCGGATCTTCCACCAGTCTGGCGACGTTCTTCATCGCCTTGATCAGATCGCCCTCGGTGTAGGGCTTGGGCGGCTGGGTCCACAGATCCTTGAGGTTCACGCCGGCCACGGCGCAATCGATACCCTGGCTTAGCGCCGGAAGCGTTTGCGGCGCTGGCGCTTCACGGCCCTTGGCCGGGGCGAGGGCTTCAGGCAGGGCACGTTTCCAGCCCGGTTCGATGATCTGCTTGCCGACCGCGCGCAATGCTTCACTGGCGCAATCGAAATCGGCCTGAGTGCGATCGTATTCATGGTTGGGCAGGAATTGCGCCAGATAACGCGCGCGAATCAGGGTATAGACCGCCCGGTGTTTGCCGCTCAGGCGTTCGAGATTTTTCGCCGCAGCCGTGGGGATGATGCCGTGGTGGGCGCTGACCTTGGCGTCGTTCCACGCTCGGGAGCGGCGCTGCGGGTCGAGGTGACCGTTCAGCGCGTCAAGGCTCGGGTCGGCCTGACGCAGTGCCGCAAGTATCCCCGGTGCTTCGCTGTGCTGGCTCAGCGGCAGAAAGCCGCAATCGCTGCGCGGGTAGGTGATGACCTTGTAGGTTTCGTAGAGGGCCTGGGCGATGTCGAGGGTTTCCTGGGCGCCGAGACCGAGTTTCTTCGAGCAGACTTCCTGCAGGGTGCCCAGATCGAAGGGCAGCGGTGCCACTTCACGCATGCGTTCGGTGCGCAGCTTCATCACCCGCGCAGTGGCGGCATTGCTGATTGCCGCCGCCGCTTGTTGCGCCAGTGCCTGATTCAGACAGCGATCCTGATCGTCGCAAACGTCGCTGGGCGCACGCCATTGCGCAGTGAACCGCGTGCCGTCGTGCAGCAGTTGCACATCGATCGCCCAATACGGCACCGGGACGAAATCGGCGATGCTGCGGTCGCGATCCACCACCAGCCGCAGTGTCGGCGTCTGCACCCGGCCGACGGGCAGCACGCCCTGATAGCCGGACTGCCGGCCCAATAAGGTGAACAGGCGGCTCATGTTCATGCCGATCAGCCAGTCCGCCCGCGAGCGCCCCAGCGCCGAGTGATACAGGCTGAAGGTTTCCGCTCCCGGCTTCAGCGCGGCCAGGGCCTTGCGAATCGACGCTTCATCCAGCGCCGACAGCCACAAGCGCCGGATCGGCCCGCGATAGCGGCAGTGCTCGACCAGTTCCCGGGCAATCATCTCGCCCTCACGGTCGGCGTCGGTGGCGATGATCAGTTCGCTGGCCTCGCTGAGCAGGCGCTTGACCGCCTTGTACTGGCTGGCAGTGCGCGGCTTGACGGTCATTTTCCACTTGTCCGGGATGATCGGCAGATCCGCCAGTACCCAGCGTTTGTAGCGCGCGTCGTAGGCATCCGGCGGTGCGGTTTCCAGCAAATGGCCGATGCACCAGGTCACTGTGACGTCCGTTCCCAGCCAGCAGCCGTCGCCCCGACGCCTGGCGCCGAGCACGGCCGCAATGTCTTTGGCCTGGGAAGGTTTTTCACAGAGGTACAGCCGCATAACCACCGTCGTCGATCAGTTCACTGGAGGTGCACAGGATGGCCGCAGTTGGCGTCGGGGGCAACTTTTATCTGTATGGATATACAGATCAAAACGTTGCCGGGAATGACCGGTATTACCGGGACGTCGCGCACCACTATCGAGAAATCGAATGGTGCCGCGCTTGCCGGGCATGTCAGGTTCGTCGGGCCTTCAAGAAACGCGAGAGACCGGACGATCCCGCCAGATGATCGCCAACGTCCGAACGCACTGACTACTCTGAAACAAGGAAGTCCCACCATGGCTCAAGCCAAAGCGAAAACCAGCAGCGCCTATGACGAAGTGAACGCCTTCAGCCACCTGTACGACCGTGGCGTCGACCTGGTGAACGGCAAACCGTCGTTCACTGCCGACCAGGCGGCCGACGAAATCCTGCGCAAAAACCTGTCGTGGCACGACAAGAACGGCGACGGCAAAATCTCCCTGACCTACACCTTCCTGACCGAGAAACCGGCGAACTACAACCCCAACCTCGGCAATTTCAGCCAGTTCAGCGCTCAACAAAAGGCTCAGGCCGTGCTGTCGATGCAATCCTGGGCCGACGTGGCCAAGGTGACCTTCACCGAGGGTAAAGGCGGCGACGGCCACATGACCTTCGGCAACTACGACGTCAGCACTGGCGGCGCGGCGTTTGCTTACCTGCCGAGCGGTGGCAGCTACGATGGCCAGTCGTGGTACCTGATCAACAACCAGTATCAGGTCAACAAGACCCCGGACACCAACAACTACGGGCGTCAGACCCTGACCCACGAAATCGGCCATACCCTCGGCCTGTCGCACCCGGGCGCCTATAACGCCGGCAACGGAAACCCGACCTACAACGACGCCAAATACGCCGAAGACACCCGTGGCTACAGCCTGATGAGCTACTGGAGCGAAGCCAACACCGACCAGAACTTCAGCAAGGACGGCAGCGGCGCCTACGCTTCGGCACCGCTGCTGGACGATATCGTCGCCGTGCAAAAACTCTACGGCGCCAACTATGAGACTCGCGCCGATAACACCACCTACGGTTTCGGCTCCAATACCGGGCGCGATTACTACAGCGCCACCTCGGCGTCGTCGAAGCTGGTGTTCTCGGTGTGGGACGGTGGCGGCGATGACACGCTGAACTTCTCCGGCTTCACCCAGAACCAGAAAATCAATCTCAAAGAAGGCTCGTTCTCCGATGTCGGCGGGCTGGTCGGTAACGTGTCGATCGCCTATGGCGTGACCGTGGAAAACGCCGTTGGCGGTTCCGGCAATGACCTGCTGATCGGTAACTCGGCCGTCAACCATCTGTTCGGCGGAGCCGGCAACGACATCCTTTACGGCGGTGGCGGCGCGGATGTGCTGTGGGGCGGCGAGGGTGCGGACACCTTCGTGTTCGGTGCGGCCAGTGACTCGACCAACAACCAGCCGGACTGGATCATGGATTTCAAAAGCGGCGTGGACAAGATCGACCTCTCGGGCATCGCCGGTTTCGCCACGGGCGCGGCCACGCTGAACTTCGTCAGCGGTTTCACCGGCCATGCGGGCGATGCAATCCTGACTTATTACGCACAGAGTGGTCAGACCGGGCTGCTGATCGATCTGACGGGGCAGGGTGAGGTGGACTTTGCCGTCGGTGTGGTGGGGCAGGCGCTGGCGACTGATATCGTGGTTTGAGCTGATCCTGACTGACACCGATTCAGGGCAACTATCGTCCTGTGGCAAGGGAGCTTGTCGAATCGTCGCACCGTCCCGCTCGGCGGCGAAGCCGTCGCAAACTCGGAAATCGCGTTATACCTGACACACGCGATTCCTGGATTCAGGGCTGCTACGCAGCCCAGCGGGACGGTGCGACGATTCGACAAGCTCCCTCGCCACAGTTCATTTGTCCCTGGAGAAACCCCCATGAGCACCACCGGCCTCAACCCCGTCATCACCCTCGAAGAACTTCCCGGTTGCCTGCTGGTGAAATTCCACGGCATCCAGGTCGCAGCGTCCTCGCATGTGCTGGTTCTTCATGAGGCCAATTACCCGCCGGTGTACTACGTGCCCCGCGAGGACATCGACGAAAAATACTTCGCCCGCACCGACCACACCAGTTATTGCCCGTACAAGGGCGACGCCAATTACTTCAGCTTGCAAATACCGGGGCATGAGGCGGCGAATGCGGTGTGGACGTATGAGAAACCGAAAATCTCGGTCGAGCAGATCAAGGACTATGTGGCGTTTTATCCGGATCAGGTGAAGTTCGAGGTGATCACGGCGGATGCTTAGTTCCTGGAAGAAGAGATTCAATTGTGGCGAGGGGATTTATCCCCGATGGACTACGCAGTAGTCCCATTTTTCACGGGGGGCGCTACGCACCCCATCGGGGATAAATCCCCTCGCCACAGGTTTTTTACCAAAGGATCATGTTTCAGATTCAGTTCTTATCGAGATCGATATTCTTCGTCTCACGCAGACAAATCATCCCCACCACCAGGCTCACCCCGGTAATCAGCACCGGGTACCACAGCCCATAGAAAATATCCCCGGTGTACACCACCAGCGCGAACGACACGGTCGGCAGGAAACCGCCGAACCAGCCGTTGCCGATGTGATACGGCAGGGACATCGAGGTGTAGCGGATGCGCGTCGGGAACAGCTCGACCATCAGCGCGGCCAGCGGGCCGTAGCACATGGCCGAGATGATGATCAGCGCGACAATCAGTGCCACGATCATCGGTTTGTTGATCTGCTGCAGGTCGGCCTGTTGCGGGTAACCGGCGAGGGTGACGGCGCCGCGCAGGGCCGATTCGTCATAGCCGTCGATCCTCACGTCGCCGATGCTCACCTGCACGCCGCTGCCGGCCGGCGCTGCGGCGCTGGTATAGGGCAGGCCTTGCTTGACCAGGAAGGTCTTGACCTTGTCGCACGGGCTGTCGAATTTGGCCTTGCCCACCGGGTCGAACTGAAAGGTGCAGGTTGCTGGGTCCGCCAGTACAGTGATCGGCGCCTGACGGCTGGCCTGATCGATTGCCGGATTGGCGTAGTGGGCGAGGGATTTGAAAATCGGAAAGTACAGCGCCGTCGCCAGCAGCAAACCGAGCATCAACACCGGTTTGCGTCCGACCTTGTCCGACAGCCAGCCGAAAATGATGAAGAACGGCGCACCGATCACCACGCTGATGATCAGCAGGCTGTTGGCAACGGCCGGATCCATTTTCAGAAACTGGGTGAGGAAAAACAGCACATAGAACTGCGCGGCGTAAAAGGTCACCGCTTGCCCGGCGTTGATGCTGAACAGCGCGATCAGCACGACCTTGAGGTTCTCCCATTGGCCGAAGGATTCGCGGATCGGCGCCTTCGACGCTTTGCCTTCCTCTTTCATTTTCAGGTAGGCCGGCGACTCGTGCAGGCTCAGGCGGATCCAGGTGGAAATGCCCAGCAGCACGATCGACAGCAGAAACGGAATGCGCCAGCCCCAGACTTCAAACTGGTCACCGGTGAAGTACCGGCAACCAAGCACCACCAGCAGCGACAGCAGCAGGCCGAGGGTCGCGGTGGACTGAATCCAGCTGGTGTGGAAACCGCGCTTGCCGATGGGCGCGTGTTCCGCCACGTAAGTCGCGGCGCCGCCGTATTCACCGCCCAGCGCCAGGCCCTGGAGCATGCGCAGCACCACCAGAATGATCGGCGCGGCGATGCCGATGCTGGCGTAGTTCGGCAGCAGGCCGACGCAGAACGTGGCGATGCCCATCAGGACGATGGTCGCGAGGAAGGTGTATTTGCGCCCGATCATGTCCCCCAACCGACCGAACACTAGCGCCCCGAACGGCCGCACGATAAACCCGGCGGCGAAGGCCATCAGCGCGAAGATGAACGCGGTGGTGTCGTTGACGCCGGCGAAGAACTGTTTGCTGATCACCGCCGCCAGGGCGCCGTAGAGGAAGAAGTCATACCACTCGAACACCGTCCCCAGCGACGAGGCGAAGATGACTTTCTGTGTGGCATTGCTGGTGCTGGCGCCGCTCGCGGCATCCAGCGGCTGAGCGTGTTCTGACATATCGGTATCCCTCACAGTGATTGTTTTTGTTGTTCCACTGGTGTTGCGCGCTGCCTTGAACGAATTACACGGCCCCCTGTAGGAGCTGCCNCTTTTGATCTTGTAAAAGCCAAAGGCAAAAGATCGCAGCCTGCGGCAGCTCCTACAGGGTGTGGGCCAGTTCGGGAGTGGGTGTGCAGGTCCTGATCGGTGGGTTGAGGATCATCTGCGCCGCCTTCTCGGCAATCATCAGCGTAGGCGAACAGGTATTGCCCGAGGTGATGCGCGGCATGATCGAGGCGTCGGCGATGCGCAGGCCGGGCACGCCATGCACGCGCAGTTGTGCATCGACCACCGCATCAGCGTCATTGCCCATGCGGCAGGTGCCGACCGGGTGGAAAATCGTCGTGCCGATTCGCGCCGCCGCTTCGTGCAGTTGCGCCTCGCTTTGCAGGCTGTCGCCGGGCAGATACTCCACCGGTTTGAACGCTTGCAGGGCCGGGGCGCTGACGATGCGGCGGGTGAGGCGGATCGCATCGGCGGCCACGCGCAAATCTTCCGGATGGCTGAGGTAGTTCGGTTGAATCAGCGGCGCGTCCTGAGGATTCGTCGAACGGATGTCGATCCGCCCACGGCTCTGCGGACGCAGATCACAGACCGACGCGGTGAACGCCGGGAAACCGTGCAGCGGCTCGCCAAAGCGCTCCAGCGACAGCGGTTGCACGTGGTATTCAAGGTTCGCGGAAGTCTGCTCCGGCCCGGAGCGGGCAAATGCGCCCAACTGACTCGGCGCCATCGACAGCGGCCCGCTGCGGTCATACAGGTAACGCAGGCCCATGCCCATCTTGCCCCACAGGCTGCCGGCGATCTGATTCAACGTGCGGGCGTTTTGCAGTTTGTAGATCAGGCGCAATTGCAGGTGATCCTGCAGGTTGCCGCCAACCCCCGGCAGCTCATGAATCACGCCGATGCCGAGGCGTTCCAGCAACGGCCGCGGGCCGATTCCGGAGCGCTGCAGAATGCTCGGGGAACCGACGGCACCGGCGCAGAGGATGATTTCCTTGCGCGCCTTGAAGCTTTTCACCTGGCCTTCGTGACGCGCGCTGACTTTGCAAGCACGGCCGTTTTCCAGCAGCACCCGATCCACTTCAACCCCGGTCAGCACCGTCAGATTGGCCCGCTCGCGAATCGGTTTGAGAAATGCCTTCGCCGCGTTCCAGCGCACCCCGGCCTTCTGGTTGACCTGGAAGTAGCCGCAACCCTCGTTGTCGCCCTGGTTGAAGTCGTCGATGCTGGCGATGCCGCTCTGTTCGGCGGCGCTGCGAAACGCGTCGAGAATCGGCCATGACAACCGCTGTTGCTCAACCCGCCATTCACCCATGGCGCCGTGAAATTCAGCGGCGCCGGCAAAGTGGTTTTCGCTCTGTTTGAACAGTGGCAGCACGTCGTTCCAGGCCCAGCCCGGATTACCCTCGGCCGCCCAGCCGTCATAGTCGCCGGCCTGGCCGCGCATGTAGATCATGCCGTTGATGGAGGAGCAGCCACCGAGCACTTTGCCGCGCGGGTAACTCAGGCTGCGTCCCTGCAGGCCGGGTTGGGCTTCGGTCTTGAAGCACCAGTCGGTGCGTGGGTTGCCAATGCAGAACAGATAGCCGACCGGGATGTGAATCCACGCGTAGTTGTCGCGTCCGCCGGCTTCGAGCAGCAACACCCGCTGCTGCTTGTCTGCCGACAATCGATTGGCCAGCAGGCAGCCGGCAGGTCCGGCACCGACCACGATGTAGTCGTATTCATCAAGGGAAGTCTGCATTCCCTGACCTCGCTTTTTTTTTTTATTGTCCGACACTCTAGTTGTTAGCTTTCGTTAAAAGAATGTTAGTTTTTACCCAGCCGCTGTGCGTTTTCGAACAGCCTGGCTTGACCCTGGCTGACAAGGACACCCCATGTTCGACTGGAACGACCTGCGGTTTTTTCTGGAGTTGCAACGCAGCGGTCGCCTGCTCACGGCCGCCCGACGCCTGAACACCACTCACGCCACCGTCGCCAGGCACATCGAGGCCATCGAAAGGAGCCTCGGCACCGCACTGTTCGTCCAGCATGCCCAAGGCTACGAAATGACCCCGGCGGGGGAGGCGCTGCTCAAGCACGCCGAGGCCATGGAAAACGTCGCGCTATTGGCCCAGGAAGAGATCACCCAATCCACCGCGCCGCTGGGCAAGATCCGCGTCGGCGTCACGGAAGGGCTGGGTATCAAATTTCTCGCCAGTCGAATGATCGGCCTGTTCGAACGCTATCCCGGCCTGGAAGTGGAGTTGGTGGCCGTGCCGCGGTTCGTCAGCATCCTCAACCGCGAGGCGGAAATCAGCATCCACCTCGAACGCCCGGCCGCCGACATGCTGGTCACGCGCAAGCTCACGGACTATCGGTTAGCGCTCTACGCCAGTCAGGCCTACCTCGACAAGGCACCGCCGCTACAGAGTCGCGAAGACCTCGCCCGGCATGCGTGGATCGGCTATGTGGATGATCTGCTGTTCAGCCAGGAACTGATGTTCCTCAACAGTTTCTGTCGCAGCCCGCGCGTTGTATTCCACAGCACCAGCGTGATCGCCCAGCAGGAGGCGGCGCGCTCGGGCCTGGGAATTGCTGTGTTGCCCTGCTATATGGCGGCGTCGGATCCGGATCTGCGCCTGTTGCTGCCGGATGAGCGTATTGAGCGCAGTTACTGGATCAGCACCCGGCGCGAGCTGCACAAATCGGTGCGGCTGCGGGTGGTCTGGGATTATGTGGTGGGGCTGTGCGAGGCGGAGCAGGGGCTGCTCAGCGGTAAACACTGACACCTCAAGGGTTTTTCACCCGGCTCGAGATTTCACCGATCTGGATCAATATTTCCCCTTGAAATATCACCTAACTTAAAAGATCCAGGCCCTTGTTGCGGTATCGACTACAGTGCTCCGGTGCGCGATTTGCTGCGCTGATGGAGTAGCCCGGCAGCCCCCACCAACAATCACAACGGGTCGCCAGGCAGAGTGCAGCAAGGAGCTGACGTAGAACTCCCCCTGAAACTTTTCACGGATGAACATCGTAATGCACTGCCTCGAACGCACCTTTGATATCCAGCCCCTGACCCAGGCGGATATGACTGTCCACATCAACGGCCAACCGGTTAGCGCGGCCATCGGTGAAACGGTCCTCAGCGTTATCCAGTCCCTCGGTGTGCGCCAGGTCGCACGTAACGATCATGACCAGATCAGCGGCGCCTATTGCGGCATGGGCGTGTGCCAGTGCTGCCTGGTGAAAATCAACGGTCGGCACAAGCGCCGAGCCTGCCAGACGGTGGTGCGCGACGGTATGCGGATTGAAACCCAGGTCAACCGCATCAACGAGCAGGAGGTTGTATGAGCCTGCAACCGGTGATCGTCGGCGGTGGTCCGGCGGGGATGGCGGCGGCCATCGAACTGGCGCGCCATGGCGTGCGCTGTACCTTGCTCGAAGAGGCTTCGCGCCTCGGTGGGGTGGTCTATCGCGGGCCGTTGCGTGACGGCGTGCAACTGGATTACCTCGGGCCACGTTATTCCGAAGCCCTGAGCAAACTGCATGGTGACTTTCAGCAACAGGCCGGGCTGATTGACGTGCGCCTGAATCACCGCGTGGTCGGCGCCGAAGGCACCCGTGCCCTAGTGGTGCTGGATGGCGATGAGCAACTGCATGAGATCGATTATCCGCAATTGCTGCTGGCCGCCGGTTGTCACGAACGCAGCGTGCCGTTTCCCGGCTGGACCCTGCCGGGCGTGATCATGCTCGGCGGCCTGCAACTGCAAATCAAAAGTGGCGTGGTCAAGCCGCAGGGACCGGTGGTCATCGCCGGTACCGGCCCGTTGCTGCCGCTGGTGGCAACGCAGCTGCACGCGTCCGGCGTCAAGGTCGCGGGTGTGTACGAAGCCTGCGCCTTCGGCAAGATCGCCCGCGAAAGCCTGGCGTTGCTGAACAAGCCGCAGTTGTTCCTCGATGGTTTGAGCATGCTCGCTTACCTGAAACTGCACGGCATCCCGATGAACTACGGCTGGGGCGTGGTCGAAGCTCATGGCGACGGCGAGCTGACAAGCGTCAGCGTGGCACCGTACTCGGCCACCTGGGAGCCGGACCTGACACGCATCGAGCGCTTCGAAGCGCAGACCCTGGCGGTCGGTTACGGTTTTATCCCGCGCACCCAGCTCAGTCAGCAGATGGGCCTCGACCACGGTTTCAGCGACGACGGTTACCTGCGCGCCAATGCCAACAGCTGGCAACAAAGCAACGAGCCGCATGTGCACCTGGCCGGTGACATGGGCGGCATTCGCGGCGGTGAAGCGGCGATGCTCGCCGGCAGAATCGCTGCCACCTCGATCCTGCTGCAACGCGGGATTATCGAAGAGGATCTGGCACGGGTACGCCGCGACCGTTATTTGGGCAAACTCAAATCCATCGTGCGCTTTCGTGCGGCTGTCGACCGCTACACCGAACGCGGTGTCGGCCAGACCGCTTTGCCGGCTGCCGATACGGTGATCTGCCGCTGTGAACATGCGACCCGCGCGGACATTGATCTGGCGCTGGAGCAAGGCGTGCAGGACATCGCCAGCCTGAAGATGCGCACCCGCGTCAGCATGGGCGATTGTCAGGGCCGGATGTGCGTCGGCTACTGCAGCGATCGCCTGCGCCAGGCAACCGGGCGCAAGGACGTCGGCTGGTTGCGCCCGCGTTTCCCGATCGATCCGATTCCTTTTTCCGCGTTCCAGTCCGGCGGCACGGAGGCCGTTTCCCATGAGTAAGTTCTATGACGTGATCATTGCCGGCGGCGGCGTGATCGGGGCGTCCTGCGCCTATCAATTGTCCAAGCGCGAGAACCTCAAAGTGGCGTTGATCGACGCCAAACGCCCGGGCAACGCAACCCGCGCTTCGGCCGGCGGCTTGTGGGCCATCGGCGAGTCGGTGGGACTGGGCTGCGGGGTGATTTTCTTCCGGATGATGTCGGCCAACCGCAAACGCGAAACCCAGGGCGCGGCCGTTGCGGTGGACGCCAGCACGCCGCATATCCTGCCGGAGTCGTTCTTCGATTTCGCCCTGCAGTCCAACGCGCTTTACCCGGCGTTGCATCGCGAGCTGAAGGACAAGCACGGGATGGATTTCAAGTTCGAAAAGACCGGGCTGAAGTTCGTCATATATGACGACGAAGACCGGCTCTACGCCGAGCACATTGTCAGCTGCATTCCGCATCTGGCCGATCAGGTGCGCTGGCTCGATCAGGCTGCATTGCGCGAAGCCGAGCCGAGCGTCAGCCATGAGGCTCGTGGGGCACTGGAATTTCTCTGCGACCACCAGGTCAGCCCGTTCCGTCTCGCCGATGCCTACATGGAAGGTGCGCGGCAGAACGGCGTCGACATCTTCGTCAATACCAACGTCACTGGCGTGTTGCACCACGGCAGCCGCGTGACCGGCGTGCAGACGGCCGAAGAGGGCGTGTTCCACTGCAAAACCCTGATCAACGCCGGCGGCGCCTGGGCGGCGGATTTGAGCGAATGGGCCACCGGTGTGCGGATTCCGGTGAAGCCGGTCAAGGGCCAGATCCTGCTGACCGAACGCATGCCGAAGATCCTCAACGGTTGCCTGACTACCAGCGACTGCTATGTGGCGCAGAAGGACAACGGCGAGATCCTGATCGGCAGCACCACCGAAGACAAAGGCTTCGACGTCACCACCACCTACCCGGAAATCGCCGGACTGGTGCAGGGCGCGGTGCGCTGCCTGCCGGAACTCAAGGACGTCAACCTCAAGCGCACCTGGGCCGGATTGCGTCCGGGCTCGCCGGATGAACTGCCGATCCTCGGGCCGATGCGTGGGGTGGAAGGGTATCTGAATGCCTGCGGACACTTCCGCACCGGCATCCTGACCTCGGCGATTACCGGGGTGCTGCTGGATAAACTGGTCAACCAGGAAGCACTGCCGCTGGATATCACACCGTTCCTCGCGGATCGGTTTGAGGTGGCGCCGGTCAAGCAAGAACGTGAATTAGAGCTGGCCTGATCCAATCCCCTGTAGGAGCTGCCGCAGGCTGCGATCTTTTGATTTTGATTTTGATTTTTAAGATCAAGATCAAAAGATCGCAGCCTGCGGCAGCTCCTACAGGGTTTTCGGTCGTTCACAAAACCTGTGGGAGCGGGCTTGCCCGCGAAGGCGTCAGTGCTGTCGGCCTGACGTTTGGATCTGTGCAAGGAGGTCAGGTCTTGCGCGCTTCCTCTTCCAGTTGATCCGATTCGAACAGTCGCGCCAGTTCCGCGCGGGCTTCCTGAGCGGTCTGCAGGACTTTGGCCGCGTCGTCGTAAACGGCGTGCTGCGCCTCCAGCACTTGCTCGTCGTGGTGCTTGAAGCGCTTGATCCGCGCATCGGCCTGAGCCTGGGTCAAGCCCAGCCCGACCAGAGTGCGGCGGCTCATTTCCAGACTGGAGTAATAGGTCTCACGAATCGGCTCGGCGCCGACATCCACCAAGCGGTGCACGTGCTGACGGTTACGTGCGCGGGCGATGATCTTCATGTGCGGATACAGCTTGCGCACGATCTCGGCGGTCTTGATGTTGGTTTCCGGATCGTCCGTGGCAATCACGAAGTATTCCGCCTCACCAACCTTTGCCGCATTGAGGATTTCCGGGCGCATCGGGTCGCCGTAGAACACCGGCACGCCGCCAAAACTGCGCGACAGTTCGATGGTTTCAACTGAAGTGTCGAGGGCGACGAACCTGATGTTCTGCGCCCGCAGAATCCGCGCCACGATCTGGCCCATCCGACCCATGCCGGCGATCACCACGCGCGGTGCTTCGGTATCGATTTCGCGGAATTTCTCCGGTACTTCCACCGGCTGTACTTTCGGGCTGACCAGCCGCGCACAGATCAACAGCAGCAACGGCGTCAACGCCATCGACAGGGTGATAGTGAGCACCAGCAGGTCATACAGGCGCGGTTCGAACAGGCCCTGATCGCGCCCGATCTTGAACACCACAAAGGCAAATTCACCGCCGGCGGCGAGCACGATGCCCAGGCGAATTGCACTGACCTTGGTCAGCCCACCGGCCAGACGACCGACCACAAACAGCAGCGGCAACTTCAAGCCGATCAGCAACAGCGTCAGGCCCAGCACGGTGATCGGCGCACTCAGCAGCAGACTCAGGTTGGCGCCCATGCCGACGCTGATGAAAAACAGCCCAAGCAGCAAGCCCTTGAACGGCTCGATTTGCGCTTCCAGTTCATGTCGATATTCGGAGTCCGCCAGCAGCAGGCCGGCAAGGAAAGCCCCGAGGGCCATCGACACGCCGACCAGATCCATCAGCCACGCCGTACCAATCACCACCAGCAATGCGGTGGCGGTGGACACCTCCGGCAGACCGGTTTTTGCCACCACGCGGAACACCGGACGCAACAGATAACGCCCGCCGACCACCACCACGGCGATCCCGCCGAGTACTTGCAAACCGTGATTCAGGCTTTCTGCGTTGCTGGTGGCATGCGCGCTGCCGGCGAGCATCGGCACCAGCGCGATCAACGGGATCGCGGCGATGTCCTGAAACAGCAGAATCGCAAACGCCAGCCGCCCGTGCGGGCTGGTGAGTTCCTTGCGCTCGGCCAGGCTCTGCAGGCCGAATGCGGTGGACGACAGCGCCAGGCCAAGGCCGAGCACAATTGCACTGTTCAGCGGCTGACCGAACACATACAACGCCAGCACGCCGATCACCGCCGCTGTCAGCAGCACCTGCGCCAGACCCACGCCGAACACCGACTTGCGCATCACCCACAAGCGGCGTGGAGACAGTTCCAGGCCGATGATGAACAACAGCAGCACCACGCCCAGTTCGGAAATATGCGCGACGCTTTGCGGATTACCGATCAGACCGAGTACCGACGGGCCAATGATCACCCCCGCCAACAGATAACCGAGCACCGCGCCCAGTTGCAGACGTTTGGCCAAGGGCACGGTGAGCACTGCGGCGAACAGAAACACGACAGCGGCTTGTAACAGGTTGCCTTCATGGGGCATGGGTTGACTCCTGACAGCGGTACGGCGGGGGGTGACAAGGATAAAGGCTGAAACGATTCAAGATCCACCGAAGATCCCGTGCAGGAGCTGTCGAAGGCTGCGATCTTTTGATCTTGTTTTTGAAGATCAAAAGATCGCAGCCTTCGGCAGCTCCTACAGTGAGCCAGTGTAAATCTGTAATAATTTGCATCAAATGGTTACATTGATAGCCTTCGCGAATCAGTCTTTCCGAGTCCGCCATGGCCATCAACTTCGATCTCAACGACCTGCAAGCCTTTCGCGCGGTCGTCGAGCAGGGCAGCTTCCGCAAGGCCGCCGACACCGTGCGCCTGTCACAACCGGCCTTGAGCCGACGCATCGAAAAGCTCGAGGACGCCCTCGGCGTAAAACTGTTCGAACGCACCACGCGCAAAGTCAGCCTGACTCAGGCCGGGCGCGGCTTCATGCCCAGCGTCGAGCGTTTGCTGGATGATCTGGACGTGGCGTTGCTGGGCATCAGCGAAGTCGCTTCGACGCGAATGGGCCACGTCACCGTCGCCTGCGTGCCGTCGGCAGCCTACTACTTCATGCCGCGCGTGGTCGCCCATTATCACCGGCAATTCCCCCGCATCAAGGTCAAAGTCCTCGATTCCAGCGCCCACGACGTGCTCAGTGCGGTGGTCAATGGCGAGGCGGATTTCGGTTTGAGCTTCATCGGCACCCAGGATGCCAAAGTCGATTTCGAACCGCTTGTGCAGGAGTGCTACGTTGTCGCCTGTCGCCGTGATCATCCGTTGGCCGGGCGCAGCAGCGTGAGCTGGGACGAGTTCTATCAGCAGGATTACATCTCGCTGGACAAGACGTCCGGCAACCGGTTTCTGCTCGATCAGGCCTTGAGCCGAGTGGTGCCGCAACGCCAGAGCATCTGCGAGACGCGGCATGTGACGACGATGATTGGTCTGGTGGAAGCGGGGCTTGGCGTGGCGGCGGTGCCGCTGATGGCGATGCCCGGGCCGGATCATCCGATCCTGACCCGGGTGCCGCTGACCGATCCGCAAGTGATGCGCAGTGTCGGCATCATCAAACGCCGGGGTCGCACGTTGACCCCGGCAGCACTGGAGCTCGAACGGCTGGTGGTGGAAATGAAAGTCCAGCCGCCGACGATCAGCGCTTGACCGAATCCAGCCCGGTGGCTTGCACGTCAGCCTGGGCGGCAGGCGCGGCGAGGTAGTCGAGCAGGGCCTTGGCCTCTTTCGGATGCTGCGCACCGACCGGGATGCCGGCGGCAAAACGCGTCACCGACTGCACCGATTCCGGAATCTTGCCGACAAAACTCACCCCCGGCACCGGCAGCAATTCGCTGACCTGCTGGAAGCCCAGTTGATAATCGCCGGTGGCAACCACCGAACCGACCGGGACTTTCGGGATCATTTTCGCCTTAGGTTTCAGCTGATCTTCTACGCCGAGTTTGTTGAACAACTCCTTCTCGATGTACACGCCGCTGGCACTGTCGGAGTAGGCCACCGATGTTGCGTCGAGCAGGGTTTTCTTCAGGCTTTCGACGCTGCTGATGTCTGGCTTCGGCGCGCCTTCACGCACCACCAGACCGATCCGCGAATCCGCCAGTTCGACCCGCGAGGCCGGGTCGACCTTGCCTTGTTTGATCAAGTCATCGAGGGCATAGCCGACCATGATCACCACGTCGGCGTGTTCGCCACGGGCGAGGCGATTGGGGATCGCCTCCAGCGCCTTGCCCATCGACGGGCCGAGCTGGGTGTCGAGGGTGTTGCCGGTGGCCGCCGCGAATTTCGGGCCGAGGATTTTGTAGGCGGCGGTGAAACCGCCCGACGTCATCACGTTCAGCTGTTCAGCATGGGCCAGGGCGCTGAACGCGAAGAGGGCGATGGCGCTGAGATTTATCAGTTTTTTCAAGGTGATTGCTCCTTAGGCGGCAACCGATTGCAAACGGCCGCCTGCGCGGCGATAGAGGTACAGCGTGGCGCCCAACGCGCACAGTGCGCCGACGCTCATCCAGTAACCCGGCGCGGCCTTGTCGCCGGTGTACTGGATCAGGAAGGTCGACATCGCCGGGGTGAAACCGCCGAAAATCGCGGTCGCCAGGCTGTAGGCGAGGGAGAAGCCGGCCACCCGCACTTCCACCGGCATGATCTCGGTCAGCGCCGGAATCATTGCGCCGTTGTACATGCCGTAGATGAACGACAGCCACAACAGCGACAGCAACATGTGACTGAAGCTCGGCGCCTGCACCAGGTACGACAGCGCCGGGTAGGTGCTGGCCAGCGCCAGCAGCGACATCGCAATCAACACCGGACGCCGGCCGATGCGGTCGGACAACATGCCGCCAATCGGCAGCCACAAGAAGTTCGACACGCCCACCAGCAAGGTCACCAGCAACGCATCGGAAGTGCTCAGGTGCAGCACGGTTTTGCCGAAGGTCGGCGCGTACACGGTGATCAGGTAGAACGCCGTGGTGGTCAGCGCGACCATCAGCATGCCGCCGAGCACCACGCCCCAGTTCTGGCCGAGGGTGCGGAACACTTCTTTCATGCTCGGGCGGTGTTTGCGTGCGGCGAATTCTTCGGTTTCCGCCAGGTTACGGCGCAGCAGGAAGATGAACGGCACGATCAGGCAGCCGACGAAAAACGGAATCCGCCAGCCCCAATCGGCCACCACGCTCGGCGCCATCCACGCGTTCAGCGCATAGCCCAATGCTGCCGCGACGATGATCGCGACCTGCTGACTGGCTGACTGCCAAGCGGTGAAAAAGCCTTTGCGGCCCGGTGTGGCGATTTCCGACAAGTACACCGAAACACCGCCCAGTTCCGCACCGGCGGAGAAGCCCTGCAACAGCCGTCCGACCAACACCAGCGCTGGCGCAAACAGACCAATGGTCTCGTATCCGGGCACCAGCACAATCAGGATCGTGCCGCTGGCCATGATCGACAGGGTGACGATCAACCCTTTGCGCCGACCGACGTCATCGATGTAGGCACCCAGCACGATCGCCCCCAGCGGACGCATCAGAAAGCCTGCGCCGAACACCGCGAACGTCATCATCAGGGAAGCGAACTCACTGCTCGCCGGGAAGAACACCGCCGCGATCTGCGTGGCGTAGAAGCCGAACAGAAAGAAGTCGAACTGTTCGAGGAAGTTACCCGAGGTCACCCGGAAAATGGCGCCGGCCCGCGAGCCGCCGTGTGGGATTGAGGCTGTCATAGAAAAGATCTCCACCGCTTTTATGACGTGCGCGACGTGGAAGCGGCGCACGGTTGTTATTGCGGCGGATGGTCGCGCAGCTGTAACAGGATGTTAATTGCATTGTTGGCATGGATTGATGTGCAAAGTGGATCAATCCCCTGAAACACCCCTATTTGTGGGAGCGAGCCTGCTCGCGAAAGCGGTGTGTCAGGTAATGAAGAGGCTGAATGTGCCGACGCCATCGCTGGCAAGCCAGCTCCCACCGTTTTGCGGTGTACGCGCTGTTCCTGCAACACCAAGAAAACCTGTGGGGGCTGGCTTGCCAGCGATAGCGGCCTCACGGACAACTACAATCCCCGGCCAGTCCACGCAAAAAACAAGGAATGATTCCAGTCCTCCGCAGTCGGAGTACAGGCATCACACACCTGAAGGAGGTTCACCGATGAACAGCAAAACCCTAATCGCCAGCCTGGCCCTCGTCGCCGGCATTGCCGGGATCAGCCCACTTGTTCAAGCGGCGCAAACCTCAAGCGAACCCACCGTCCAATCGCCGACCAGCGACCGTGAATTGAAGGTCAACGACCGCGCTCCAGACATTTATCAGCGCAGCGACAAGGCATTGAAAAACTGGAAACAGAAAGGCTTGAAAGCACCGGTCGACCAGGCGCAGTGGGTGCAGATCAACGACAAGTACGTGATGGTCATGATCACCAACGGCACCATTGTCGAGATGCAGCCTGTCGAGCGTTAAGCACTTCGGCAACAATTGGCCATGGACGGTCGATTGCATTCGGGCGCCATTCGAGTAAAACCCGAAAGGCGTTTCGAGTGACTGGATGTCAGGAGCAATCGTTGGAAAAGAAACCGCTTTATCGCAAGGTAAATACCACTGCCCACAACGTCTGGCGCAACAATCAGGGCAGCCACTATCGGTATGAGCGCAATACCAAAGCCGAGAGGCGCAGCGAGGCAACGCGGGGTTCGATGCACGGGATCAAGCATCACGGCTACGATTACACCCCATTATTTCGCTTTCTGTTATCTCGCGTCGGAGGTAACTGGGATGAGATTTACAGTGAGGCGGTGGCGCGCCTTGATCGCCCGGAGCCAGTGTTCTGGATCGTGTCCATCCATGAAGACGATCGCGAGGAGATCGTGCGAGTGGGTGAGTCGAGCTACTTCAGTGGTCTGTACGTCGATGAGCAAAAGTGCCTGCAAATCGTCAACCCGGATTTGAAGGCCGAGGAGATGAAACCCCATTGCCAATGTTGTACCCATACTTTCAATGGTGTCGTATTTGGCTTGCCTCCTGACTGAGCAACTCCACTCGACCCTGATTTAATACCTGCCCACCCCCCAATCGATACTGATTATTCCCACTGCGCTTGGCCTCATACATCGCCAGGTCGGCAATGTGCAGCAGTCGGTCCATGGTTGGCGCATGGTCCGGAAATACCGCGACGCCAAGGCTGGTGCCGATGTGGCGCTGGTCGTTGCCGATGCTGATCGGCGGCGACAGTTCGATGAAAATCTTCTGACAGATGCTGCGGGCTTCCTCCTGCAGGTTGAGGCTCGGGGCCAGGCCTTGCAGGATCACCACGAATTCGTCGCCGCCAATCCGCGCGACGGTGTCGGTGGCGCGCAGGATGCGTTTCAGACGCGTCGCAGTGGTGATCAGCACGCGGTCGCCGGCGGCATGACCGTAATGGTCGTTGATCGCCTTGAAACCATTGAGATCGATAAACACCAGTGCCACGCGGGTCAGGCTGCGGCGCGCCTGTTCCAGTGCTTCGGATAAACGCTCTTCAAGCACCAGGCGATTGGGCAGACCGGTCAACGGGTCGAAGTGGGCGAGGTGCTGAAGGTAACTCGCCGAGGCTTTTTCCTCAGTGATGTCGCGCACCACACCCATCATCTTGATCACCGCATCGTGATCGTTGCGCACCACATTGCCGGTTTCCCGCAGCCAGCGAATCGTGCCGTCGGGCCAGACCACGCGGTATTCCTCGTCGTGGTTTTCACCGGTCTCCAGACAGCGCAATTCACCGTCGCGCACTCTGACGCGGTCGTCCGGGTGCACGCAGGCGCAGAACAGCGCATAAGACGGTGTGATCTCGCCGATCTTGAACCCGAACATGCCGTAGATCGCGTCCGACCAATACAGCCGGTCGGTGTCGACTTCCCAATCCCAAGTGCCGATACGGGCAAAGTACTGGCTGCGTTTGAAACGCTCGGCGTCACCGTCCTGGTGGATGTTCTGGCGTTCGGTGGCGCGGGTCAGCAGCTCGCGGTATTCGTCCAGTTGCTTGCGCAAACCGCGCTCGCGCCAGATCAGGACAGCGATCAATCCAAGCATGACAACGCCAAGGGCAAGGCTGATCCAGAGGTCAGTCATTCGGGAACTGCCAGCATGAACAATCGATCCGTGAAGTAATGGCGGTTGGCTATCTTAATGGGTTGTCAGTCACTTCGGATACAGCGCCAATCTTCGTTAATGAGTTGCGAACAGCCGCCATTTCTGGGAAAACGGCGGCCAGCTGAACAATAGAGTGAATGGCATGAATGATGAACTGCAGGTAATCGATCTCCAGGTGGGCGAGGGCAAGGCCGCCGTCAAAGGCGCACTGATCACCACCCACTACACTGGCTGGCTGGAAGACGGTAGCGAATTCGACTCTTCCCACAGCCGAGGCAAACCTTTCCAGTGCGTGATTGGCACGGGCCGGGTGATCAAGGGCTGGGACCAGGGGCTGATGGGCATGCAAGTGGGCGGCAAGCGCAAGCTGCTGGTGCCAGCGCATCTGGGGTACGGCGAACGAACGATGGGCAAGATTCCGCCGAATTCGAATCTGGTGTTTGAGATTGAGTTGCTGGAGGTTTTGACGCGGGAGGATTGAGGATAGCGAGTGTCGAAGCTGTCCGGATGAGGGGTGGGGACCCTCATCCCAATCTCTGTAATTTGAGCACTCGTCCGGCGGGTCAGGTGAATGTGTGGATATCGTCAAGCGTGTCTTCAATTATGCCCTTCAGAGCAGGGAACTTCCTCTGAACGGTTTCGAGCGCGGGCAGGACGGTTTCGGTATTCATTTCGCCATGGCGGCGAGCGATGTGGCCGAGAGCGGTAATCGCAGATGCCACAATCGCTTCAGTTTTGTTGGTGAGATATTTCAGGCAGGTGTCTTGAGCCCAGGCTCTGTCGGTTTCGTTCAGACCGATAGACACCAGAGCGGAAACGACACTTTCGTCCACGTCGCTGGCGAGGCGTCTTATGGCTTCATCATGGCTGAGTGATGGGTCTTGATAAATGAGGCTCATTTTTTTGCTCCGAGGATATTGCCTTTGTTGTCTACTTTTTTGGCTTTGATCAGTGCATTTTTCATATCTTGATGAAGTTTATCCCATGCCCGTACGTGGCCGTGGTAGATATCTCCGCCCGTGCGGTCAAAGACAACTAGCTCATTTGTATCCGGATCGACACCAATTCGGCGGGGCGATGTGGGCTTTACCTGAACAGAGTTTTCCAATGCTTCCTGACCATTGGTAGGCCCCTTACTTTTCACGGGTGTATCTTTTTTTCCGTGGTAACTCGCCGCGTCGAATTCAAGCGCCAGGACAATATAAAGCGGTTTGATCCCTGAGTTGGCCGGGAACACCAGAATGAAGTCCTGATATTGCGGCGGATAAATCGGGTTGACGATGATTTTGTCCGCCTGTTCTGTCGGCGGATAAATCCATATCTGTGGCGCTTGCGGCGCACTTTCCAGTGGCGGGATTCCCGTGGTACTGGAAGGGTCAACAACGGGAGTCCAGATCAGTGCTGCCCCATTACCGAAGTCCGCAACTTGTTGCGTTCCTTGCTCGACGAACTTTACGACAGGAATCATCTCCCAATCACTGCGCGTCTGGGTGTTATATCCGTACCCTTTCAGAGTGCCATCAGGCTGTTGTTCTACGTGCAGTCGGACACGAGTTCGGCCTTTGTCGAGTGATTTGAGTTGTTCTTCTGTGTACAGAGAACTGTCGCCCAAACTCGATGGCCAAAGCAGTGCGACTATTCCGAGTAATGCTCCAGCGCCAACACCTCCAGTCGCAACGGCTGCACCGTTCACTGCGCTACCACTTGTGCCTGCTACGGCAGTCAAACCTAGAGCAAGCGTTCCTGCTGAGTTGGGCAAGTGGCTGCCGCAGATTTTTTTCAGCGGTATGTTTCCGACGGCGTCTCGTTCGCGGCCGCCTAGCAGGGAAAACTCTCCAAAGTCGGCCAGCCTCTCTACCGGTATAAACCCGGCGGGGCTAGTGTGATTGATAACACCATCAGGAAGTTTGCAGCTTTTGGTAAACACACAGCCTTTAACAGCGCGCTGATACTTTAGCGGTTGTTTGATCAATCGATCTTCATACGCCTGCTGCCTGGCCAGCATATCGTCATAAGCAGATTGTCTTGCCTCCCTCTCCGCCAGTTCGCTGATTGTCATGTAGCGGCTGGTAATGTGGTGACCGTCACCAGTCGGTGGGTTTTGAACACGGGGTATATCTTTTTTACGCACCATCAGTGTCCTTGTTACATCGTTTTTGAAAGCGATGCGGACGCTATATGAAGATGCTTTTTATAGCTGTAGGAAGGGTCTGAAATCCAAGTGATTGTTACAAATGTAAAAAATCAAGTTTGTGGTATCGCAGCTTAATTTACCCATCCAACCGTTAAGTAAATCGTCGAGGCTTGACTGAGTAAGTGTGCGCATCAGTTAGGCAAGCAGACGCTTGAAAAAGCGCTTGGATTCGTGTGAGTAACTCTTCATGGATCAGCCTTTTTTCCCGGGTTTGACCTTCGGATATTCGATAGTAGAGAGGGCTCCTGCGCGAGCAGGCTCGCTCCCACAGTGGGAGTGAAATCGCTTTCAGCATCCCGTTCATCCCTTGAATGCTCACCGAACTTGCGATTGCCCAAGCCATCGGCGATTATGCGCGCCATATAGGGGTAGGGGGTATAGGTATGTCGCACATTCACGAACACAAAGACGAGTTGCTCAACCGCGTGCGGCGGATTGCCGGGCAGGTGCAGGCGGTGGAGAAAGCGCTGGAAGGCGATGCCGATTGCGCCAAGACCTTGCACCTGGTGGCGGCGATTCGCGGGGCGGTCAACGGGTTGATGGAGCAGTTCATCGAGGCCCACACCCGTGAGCACGTGGCGCATCCCGACCTCACCGACGAACAGCGCGCTCAGGGCGCCGAAGATCTGTTGCAAGCCATCCGCCGTTATTCCAAATAGAGCATCCGCATCATGAGCCTGACCCCAAGCGCTGAGCGTTTCAGCCACGATCACCAGTTTCTCGGCGCATCTCACGACGAAAACGCCCGCCGCACCTTGTGGGTGGTGGCGCTGACGTTCGTGATGATGATCGGCGAGATCGCCGCCGGCTACATCACCGGCTCCATGGCCCTGCTGGCCGATGGTTTCCACATGGCGACCCATGCCGGCGCGTTGGGTATCGCCGCGGCAGCCTATGGTTTTGCCCGGCGCAATGCCAACAACCGCCGCTACAGTTTCGGCACCGGCAAAGTCGGCGATCTGGCCGGATTTGCTTCGGCGATGGTGCTGGGGCTGGTGTCGCTGGGCATTGCCGGCGAGTCGATTTTTCGTTTGTTCGAACCGACCACCGTGGCGTTTGGCGAAGCCACTGTTATTGCGATTGTCGGCTTGGGCGTAAACGTCCTCAGCGCCTTCCTGTTGATGGGCCATCACGGCCATGACCACGGCCATCAGCATGACCACGGTCATGATCATCATCACCATCACGACAACAATCTGCGCTCGGCCTACGTCCATGTGCTGGCCGATGCCCTGACCTCGGTGCTGGCGATTGCCGCGTTGCTGGCCGGGCGCTATCTCGGTTGGGTATGGCTGGACCCGGCGATGGGGATTGTCGGTTCGATTGTCATCGCGAAATGGGCTTACAACCTGATGCGCGACAGCGCCGCCGTGCTGCTCGACACCACCGACGAGCCGGTGGCGGCGGAGATCCGCGAGTTGCTGGAAGCCTCCGACGATGTACGCATCAGCGATCTGCATGTCTGGCAGGTCGGCCCGCAGGCGCGGGCGGCGATTGTCAGTGTGGTCGCGGCGGCGGGCGTGACGGCGGAGGCGATTCGCGAACGGCTGGCGCCGGTGCATGAGCTGTCGCACCTGACCATCGAGTTGCGTAGCGCTTAAGGTCGCACTGCGCTGAACAGTGGAATCCGCCCGTTGAGGGAAGGGCGGTAATGCCACGTCAGTTGTTGCAGATTCATACCCTGATCAAGGATTTTTCTGACAGTCGCAGCGGCAATACTCAGCGCCAGTGTCTGCCCCGGACACTGATGCCGGCCGCTGCCAAAGCTGAAACTGCGCCGGTCAGGACGATCCAGCAGAAACCGGTCGGGCTCTGCATTTAACAAGGGATCGCGGTTGGCCGAGGCCAGCAGCACCAGAATCACCTCGCCAGCCTCGAGCCGCACGCCATCGATCTCGCAAGTCTGTGCGACAAAGCGTCGAGTGTTCTGCACCGGCGGATCAAAGCGCTGAACCTCGGCCAACAGTGCGTCCACAGAGGCGCCACGTAACTCGGGCTGACGTTGCAGCGCTATCAGTGCATTGCCGATCAGCCCGGCTGTCGCCTCAAATGTCTGCGAGCAGAGACCGATCAGGTTGGCGGTCAGGGGTTCTTTGTCCCCTGCGAATCGCTGCTCGATAGCCTGGAGCAAATCACTGTTGGCTTCAGCGAGCAACTCGATGAAATAACCGCGCAATTGCTCAGCCGCCGCATGCGCCGCCGCCAGTTGCAGGTCATTGCTCAACGGCGACAGGCAGGCGACGAAATCCGCCGTCAGCTCACTGATCGCCCGGCCTTGCGCCGGGGTGAAGCCGAGCAGCGTCGCGACCACGCACACCGGGCCGCGAAACATCGCCTTATATAAGCCGTCGGCGTCCGCGGTCATCAGCCGTGCTGCCACCAATGCGCGTACCTGAACGTCATCGATCAACTGCAGCGCCGGTTCCATCGCAGAGCGTGGGCAGCGCTGACGTTCGCCGTCGTTCATCCGCATCAACTGCCCGAATACCTGGCCGGCCGTCCCCGAAGCAATCGCCTTGGGCACCGGTTCCTGCAGCGGCCGCACCCGACAATCGGCATGCGTCAGCACCGCACGCACCGCTCGGGCGCTGCTGGCGACCCACAGTCTCAATCCATGATCAAAGGTCAGTCCGCCCTCGGCGCGCAGTTTGGCGTAGTAAGGGTAGGGATCGGCATGCGTCGCAGCGATGATCGGGTCCATGGTTCATAACCTTGTCGTCGGGAAAGTGATGCGAGTATCTTCAGTTCGCAGCGGCGACGATTCGTCGGGGAGCGAAATATGCACGCAGAACATCAAGACATCGGCGTTTCGCAGGTGGCAGCCGCCATCGCCGAACCGGCACGCACCAAAATCCTCTGCTCGCTGATGGACGGCCACGCCCGCACCAGCACTGAATTGGCCGCCGTTGCCGAGGTCAGTGCCTCCACTGCCAGCGCGCACTTGGCCAAACTCAAGGATCTGTCGCTGGTGCGCTTGCACGTGCAGGGCCGCCATCGTTATTACAGCCTCGCTGATCAACGGGTGGCGCAGGCGCTGGAAGCGTTGATGGTGATCGGCCAGAACGCCGTGCCGAGCTTCAAGCCGCACACTCCAGATCGTCTGCAATTCGCGCGCACCTGCTATGACCATATGGCTGGCACGCTGGCGGTGTTGCTGCATGACCGTTTGCTCGCGGCGGGATGGCTGGTGGAAACCGACGAGCGGGCTTATCGCTTGAGCGAGAGTGGCGAGGCGCTGTTCGTGGATTTGGGTATTGAGGTACAGGACTTGAGTACCTTGCGCCGCAAGCTCGCTTGCCCGTGCCTGGACTGGAGCATGCGTCGGCCGCATCTGGGCGGTTCGTTGGGTGCGGCGTTGTTGCAGATGGCGTTGAAACGCAAGTGGGTGACGCAGGATCTTGATAGTCGGGCGTTGGCATTGACCGTGGCGGGGCGAAAGGCAATAGATACGCGGTTTGGTCTTGAGTTGCCGTTAGACGCGAAGGTCAAAAGATCGCAGCCTGCGGCAGCTCCAACAGTAATCGCGTACACCCGATAATTCTCGGCGCTGCTCAGTCCCTGTATGAGCTGCCGAAGGCTGCGATCTTTTGATCCCGTTTTGCACCTTGTGCCAATCCAATAGACTCGATACTGTACGCATAACCAGTATCGAGTCTCCGCCATGCAAATCATCGACAAGCTCAGCATTCTCGCCGACGCCGCCAAGTACGACGCTTCCTGCGCCAGCAGCGGTGCGCCCAAGCGTAGCTCCGAGGGCAAGACCGGGTTGGGCTCGACCGATGGCATGGGCATCTGCCACAGCTACACGCCGGACGGTCGTTGCGTGTCGCTGCTGAAAATCCTCCTGACCAATTTCTGTCTCTACGACTGCCAATATTGCGTCAACCGCCGCTCCAGCGATGTGCCGCGCGCACGCTTCACCCCCGAGGAAGTGGTCACGCTGACCCTGGATTTCTACCGGCGCAACTGCGTCAGCGGGCTGTTTCTCAGTTCGGGGATCATCCGTTCGGCGGACTACACCATGGAACAACTGGTACGCGTGGCAAAGCTGTTGCGCGAACAGCACGAGTTTCGCGGCTACATCCACCTCAAGACCATTCCCGAGGCCGACCCGGCGTTGATCGAGGAGGCCGGGCGTTATGCCGATCGCCTCAGCGTCAATATCGAACTGCCCACCGATGCCAGCCTGCAAACCCTGGCGCCGGAGAAACAGATCGGTTCGATCAAGCAAGCGATGAACACCATTTACACTGGCGTGCAAACGGTGCTCAACGAACCGCGATCGACGAAATTCGCCCCCGCCGGGCAAAGTACGCAAATGATCGTCGGCGCCGATGACACCGACGACAGCACGATCCTGCACAGCGCTCAGTCGCTGTATGGCAACTACCGCTTGCGCCGCGTCTACTACTCGGCCTTCAGTCCGATTCCCGACAGCCCGAAAAGCGTGCCGCTGGCCGCGCCGCCGCTGATGCGCGAACACCGTCTGTATCAAGCCGATTTCCTCTTGCGCAGCTACGGCTACAACGCAGATGAGTTGCTCAAGGGCCCGGGTAATCTGGCGCTGGACATCGACCCCAAACTGGCTTGGGCGCTGCAGAATCGCGAAGTGTTTCCGCTGGACCTGAACCGCGCCGAGCCGTCGCTGATCGCGCGCATCCCCGGCATTGGCCTGCGTACCACCGAACGTCTGGTGCAATTGCGCCAGCAACGGCGCATTCGCTACGAAGACGTGGCGCGCATGCGCTGTGTGCTGGCCAAGGCCAAGCCCTTCATCATCACCAGCGACTACCACCCGCAACAGGCGGAAGTCACCAGCCACATGCTCTATCAGCAACTGCGCGACCGGCCGCAGCCGCAGCAGATGGGATTGTGGGGATGATCAATCTCGATTGCGACGACCTGTTCGACACCTGGCGCCAACAGGCGCGCTGGCTGCTCAGCCATGAAGTCGACCCGAGTCTGGTGAGCTGGGCGTCGGAAGGGGTGAGCGATCTGTTTGCCAGTGACGTCTCGGTGCCGGAGGGGCAGGGGCCGTTTCAGGCACGTATCCCCCGTGCACTGCTCGATACCCTGGAGCAAGCCGCGCGCTACCGGGGCGACCAGCGCTGGAGTCTGTTGTATGAAGTGCTGTGGCGAGTCAGCCACGGCGACCGCACAGCGATGATGGCCGGCGATAAACTCGGCAGCGAGTTGCAGCGGCGCATCAAGCAGGTACACCGCGAAGCCCACCATTTGCATGCGTTCGTGCGTTTCATCGAACGCCCGCAGGATCAGCCGGGCCCGCAATACGTCGCATGGCACGAGCCGGCCCACGACATCCTGCACAGCGCCAGCGAGCATTTCATCGGGCGCATGGGCCGGCATCGCTGGTTGATCGCCACCCCGCGTGACGGGGTTTATTACGATGGCGAGCAATTGATCCATCAACGCCAATGCCCACTGGAATGGCAGCAACTGGCGCAGAACGTCGATGACCCGCACGGCGAGTTGTGGCTGACGTACTACAGCCACATCTTCAACCCGGCGCGGTTGAACGAGAAGGTCATGCAAGGGCACTTGCCGGTGCGTTTCTGGAAGAATCTGCCGGAAGGGGAGTTGATTCCCGGATTGATTACCCAGGCGCGCACGGGCAAGCAACAGAATGGTCAGGCCAGCGGGATCGCTGCGCGAGGCGGGAAGCGGATTGCGGTGAAATAGAATCAAAAGATCAAAAGATCGCAGCCTGNCCTGTAGGAGCTGCCGCAGGCTGCGATCTTTTGATCTTGATTCTCACAACCAAAAAGCCCCCCATCAATCACTTGATGGAGGGCTTTTGTACAACTGGCCGTCAGATCAAACCTTGACGATCCAGCCCGCTGGCGCTTCGATGTCGCCGGTCTGCACGCCAGTCAGTTCTTTGTAGAGCTTCTGGGTGACCGGGCCGACTTCGGTTTCGCTGTGGAACACGTGCAGGTGGTCGTTGTAGCTGATGCCGCCGATCGGAGTGATCACCGCAGCGGTACCGCAGGCGCCGGCTTCCTTGAAGTCCGACAGCTTGTCGATCAGCACGTCGCCTTCCACCACTTCCAGGCCCAGACGGGTTTTCGCCAGTTCGATCAGCGACAGACGGGTGATGCCTGGCAGTACGGAGGGCGAGTTCGGGGTGACGAACTTGTTGTCGTGGGTGATCCCGAAGAAGTTGGCCGAACCGACTTCCTCGATTTTCTTGTGGGTCAGCGGATCCAGATAGATAGCGTCAGCGAAGTGCGCCTTCTTGGCCTGGGAGCCCGGCATCAGGCTGGCGGCGTAGTTGCCACCGACCTTGGCCGCACCGGTGCCCTGTGGGGCAGCGCGGTCGAAGCTGGAGATCTGGAAGTTGTGCGGGGTCAGGCCGCCCTTGAAGTAGGCGCCGACCGGGATCGCGAATACCGAGAAGATGAACTCTGGCGCGGTGCGCACGCCGATGTTGTCACCCACGCCGATCACGAACGGACGCAGGTACAGCGCGCCGCCGGTGCCGTATGGCGGGATGAAGCGCTCGTTGGCGCGAACCACTTCTTTGCACGCTTCGATGAACTGCTCGGTCGATACGTGCGGCATCAGCAGGCGAGCGCAGCTGCGCTGCATGCGCGCGGCGTTCTGGTCCGGACGGAACAGGTTGATCGAGCCGTCCTTGCAACGATAAGCCTTCAGGCCTTCGAAGCACTGCTGGCCATAGTGAAGGGCCGTCGAGCCTTCGCTGATGTGCAGCACGTTGTCTTCGGTCAGGGTGCCTTTGTCCCACTCGCCATTGCGAAAGTACGACAGATAGCGTTTGTCGGTCTTGATGTAGTCAAAACCCAGCTTGTCCCAATTGATGCTTTCGTTACCCATGACACCCTCTATCACTGAACAACCGTCGAAACGGTTCAGGCTTCTGACGTTTTTTTGGATGGGCACAACAATACTTCATTCTGGAGCGGTTTCGCAGCCCGGACGATGGGGGGAAAAGCAGATTTATTAGCCTGCTTATGAAAAATCCTTGTCCATCGCTGAAAAGATCGCAGCCTGCGGCAGCTCCTACAGAATCGGCAACCCCCCTGTAGGAGCTGCCGCAGGCTGCGATCTTTTGATCTTTAAAGGTGCAACGCATGCCCCAACGCACGCAACGCCGCTTCCTGCACCGCTTCACCCAGGGTCGGATGCGCATGGATGGTGCCGCCAATGTCTTCCAGGCGTGCGCCCATTTCCAGGCTTTGCGCAAACGCGGTCGACAATTCGGAAACACCTGCTCCGACTGCCTGCCAGCCGACAATCACATGATTGTCGCGACGCGCGACCACGCGCACGAAGCCGCTTTTCGATTCCAGGGTCATCGCCCGGCCATTGGCGGCGAACGGGAAGCTGGAAACGACGCAGTCCAGCCCGGCAGCCTTGGCCTCGTCCGGGGTCTGGCCGACCACCACCAGTTCCGGGTCGGTGAAGCACACGGCGGCGATGGCGGTCGGGTTGAATTCGCGGTGCTTGCCGCTGATCAGTTCGGCGACCATTTCGCCCTGGGCCATGGCGCGGTGCGCGAGCATCGGTTCGCCGCTCAGGTCGCCGATGGCGTAGACGTTGCGCATGCTGGTCTGGCAGCGGTTGTCGATCTTGATCGCCGAGCCGTTCATGTCCAGATTCAGCGCTTCGAGGTTCCAGCCCTGCGTATTCGGCTTGCGACCGACTGCCACCAGCACCTGATTGGTTTCCAGATTGAGGGTGTCGCCGTTCGGGTCACGCACCTGCAAGGTGCCATCGAAACCCAGCACGCTGTGCTTGAGATAGAGCTTCACGCCCAGTTGCTTCAGCGCTTCGTGCACCGGTTGGGTCAGCTCGGCATCGTAGGCTGGCAGGATACGATCCTGCGCCTCGACCACACTGACTTCGGCGCCGAGCTTGCGGTAAGCAATGCCCAGCTCCAGACCGATATAACCGCCGCCGACCACCACCAGACGTTTGGGTACCGCTTTCGGTGCCAGCGCTTCGGTGGAGGAGATGATCGGCCCGCCGATTGGCAGGATCGGCAGGTTGACGCTGGTTGAACCGGTGGCCAGCACCAGATGTTCGCACTGGATACGTGTATCGCCGACCTCGACGGTTTTGCCGTCGATGACTTTGGCCCAGCCATGGATGACCTGGACCTTGTTCTTTTTCAGCAGTGCGGCGACACCGGTGGTCAGGCGATCGACGATGCCGTCCTTCCACTCGACGCTTTTGCCGATGTCGAGGGTCGGCGCGGAAACGCTGATGCCCAGTGCCGAATGCTGGTTGTGGTGTTGAGTCTGGTGAAACTGCTCGGCTACATGAATCAGCGCTTTCGACGGAATGCAGCCGATGTTCAAGCAGGTGCCCCCCAGCGATTGACCCTCGACCAGAATCGTCGAAATGCCCAGTTGTCCGGCGCGAATCGCCGTGACGTAACCGCCGGGGCCGCCGCCGATGATCAGCAGCGTGGTGTTCAAGGTTTGCATGGCATCACTCCACAAACAGAGTCGCGGGTTGTTCGAGCAGACCACGAATGGCCTGGATGAAGAGCGCCGCGTCCATGCCGTCGACCACGCGGTGATCGAAGGAGCTGGAGAGGTTCATCATCTTGCGTATCACCACCTGGCCTTTGACGACCATTGGCCGTTCGACGATTTTGTTCACGCCGACGATGGCCACTTCCGGCAGGTTCAGCACCGGCGTGCTGACGATGCCGCCCAGCGCACCGAGGCTGGTCAGGGTGATGGTCGAGCCGGACAATTCGTCGCGACTGGCCTTGCCATTGCGGGCAGCATTGGCCAGACGCGAGATTTCTGCGGCGCTGTCCCACAGGCTGCGCGCTTCGGCGTGACGCACTACTGGCACCATCAGGCCGACATCGCTTTGCGTGGCGACGCCGACATGCACTGCGCCGAGGCGGGTGATGACCTGGGCTTCGTCGTCGTAACGGGCGTTCATCTGCGGGAAGTCGCGCAGAGCGACGACCAACGCGCGCACCAGGAACGGCAGCAAGGTCAACTTGCCCCGGCTGGCGCCGTGTTTCTCATTCAGATGCGCGCGCAGTTCTTCGATGGCGGTGACGTCGATTTCTTCGACGTAGCTGAAGTGCGCGGCACGCTGGGTGGCGTCCTGCATGCGTTGGGCGATCTTGCGGCGCATGCCGATTACTTGAATCTGTTCTTCGTCGTTGCGCTGGGCGTAAGCGGCGGCGAGCGGTGCCGAAGCGTTCGACTGCCCCTGCGCCAGATAGGCTTCGAGGTCTTCGTGCAGCACACGGCCGGCCGGGCCGGAACCGCGCACCAGACGCAACTGAATGCCCAGATCCAGCGCATGTTTGCGCACCGCCGGCGAGGCCAGCGGACGTTCATTGGCCTCGCGGGCAACCATCGGGCCTTGGCAAACCGGTGCCGGACGCGGTGCAGCAGCGGCCGCAGGTTTGCTCTCGGCAGCTGTCTCAACTTTCGCCGCAGCAGGTGCCTCTTTCGCAGCAACCGGTGCTGGCGCGGCGGATTCCTTCAGGTTTCCGGCACCTTCGACTTCGATGCTGATCAGCACACTGCCGACCGCCATCACTTCCCCCGGCTGACCGCCGAGGGCAATCACCTTGCCGTGTACCGGCGAGGGAATATCGACCATCGCCTTGTCGGTCATCACGTCCGCCAGCACCTGGTCTTCAACGACCAGATCGCCAACCTTGACGTGCCACTGCGACAGCTCTACTTCTGCGATGCCTTCGCCGATGTCCGGCATCTTGATAACGTGCGTGCCCATTCAGACCTCCATGACCCGTTTCAACGCCGCGCCCACTCGGGACGGCCCTGGGAAATACGCCCACTCTTGCGCGTGCGGGTAGGGGGTGTCCCAACCGGTGACGCGTTCGATCGGCGCTTCCAGGTGATGGAAGCAATGCTCTTGCACCAGCGCTACCAACTCGGCGCCGAAACCGCAGGTGCGGGTGGCTTCGTGCACCACCACGCAACGACCGGTTTTTTTCACCGATTTGACGATGGTGTCCAGGTCCAGCGGCCACAGGCTGCGCAGGTCGATGACTTCGGCATCCACGCCGGATTCTTCAGCAGCCACTTGCGACACGTAAACGGTAGTGCCGTAGGTCAGCACGGTCACGTCCTTGCCCGGACGGGTGATCGCGGCGACGTCCAGCGGTACGGTGTAGTAACCGTCTGGCACCTGAGCTTGGGGGTGTTTCGACCACGGGGTCACCGGGCGGTCGTGGTGGCCGTCGAACGGGCCGTTGTACAGGCGTTTTGGCTCGAGGAAGATCACCGGGTCATCGTTTTCGATGGAGGCGATCAGCAGGCCTTTGGCGTCGTACGGGTTGGACGGCATGACGGTGCGCAGACCACAGACCTGAGTGAACATCGCCTCGATGCTCTGGCTGTGGGTCTGGCCGCCGTAGATCCCGCCGCCGCAGGGCATGCGCAGGGTCATCGGCGCAGTGAACTCGCCGGCCGAGCGATAACGCAGGCGTGCGGCTTCGGAAATGATCTGGTCGGAAGCGGGGTAGACGTAGTCGGCGAACTGAATCTCGGCCACCGGACGCAAGCCGTAGGCGCCCATGCCTACCGCCACACCGACGATGCCGCTTTCGGAGATCGGTGCGTCGAATACCCGCGAGGTGCCGTACTTGGTCTGCAGGCCTTCGGTGCAACGGAACACGCCGCCGAAGTAGCCGACGTCCTGACCGAATACCACCACATTGTCGTCACGCTCAAGCATCACATCCATGGCCGAGCGCAGGGCCTGGATCATGGTCATGGTGGTCGTGGTCATGGCGGTTTCCAACTGAATATTGTTGTTGTGATCGTTCATGTCAGATCCCCAACTGCTGACGCTGGCGCTTCAAGTGCTCCGGCATCTCTTTGTAGACGTCTTCGAACATGGTCGCGGCGCTAGGAATCTGCCCGCCAGCGAGGGTGCCGTACTGTTCGGCCTGTTTCTGCGCGGCAATCACTTCGGCTTCAAGCTCGGCGCTGACGGCGGCGTGCTCTTCTTCCGACCAGTGGCCGACCTTGATCAGGTGCTGCTTCAGGCGGGCAATCGGGTCGCCCAGCGGGAAGTGGCTCCAGTCGTCGGCAGGCCGGTATTTCGACGGATCGTCGGAGGTCGAGTGCGGGCCGGCGCGGTAGGTGACCCACTCGATCATGGTCGGGCCGAGGTTGCGCCGGGCGCGTTCGGCAGCCCAGGCGGAAGCGGCGTAGACCGCGTAGAAGTCGTTGCCATCGACCCGCAACGAGGCGATGCCGCAACCGACGCCGCGTCCGGCGAAGGTGGTGGCTTCACCTCCGGCGATGGCCTGGAAGGTCGAGATTGCCCATTGGTTGTTGACCACGTTGAGAATCACTGGCGCGCGGTAAACGTGGGCGAAGGTGAGGGCGGTGTGGAAGTCCGATTCGGCGGTGGCACCGTCACCGATCCACGCCGAGGCGATTTTGGTGTCGCCCTTGATCGCCGAGGCCATGCCCCAGCCGACGGCTTGAATGAACTGAGTGGCGAGGTTGCCGGAGATGGTGAAGAAGCCGGCGTCCTTGACCGAGTACATGATTGGCAACTGCCGGCCCTTGAGCGGATCGCGCTCGTTGGACAGCAGCTGGCAGATCAGGTCGACCAGCGGCACTTCGCGGGCCATCAGGATGCTTTGCTGGCGGTACGTCGGGAAGCACATGTCGTCGATGTTCAAGGCCAGGGCCTGGGCGCTGCCGATGGCTTCTTCGCCAAGGCTTTGCATGTAGAACGACATTTTTTTCTGGCGCTGGGCGACCACCATGCGGTTGTCGTAAATCCGCGTCTTGAGCATGGCGCGCATGCCCTTGCGCAGGATGTCGACTGGCACATTTTCAGCCCAGGGACCGAGGGCGTTGCCCTGATCGTCGAGCACCCGAATCAGCCCACGCGCCAGGTCGGCGGTGTCGGCAGGTTCGACGTCAATGGAAGGTTTGCGCACCGTGCCGGCATCGGTCAGATGCAGGTAGGAGAAGTCGGTTTTGCAGCCTGGGCGGCCCGAGGGTTCAGGGACGTGCAGACGCAGCGGTTCATACGCTTGGGTCATGGCTTCTACGCTCGATCTTGTGAATTTCTTGTAGTGAGCTGGCAATCATTCTTGGGTGAAAGAAATCTTGTCCTACAACAATCATAGGCCCGGCGGAGAAGAATATTTCTCTCTGTTTCGTTGCGCTGGAGATGATTTGCAGATAGAAATTCTGCATAAACATAAAAAACAGGTGGTTTTGTCTCATGCGCAAACTGGACCGTACCGACATCGGCATTCTCAACAGCCTTCAGGAGAATGCGCGCATCACCAACGCCGACCTCGCACGCTCGGTGAACCTGTCGCCGACGCCGTGTTTCAACCGGGTCAAGGCGATGGAAGAATTAGGCCTGATTCGCGAGCAGGTGACGCTGCTGGATGCCGATCTGCTGGGCCTGCATGTGAACGTGTTCATTCACGTCAGTCTGGAGAAGCAGGTCGAGGAGGCGTTGCAGCATTTCGAAGAGGCGATCTCCGACCGCCCCGAGGTGATGGAGTGCTACCTGATGGCCGGCGACCCGGACTACCTGATCCGGGTGCTGGTGCCGACGATTCAGGCGCTGGAGCGGTTCATGATGGACTTTCTGACCAAGGTGCCGGGCGTTGCGAATATCCGCTCGAGTTTTGCCTTGAAGCAGGTGCGCTACAAGACGGCGCTGCCGTTGCCAGCGAATGGGTTGACCCTCGGGTCCTGAAGATCAAAAGATCGCAGCCTGCGGCAGCTCCTACGCAGGGCACGCACAAACCATGTCCCTGTAGGAGCTGCCGAAGGCTGCGATCTTTTGCTTTTAGAGCTTGTTGATCGGCACCTTCAGGTAAACCACACCATTGTCCTCGGCCGCCGGAAAATTCCCCGCCCGCACATTCACCTGAATCGCCGGCAGCAACAGCGTCGGCATGCCCAACCCGGCATCGCGTTTGGTGCGCATCTCGACAAACGCCGCCTCGTCGATCCCGTCATGCACATGAATATTGCTCTTGCGCTGTTCGCCAACGGTGGTCTGGCACTGCGCGGCGCGGCCTTCTGGCGGGTAATCGTGGCAAACGTAGAGTTTGACGCTGGCCGGGAAGGCCAGCAGTTTGTGGATCGAGTTGAACAACTGATGCGCGTCGCCGCCGGGGAAGTCGCAGCGGGCGGTGCCGACGTCGGGCATGAACAGCGTGTCGCCGACCAGAATCTGTTCGCCGTCGATCAGATAAGCCATGTCTGCCGGGGTGTGGCCGGGGACGTGCAGGGCGGTGGCTTTGAGGTTGCCGATCCTGAACGACTCGTTCGGCGCGAACAGGTGATCGAACTGCGAGCCGTCGACGCAGAACTCCGGCTCCAGATTGAACAGCGCCTTGAACACATTCTGCACTTTGCTGATCGACTCACCGATGGCGATCTTGCCGCCCAGTTCGCGGCGCAGGTACGGCGCGGCGGACAGGTGGTCGGCGTGGGCGTGGGTTTCCAGCAGCCATTGCACCTGCAGGCGGTGGTCACGGACGAAGGCGATGATTTTGTCGGCCTGTACGGTGCAGGTACGACCGGCAGCGCCGTCGTAATCAAGCACCGGATCGACGATTGCACATTGCCCGCCATCGGCTTCATAGACCACATAGCTGTAGGTCGAAGAGGCGGGGTCGAGGAAAGCTTCAATCTGCGCGGGCATGGACACCAACCTGAATCAGGGAAATGGGTTGCAACACTTTATCTAAAAACATAATGTTCGCAGCTTAAGTGACGTTGAAGGCATCGTGCAAATGCAATCCAGTCTGACCGAATGTGAAGTCGCCCAACTGCGGGCGTCCGCCTCCAAGGCCTGCGCGCTGCTCAAGGCGTTGGCCAATGAGGATCGCCTGTTGATCCTGTGCCAGCTGACTCAGGGCGAACGCAACGTCGGCGAGCTGGAAAAAATCACCGGCGTGCGCCAGCCGACGCTGTCCCAGCAACTGGGCATCCTGCGCGATGAAGGCCTGGTGGCGACCCGCCGCGAAGGCAAATACATCTTTTACGGCCTGGCCAGCCCTGAAGTGATTCAGGTGATGAAGACCCTGTCCGGACTGTATTGCGGGGCGGTGCTCAAGAGCTGGGGCCACCCATAAATGTCAGCCAACACAATACAAAACCTGTGGGAGCTGGCTCGCCAGCGATGGCGGAGTGTCAGTCGCCATCAATAGCGGCTGACAAGTCCCTATCGCTGGCAAGCCAGCTCCCACAGGTTTAGTGGTTTGATTCGAAAAAATCCTTGCGTGCAGCAATAAGGAACAAGCAATGAACGATCAACACTGGGGCCCATCCATCAGTGCAGACATCGTGGTCATCGGCGGTGGCACCGCCGGCATCGGTTTTGTCGCCAGTCTGCTCAAGCGTGATCCCACTCTGAACATCACCGTGATCGAGCCGAGCGCCCAGCATTACTACCAACCGGCGTGGACGCTGGTCGGCGGTGGCGCCTATGACGTCAAGGACACTGCGCGGCCGATGAGCAAAGTGATGCCGCGTCAGGCCACCTGGATTCAGGCGGCGGTGACAGCGGTGGATCCCGACACACGTCAACTCACGCTCAACGATCAACGCCGCGTCAGCTACCAGAACCTGATCGTCTGCCCCGGCCTGCGTCTGGCCTGGGAGAAGATCGAAGGCCTGCAGGAAAGCCTCGGTCAGCATGGCGTGACGTCCAACTACAGCTATCAGCATGCGCAGTACACCTGGGATCAGGTGCAGAAACTGCGCGGCGGCAAGGCGCTGTTTACTCAGCCGGCGATGCCGATCAAATGCGCCGGCGCACCGCAGAAGGCGTTGTACCTGTCGTGCGATCACTGGCGCAAAACCGCTGTGCTGAACAACATCAACGTCGAGTTCAATCTCGCCGGCGCCGCGCTGTTCGGTGTCGCGACTTTCGTCCCGCCACTGATGAAGTACATCGAAAAGTACAACGCGCAACTGGCCTTCAACAGCAATCTGGTCAGGGTCGACGGCCCGGCGAAAACCGCCTGGTTCGAGATCAAGGACGCTGACGGCAACGTCACCACACAGGCGAAAACCTTTGACCTGCTGCATGTTGTGCCGCCGCAAGTCGCGCCGGAGTTCATCGCCCAGAGCCCGCTGGCCGACACCACCGGCTGGTGCGAAGTCAATCCGCACAGCCTGCAACATCCGCGATACCCCGAAGTGTTTGGCCTCGGTGACATCTGCGGCACCACTAACGCAAAAACCGCTGCCGCCGTGCGCAAGCAGATCGTGGTCGTCGCCGAAAACCTTCTGGCGCTGCGCAAGCGGCAGCCGTTGCCACTGAAGTACGACGGCTATGGTTCCTGTCCGCTGACAGTGGAGAAGGGCAAGGTGATCCTCGCCGAGTTCGGTTACGGCGGGAAGTTGCTGCCGACCTTCGCCCTTGATGCGACCGTGCCGCGCCGCTCGGCGTGGTTTCTCAAGGCGACGCTGCTGCCGTGGTTCTACTGGAACGGCATGCTCAAAGGCCGCGAGTGGCTGACCGGTTTGTCCAAAGTCGACTGAGAACTCCGTATGTTGCTGGCAAGTCTGTTTGGCGTGTTGATGGGGCTGATTCTCGGGCTGACCGGGGCGGGCGGCGGGATTCTCGCGGTGCCGGCGCTGGTGCTCGGCCTCGGCTGGAGCATGACCCAGGCTGCGCCCGTGGCGTTGTTCGCCGTGGGCAGTGCGGCAGCTGTCGGTGCCATTGACGGTTTGCGTCATGGCCTGGTGCGCTATCGCGCGGCACTGCTGATTGCCGCGCTCGGCGCGGTGTTTTCGCCGCTGGGGATCTATTTCGCGCATCAGTTGCCGGAGCAGATTCTGATGATCCTCTTCAGCCTGCTGATGGTCATGGTCGCCTGGCGGATGTTGCGCCGCGAGCGTGCGCAAGAGGGGCCGAGCGACCACGGTCATGCGAGCTGGGGGCAGAAGAACTGCATGCTCAATGAACAGACCGGGCGCTTCGACTGGACCGCCAAATGCACCGCGACCCTTGCGGTATTGGGCGCAGTGACGGGTGTGGTTTCGGGTTTGCTCGGCGTCGGCGGTGGTTTCCTGATCGTGCCGGCATTCAAGCAACTGACCGATGTGCAGATGCGTGGGATCGTGGCGACGTCGCTGATGGTGATCAGCCTGATTTCCGCGATTGGCGTGATCGGATCGTTTCACGCAGGCGTGCGGATTGATGCACAGGGCGCGGCGTTTATCGTCGCCAGCATCGTCGGCATGATCATCGGGCGCAAGCTTTGTGCGCGGGTGCCGGCGCGGACGTTGCAGGTGGGGTTTGCCAGTGTGTGTCTGGTGGTGGCGGGGTATATGTTATTGCGCGCCTGAAAAGATCGCAGCCTGCGGCAGCTCCATGGCAATGGTGTACACCTTGCAGGAGCTGCCGCAGGCTGCGATCTTTTGATTTTGCTCCTCAATCAATCAAAGGATTTTTCTCGGTCAGCACAACCTGCGCGATCTGATCCTTGCGCATGAAACTCACCTTCGGATGCGCCTGCGCATAACGAATGAACCGCTCCATCGCTTCGACCATCGCCGGCGTGCCGCCGATGCGGTCGTGCAGACTCACCGACATCATCCGCCGCTGGCTCGCGCCTTCGGTGTACAGGCGATCAAATTCCAGCACCAGTTGCTGATAGAACTGCTCGGCGGAGAAATGCCGGCCCTCGATCAGCACGATGTCGTTATTGCGCAGGGTGTACGGCACCACGGCAAATTTGCGGCCACGGACCATGGTCACGAACGGTTCGTCGCGGCTGACGTCATCGATGTGGTAGGTGAAATTCAGGTCTTGCAGAACCTTCAGCGTATTGGGGCTGCGCCGCAGCCAGTTGGCGTTGTAACCCACCGAGCGCTGGCCGGTAAGTTTTTCCACCGCGTTGACACCGTCGCCGATGAACTGTTTTTCCTGGTCGTAGCTCATGTTGTACGAATCGGCCCAACGCATGCCATGGGCCGCCAGTTCATGGCCGCGCGCAGCAATCGCTTTCGCCAGTTCCGGGTGTTTGTGCGCCGCTTCGCCGACCACATGCGAGGTGACCTTGATGCCGGTGCGATCCCACAGGTCGAGCATCCGCCACAAGCCTTCCTTGTAGCCATAATCAAACCAGGTCTGCGCCGGCAGATCCGGATAACCCTTGGGCAGCGGCGTGCCGGAGAACGGGCTTTCCGCGCCTTCGGGCTGACCGCCGGTTTCGAATTGCATCGACACCGAGATCACCAGTTGCGAACCGTCCGGCCACGGGCGTTCCTGAGCGAAGGCGAGGGCCGGCAGCAGCAGGGCGGCCGCCACAAGGTTTTTTAAAAAGCGTGGGGAGCGTTGCCGGTGGGGCGTGGTCATAACGGGCACCTTGCAGGTTGAGAAGGGCTGCAAGGGTGGCAGTTGCCCGGCGCGGGAAAAATCCGTTGCGGGCAAGAAGACCTTTAAACAGAATTTACGAATCCACCGCGAACCAGTGGGAGCGGGCTGCCGGTCACCCTCTTGCCGAGCCGACTGCCGCCATCGCTGGCAAGCCAGCTCCCACAGGATTGTGGGTTTGCCGCAACATTTGCGGCAAACTCCCGGCAACACAAGCACAAGGTCTTTCAATGGATCGATACGCCCCGCGCAACTGGCAGCCGCACGAGAAGCCCAGTCTGCCCGGTTCCCCCTCGACGCCGCTGCACTCCAACCCCAAGCGCCTGGCCTATGCGCTGGTCGGGCTGTTGGTGGCGGTGACCGGTGGTCTGGGCAACTCGCTGGTGGTCGCCAACCTGCCTTACCTGCAAGGTGCGCTGGGCGCGACCACGGCGGAGATGGCCTGGCTGCCGGCCGCGTACGTGATGACCAACGTGTCGATGAACCTGTTGCTGGTGAAGTTTCGTCAGCAGTTCGGCCTGCGTGCATTCACCGAAGTGTTTCTGGTGTTGTATGCGCTGGTGACCTTCGGCCACCTGTTCGTCAATGACCTGAGCTCGGCCATCGCCGTGCGCGCGGCGCACGGCATGGTCGGTGCGGCGCTGAGTTCGCTGGGTCTGTATTACATGGTTCAGGCGTTTCCGGCCAAGTGGCGGCTGAAGGCGCTGGTGCTGGGCCTCGGCGCCTCGCAACTGGCTTTGCCGCTGGCGCGATTGTTCTCCGAAGACTTGCTGCAGATTGCCGAATGGCGTGGCTTGTACCTGTTCGAGCTGGGCATGGCGCTGCTGTCGCTGGGCTGCGTGCTGCTGCTCAAGTTGCCGCCCGGTGACCGCTTCAAAACCTTCGAACCGCTGGACTTTCTGACCTTCGCCATCCTCGCCAGCGGCGTGGCACTGCTCTGCGCGGTGTTGTCGCTGGGGCGGATCGACTGGTGGCTGGAGGCCGACTGGATCGGCTATGCGCTGGCGGCCTCGATTGCCCTGATCCTCGCGGGCCTGGCCATCGAGCACAACCGCAGCAACCCGATGCTGATGACCCGTTGGCTCGGCAGCGGCACGATGATCCGTCTGGCGCTGGCGGTGACCCTGATTCGCATGGTCACCTCGGAGCAGTCCACCGGCGCCGTCGGTTTCATGCAGAACCTCAATATGGGTTATGAGCAACTGCACAGCCTCTACGTGGTGATGCTGATCGGCAGCATCGCCGGGCTGGCGACCAGTGCGCTGACCATCGACCCCAAGCACCTGCTGATGCCGCTGATCATCTCGCTGGCGCTGATGGCCACCGGCTCGGTGATGGACAGTTTTTCCAACAACCTGACCCGTCCGCAAAACCTGTATTTCAGCCAGTTCCTGCTGGCCTTCGGCAGCACGTTCTTTCTGGGCCCGACCATGGTGTTCGGCACCCGCAACGTGTTGACCAACCCGCGCAATCTGGTGAGTTTTTCGGTGTTGTTCGGGATCTGCAACAACCTCGGCGGCCTGCTCGGCGCGGCGTTGTTGGGCACGTTCCAGATCGTGCGCGAGAAATTCCACTCCAGCCACCTGGTCGAGCACCTGACGCTGTCCGATCCGCTGGTGGCTGCGCGCGTACAAAGCGGCGGTTCGACCTACGGCAGCTTGCTGGCCGACCCGAGTCTGCGCAACCTCGCCGGGATTCGCAGCCTGGCCAACGCGGCCACTCGCGAAGCCAACGTGCTGGCCTATAACGATGTGTTCATGCTGATCGCCGTGATTGCGGTGCTGACCATGATCTGGCTGTCCATTCGTGCGCTGTGGCTGATGAGCACCACCAAAGCCGTCGACCCAGCGCCTTCCGTACCTCCTGACGGTGCCTCCCATTCATGACCGAACCGACCACCACAACCACCAATGCCATCGCCGCCACCCCGGAAGGCGTGGCGCCGCCGTCCTCGCCGAACACTGAGCCGCGCTCGTTGCGGGTGCGGATCATCTCGTCACTGGGCTTTGCCGCGATTGCCATCGTCGGCGTGTTGATCGTGCTCTACGCCTGGCAACTGCCGCCGTTCAGCAGCGCCGTCGAAACTACGGAAAACGCCCTGGTGCGCGGGCAGGTGACGATCATCGGCCCGCAGCTCAGTGGCTACGTGTTCGAGGTGCCGGTGCAGGATTTCCAGTACGTGAAGGCCGGTGATTTGCTGGTGCGCCTGGATGACCGGATTTATCAGCAACGCCTCGACCAGTCGCTGGCGCAACTGGCGGTGCAGAAAGCCGCGCTGGCCAACGTGGTGCAGCAACGCAACAGCGCCGAAGCGACGATCAAACTGCGTCAGGCGGTGGTGGCCGACAGCGAGGCGCAGTTGCGTAAAAGCGAGGCGGATCTGCGCCGTAACAAGGAGCTGGTGAGTGACGGCTCGGTGTCGAAACGCGAAATGGACGTGGCGCTCGCGGCCAATGCGCAGAGCATTGCGGGGGTGGCGCAGGCCAAGGCCAACCTCGAAATCGCTCGTCAGGATCTGCAGACGGTGATCGTCAATCGCGGTTCGCTGGAGGCGGCGGTGGCCAGCGCTGAAGCGGCGGTGCAACTGGCGCGAATCGACTTGTCGAATACGCGCATCGTCGCCCCGCGAGACGGCCAGCTCGGGCAGATCGGCGTGCGCCTGGGCGCCTACGTCAACTCCGGCGCGCAGCTGATGGCGTTGGTGCCAAATCAGAAATGGGTGATCGCCAACATGAAGGAAACCCAGATGGACAACGTGCGTGTCGGGCAGCCGGTGCGCTTCACCGTTGATGCGCTGAACCACCGCCAGTTCACCGGGCATGTGCAGCACATTTCGCCCGGCACCGGTTCGGAGTTCGCCCTGCTGCAGGCGGATAACGCCACGGGCAACTTCGTGAAAATCGCCCAGCGCGTGCCGGTGCGGATCACCATCGATCCGGATCAGCAGGAGGAGGAACGCTTGCGCCCGGGGATGTCGGTGGTGGTCAGCATCGACACCGCAGCGGGCGACACACAACCGCATTAAGAGCAAAAAGATCGCAGCCTTCGGCAGCTCCTACAGGGAATCGCATTCCAATGTAGATACCGTCTTGCCCCTCACCGGGCAAGTGCCAATTTCGGGTCAAATGGTTGGCCCGATTTGAGCACTCCGTAGACGAAGTGCAACAACTTGCGCATGGCTGCACAGATGATCTGTTTGGGGGCTTTGCCATTGGCCTTCAAGCGTTCCTTCATGGCGATGATCGCCTCGTTGTGCCTCAGCGCTACCAGGCCTGGCATGTACAGACCCGCCCGAACGCGAGCCGAGCCGACCCTCGAAATAATTGTTCTGCCTTTGAGTTTTCCTGACTCCTGCAGCTTAGGGTTCAACCCTGCAGCAGCGACCAGTTTGCGAGGGTCGTCGTATTTGCGCAGGTCGCCCAGCTCGGCCAGCAGCCGCTCAAGGGTTTTCTGCCCGATACCGTCGATGGTCACGATCAAGTCGCGCATCTGGCGCATGTCCGGATCATCATCGATGTGTTTCTTGATCGCTTTGTGCGTTTCAGCGATCTCTTTTTCGATGTGGCGCAGAACGGAGTTGATCGAGTCTTTGACCTTTTCGTCGGACACATCCAGACGATTGAGCTCCATCTGCTCCATTTCCTGAAGATCATCCAATCGACGCACCATCGC